>JACZKS010000193.1 GCA_014859895.1 Rhodospirillales bacterium
CCATCGGCCGTCCGCTCGACGATGGGGATGAACTGCATGTACTCGACGCCGATGCTTTTGAGGAAGCGGTAAACCTCGCGCGGCTTCCTGGCGTTCTGCCGGTGCACGACGGTCAGCGCGTTGAAATCCACCTGGTGGCCCCGCAACAGCGCCACCGCTTCCATCACCTTGTCGAAGGTGGGCCGCTCCGCGCGATCGACGCGGTATCGGTCGTGCAATTCGCGCGGGCCGTCGATGCTGAGACCGACGAGAAAGTCATGCTCTTTGAGGAACCGTGCCCATTCCTCGTCGAGCAGCGTGCCGTTGGTCTGCAGCGCGTTGCGGACGGCCGCACCCGCGGGCCGATACTTTTTCTGGAGAGCCACCGCGCGGCGGAAAAACTCGACCCCCAGCAGGGTCGGCTCGCCGCCCTGCCACGAGAACCAGATCTCGGGTGCCCCCGCCTTGGCCTGCGTGGCGATGTAGTCGCGCACATAGGCTTCGAGCACGTCGTCGGGCATCCGGAACTTCCGGGTCTCCGGATAGAGCCGTTCCTTTTCCAGGTAGTAGCAGTAGGTACAGTCCAGGTTGCAGCGTGGCCCGTTCGGCTTGACCATCACCTGAAAGGGGCGTGATCGGGACGGAGGGGTCGGGGAGGGGATCATCGCACGCTCGAGCCCAGGGCCGTCCCGCTCCGTCCTGCCGATGAAGTCAGTGCGGCCGCATGTATCGCTTCTCTGGATGATAGCGCACACCCTTGAGAATGCGCGACCATAGACTCGCCAGTCCGGCACGCAGCCGATCGGCACTGAACAAGGGGTGGATATCCCAACTCAACATTTTCATGGCTCTTTCTGTCCCTGAAGGTCATGCCCCTTGGCGGCCCGCCAGCCGCCGCGCCGCCAGGACGGTCCGGCTGTCGTGTTCGGGAACGTCGCCGATTTCGGCCATCTTGGCGTCGAGCTTGGCCAGCATGGCGGCAAAAACCTCGGCGTAGGATGGATCGTCGGCCACGTTGACCAGCTCCAGCGGGTCCTTCTCGCAATCGAAGAGCTCCCATTCCGGCGGCTCGTCGCCCGCGTTGGCGCCCGCCTGGCCGAGCGGATCGTTGTACCAGTAGATCAGCTTGTAGCGCGCGTCCCTGACGCCGTAGTGGGCGAAGGCATTGTGGATGGCATCCTTGTGCATCCAGTAGCGGTGGTAGGCGACGTCCTGCCAACCGGCGCCGGCGCCGCTTTCGAACAGCGGCCGCAGGCTGACCCCCTGCATGTAGCTGGGAATCGCCGCCCCGGCGTAATCGAGGAAGGTCGGCGCGAAATCCACGTTGGTGGCGATGAGGCGGGAGACCGAGCCCCCCTTGATGCCCCGGGGATAGCGCACCAAAAAGGGCATCCTGAGCGATTCCTCGTACATGAAACGCTTGTCGAACCAGCCGTGCTCGCCCAGGAAGAAGCCCTGGTCCGAGGTGTAGATGACCAGCGTGTTCTCGGCGAGCCCGGCCGCGTCGAGGCCGTCGAGCAGGCGCCCGACATTGTCGTCGATGCCGGCGATGGTGCGCAGGTAGCGCTTCAGATAGCGCTGGTACTTGAAGCGGTGCAGGTCCTCGCGGCGGTTGAACGTATAGGCCTCGCCGGTTTCCCGGTCGATCAGCTTAAGGCCGCCCACGTCCTCGGGATCGGGCACCTTGCGCATCGACCATTCCGCCAGCAGCACGTCGCCCACCTCGGCGCCGCCTTCCGGCTGGATCAACCCCAGATCCTCGTAGGTCATGTCCTCGCGGATGCGCATCTTCGCGGCCGAGGCGGCCCGGGCGCGGTTGGCGTAGTCGTCGTCGAAGGTGGCCGGCACCGGAATGTCCTCGTCGGCGAACAACCCCGCATAGCGCGGATGCGGCACGAACGGCCGGTGCGGCGCCTTGTGGTGGCACATCATGAAGAAGGGCTTGGCGGGGTCGCGGCGGCGCAGGAAATCGAGGCATTTGTCGGTGATGATGTCGGTGGCGTAGCCCCTTTCCACCTTGGGGCCGGAGGGGTCGATCATGATGGGATCGAAATACTCGCCCTGGCCCGGCAGCACCGACCACTCGTCGAACCCGGTCGGCTGGTGTGCCGCCCCTTCGCCCAGATGCCATTTGCCGAAAAGGACCGTCTGGTACCCGGCCGCCCGCAGATGCCTGGCGACATTGGGCAGCCGGTTGTCGATGTGGGTGTCCAGCGTGGTCACGCAGTTCACGTGATTGTAGGTCCCCGTCAGAATCGAGGCGCGGCTGGGCGTGCAGATCGAGTTGGTCACGTAGCAACGGTCGAGGCGCATTCCTTCGTTGGCCAGACGATCCAGATGGGGTGTGCGGTTCAACCCGGCGCCGTAGCAGGAGATCGCATTGGCGGCGTGGTCGTCCGACATGATGAACAGGATATTGGGTCGCATTAGGACCAGGCCTCTTGGCTGGCAGGGGAAGCTGGAAGGGGGCGGACCGACGCGGACCGCGCCGCCGAAGCCCTGGGATGCACCTTGACTTTGCCGCCCCGCCGATTTAATTAATTAACTTAACTTAATAATAGGTTAACCGGGCGGCTTTGACAAGGGAACAGGCGTGCAATCGACCACCACGGGCGAATTGCTGTCGCTGTTGCGCGATCGCGGACCGACGTCGCGGGCCGAGTTGGCGCGGGCCATCGGGGTGTCGGCGGCGGCGCTTTCCAAGATCACGGCCGATTTGATCGCACGCGGCCAGGTGAGCGAGGTCGGCGGCGCCAACCGCAGCCAGCTCGGCCGCCCGCCGGTCAACATCGCGCTCAACGGCGACTGCTGCTATCTGGTCGGCGCGCACGTCGGGGCCGGCCGGGTGGAACTGGTCGTCACCGACATTCTGCTGAACGTGCTTTCCCGCGATCGCTTCACGTTTCCCGTCGATGAGACGTCGGTCGACTCCCTGATCGAGCGGGTGGGCCATGCCGTCAACCGCCTGATCGAGGCCAGCGGGCAATACCGCAACAAGTTCCGGGGCGTCGGCATCGGCGTGCCGGGCTCGGTCGACCGCGGCGGCCGGCTCAACATCAACGCGGCGTTCACGCACTGGCACGACATCCCGTTCGCCGACCGCATCGAGGCGATCGTCGGCCTGCCCGCCGTCATCGAGCACAACGTCACCGCCATCGCGCTGGCCGAGGCGCGCTTCGGCGTCGGGCGCGAGTATGACACGGTGTTGGCCGTCTACATGCGGGCGGGCCTCGGCGGCGGCTTTGCGCATTCGGGCCGCAACATGCGCGGACGCAAGCACTGGGGACCCGTGGAAATCGGCCATATCGTGCTGGATCCCCGCGGCGGGGCCTGCCGGTGCGGCGGCAAGGGGTGTGTCGAGACAGTGTTTTCCGAACGCCCGATCCTCGAAAGGCTCGGCCTGGACGCGGTTCCGGAAGGCGGCCTGATGGCTGCTGCGATGGACCAACCGGCGGTATGGGAACCCCTCTATCGTCCCTTCCTGCACGCGCTGGCCACGGCCGTGACGCTGATCGCGCCCGACCTCGTCGTGCTGGGCGGCCATCTCGGCGAAGCCCCCCAGCGGCTTCTCGATGATCTGCGGCGCGACCTGCCGCCCCGCCTGATGCGCCAGCTCAAGGGGCTGAAGGTGGACAAGGTGAGCCTCAGGCCCGATGCCGGCGCCAAGGGCGCGGCATGCGTCGGCCTCGAAAGATTCGTCTATGAGGGAACCGGCTGATGGCGACGCTGCCCGACACCTCATCCTCGCCCAAGGAGCGGTCGCTGGTGGACGTGACGAACCTGGCGCTCGGCGCCGTCTCGGTGGTCGTCGTCATCGGCGTATGGTGGCTGGCCGCCGCGAGCGGGGCCATCGCCTTGCCGGGGCCGCTCGAAGTCCTCATCAAGGCCGGCGAGACGATCGCCAGCGGCCAGCTTTTCGTCGACGTCGGCGCCTCGATGGGCCGGGTGCTGAGCGGCTTCTTCCTTGGCGCCCTGCTGGCCATACCGGTCGGCTTCCTGATGGGGTGGTACAAGGTGGCGCGCGGCCTGATCGAGCCGTGGGTGCAATTCTTCCGGGTGATCCCACCGCTCGCCATCATTCCGCTCGCCATCGTCACCCTGGGCATCGACGAGAAGCCGAAGGTCTTCGTCATCTTCTTGGCGGCCTTCCTGTCCTCGGTGGTGGCCACCTATCAGGGCGTGGTGAGCGTGGACAGGACACTGATCAACGCGGCCCGCGTGCTGGGCGCCAGGGACTGGATCATCTTCTCGCGGGTCGTCGTTCCCGCCTCGACACCGTTCATCCTGGTCGGCTTCAGGATCGGACTGGGGTCGGCCTGGGCGACCGTGGTTGCCGCCGAACTGATCGCGGCGCAATCCGGCCTCGGCTTCCGCATGCAGCAGGGTCAGCTCTATTACGACCTCTCCACCATCTTTGTCTGCCTGATCTCGATCGGCGTGCTGGGACTGCTCATGGACCGCGCGGTCGTGTGGACCGAGCGGCACCTCACCCGCTGGCAGGAAAGGGTCGAGCGATGATCGGCGCCCCCCCGGCCAAGATATGGTTCGACCGCACTTCGTGCGTCTTCGGCTCCGGCGACGCCGCCGTGGCGGCGCTCAAGGATTTCAGCCTGGAGATCGGGGACGGCGAATTCGTCACCGTGGTCGGCCCGTCGGGATGCGGCAAGTCGACCGCGCTCAACATCGCCGCCGGACTGCTGAAGGCGTCGGCCGGCAACTGCTTCCTCGATGGCCGGGCGATCGCGGGACCCGGCCCCGATCGCGGCGTCATCTTCCAGCAGTACGCCCTCTTCCCGTGGCTTACCGTGCGCAAGAACGTCGAGTTCGGGCTTCGGGTTAGCGGCGTCCAGCGCGCCGAACGCCGCAAACGGGCCGAGCACTATATCGGGCTGGTCGGGCTCGGGGACTTCGCCGACGCCCTGCCGAAAACGCTGTCGGGCGGCATGAAGCAGCGCTGCGCGATCGCCCGGGCCTACGCGGTCAACCCCGAGGTGCTGCTGATGGACGAGCCGTTCGGCGCGCTGGACGCGCTGACCCGCGTGCGCATGCAGGACCAGCTGCTGGTGACCTGGTTGAAGGACCGGCGCACGGTGATGTTCATCACCCATGACGTGGACGAGGCGGTCTATCTGGCCAACCGCGTCGTCGTGATGTCGGCCCGGCCGGGGCGGCTGCAGGAGATCGTCGAGGTCGGTCTGCCCTATCCGCGCACCGAGGACATCCGCCTTTCACCCGAATTCGCGGCCATCCGCAACGAAGTCTGGCATGCGGTCTACTCTCGCTCGGGCCAGATCGACACTTGAGGAGGAGGTGAGCATGATGATCACGAAGCGAACGTTTCTCGGCATCGTGGCGGGCGCCGCCATGCTGGGCGGCGGCTGGCCGGCGGCCTTGGCGCAGGGCCAGGCCGACACCATCCGCATGGGCCATATCGCCGACTATTTCGGAACCAGCATGGTGGCCATCGCCAACGAGCTGGACCTCTGGAAGAAGCACGGCCTGACGGCCAAGCTCAGCATCTTCACCAACGGCCCCATCCAGGTCCAGGCCTTGGGCGCGGGTTCGCTGGACTTTGCCTACATCGGGCCCGGCGCCCTGTGGCTGCCGGCCTCCGGCCACGCCAAGGTCATCGCGGTGAACGCGCTCGGCTACACCGACCGCGTCATCGCCCAGCCCGGCATCAAGACCATGGCGGATCTGAAGGGCAAGAAGGTCGGCATCCCCGAGGGAACATCGGGTGACATGCTCCTGCGCCTGGCGCTCAAGAAGCACGGCATGACCCTGGCCGACATTGAGCCGGTGAAGATGGACCCCAGCACCATCGTCACCGCCTTCGCGTCCGGCCAGGTCGACGCCGCCGGCATCTGGTATCCGTTCGTCGACGTCATCCGCCAGCGCGTCAAGGGCCTCAACGAGCTGTCGTCCAACGAAGAGTTCTTCCCCGAGGTCGCTTTTCCCAGCAGCTTCATCGTGTCGAACGCCGTGGCCGGCAATACAAAGCTGATCGCCAAGGTCGACGCCGTGATCAAGGAAGCGACAGACTACCGCCGCGCGAACCGGGAAAAAGCCGTCGAGATCACGGCCAAGTTCCTCGGTGTGCCGAAGGAGCCGCTGGATGCCGAATCCAAGTTGGCGCACCTGCCATCCAGCGACGAGCTGGAGAAGCTGACGACCGAAGGAAAGGTCGCCGCCTGGTTCGACACGCTTGCCGACCTTTATGTCCAGTTCGGCAAGATCAAGAACCAAGTTCCAGCCAGCGAATTCTACCTGGGCAGCATCTACGCCAACCCGTGAACGCAGCGGTCGGCCCGGTCCAAAACGGCCGGGCCGGCCGTCATCCCTCCGATCCGACTTGTCTTCCGTGCCGAGAGGCGGCGAGGGGTGAGACACCCGGCTGAGTGTCTGATGTCGGGAGGCTCAAAATCGGTCGGGATGGTCCGGATTGGGTCAACTTCCACCGAACGAGCCACGGGATCCGTGTCGGACACGATCCGCGGCGAGCACCAGGAAGGGCGGGCGGCGGAGGTGAAGGTCAATGTCGGGAACCCCTTTCGCCACCTCTCCAGCCACAGGTCCCGGCTCCTTGAGAGCGCGCAGCACGAGGCCGACCGCGAGGAGGCCGGTCACGTAGGTCTCGACGGTACGGTGGTACTTCACGACCCCGGCGACGAACCAGCGGGTCCGGCGCTCGCCCTCGGCGCGGTAGTCGTCGACTGGCCAGTAGAGGGGCCGCCCGCCGGCATCGCGCATCCACTGCTGGCCGGGGAGCGCGGTACAGATCGGATGCTCGACAGAAAAGGCGAAGCGCCCGCCCGGCACCAGCAGGGTTGCCACGCGGCTGACCACGGCTGCGTAGTCTTTGACGTAATGAAGGGCCAGCGACGACACCACCAAGTCGAACGCCCGGCCAGCTGAATCGAAGTGCTCGATGCTCTGGCGGCGGTATTCGATGGTGGCATCACGCGTCCGTTCGGCTGCTGCGGCAAGCATGTTGGCCGACACGTCGATGGCCAGCACGGAGCGCGCACCGCGGGCCCGCGCCATGCGGGCGAAGTCGCCGAAGCCGCAGCCGAGGTCGAGCACATCGAGACCGTCGAGCGAGTCCGGCAGCACCGACCACAGCGCCGGCTGTTCGAGCGCCTCGTTGAGGCCGGTGCGGGTCCGCCGCAGCTTTTCATAGCCGGCGAAGAAGGCGGGATCGTCGTAAACGTTCTGCGGCTCCTCCGCGGGAGCCGCGCGGTCATCGGCGGGGGATAACGGATTCATGTCCTTACTCCATCATGGGGCAGGCCGGCCCGTCCGCTCCGTGCGCGGAGAGAGTTCACACGCGTCCGGAGCGAACGGACCCGCTGGCCGCCGATACGAACGAGGCGGGATCAGCTTTCCCGGCCGCGCGAGCATGGTGCCGGATACGGGCAGGCCAGCAGGTCGGCGATGGTGACGATCGGCAAGCCCAGGGCCTTGGCGAGCGCGATCAGAGCCGGCAGGCGCGCCATGCTGCCGTCCGGCCGCATGACCTCACATAGCACGCCGGCAGGCGCGCGGCCGGCCCGCCGCATGAGTTCGATAGTCGCCTCGCTGTGGCCGCGGCGGGCGGCGAGGCCGCCGGGATGGGCACGGATCGGGAACACGTGTCCCGGGCGGGCGAGATCGTCAGGCCGGCAGCCCTCAGCCACCGCCTGGCGGATGGTGGCGACGCGGTCCTCGGCGGAAACGCCGGTGGTGACGCCGTGCCGCGCCTCGATCGACACCGTGAAGGCGGTGCCGAAGCGGGAGGTATTGGCGTTGACCATAGGCGGCAAGCCCAGGCGGCGTACCCGCTCGTCGGTGAGGATCAGGCAGACGATGCCCGAACATTCGCGGATCAGCAGGGCCATCTGCGCGGGCGTGATCGAGTCGGCCGCGAAGACGATATCGCCTTCGTTCTCGCGGTCCTCATCGTCGACGACGATCACCCCGCCGCCCTGGCGGATCTGCTCGACCACCCGAGCGATCCGAAGCGGCGGATCGCCGAAGGGGACGAGGAGGCTGTGGGAGGGAGAAATCTGATTCATGTCCTTACTCCATCAAGGGGCAAGCCTGAATCAGGGCGAAGACTTGAGACCGCCGGGCCAAACGGCCTCGACGGTCGGCGCAGACGCCGCCCTCGCCGTCCCGAAGGCAGGCGAAGGTCGGGGTCGGCTCGTCCTCTTCCATCCGGACTGTCACCGTCGGCTCCGGCCTCTCACCGGATCTGCTGACCCCACGACCCGTTCGGGTCGCGGGCGCTCGCGGGCTCGCCTCGCGCACGCGAGGCCTACCGCCGGTCGGGATTTTCACCCTGCCCTGAGAACAAGCAACACAAGATGCCGTCCGAAGCGACGACGGAGGGAAGGTCCATCCGACAAGCCGCCTTTGTCAAGGAAAAGCCACCGGCGAAGGGACGCGCCTGTCCGTTCAGCCCCCGTCAAAAAGAACGGGGCGACGTTTACCGCGCCGCCCCGTCCAAACAACTTTTAGTCAATGTATAGAAATGTTTACGAAGAATAATACATCTGGAACTCGACCGGATGCGGGGTGTGCTCGAAGTTGTAGACCTCTTCCCACTTGAGCGCGATGTAACCGTCGATCAGGTCGTCGCTGAAGACGTCACCCTTCTTGAGGAAGTCGCGGTCGGCGTCGAGCGCGCCAAGAGCCTGGCGCAGGCTGCCGCATACCGTCGGCACTTCCTTGAGTTCTTCGGGCGGCAGGTCGTAGAGGTTCTTGTCCATGGCGTCGCCGGGATGGATCTTGTTCATGACGCCATCCAGGCCCGCCATCATCATCGCCGCGAAGGCCAGGTAGCCGTTGCAGGTCGGATCGGGGAACCGCACCTCGACGCGCTTGCCCTTGGGGCTTGCGGCGTAGGGAATGCGGCAGGACGCCGAGCGATTGCGCGCCGAGTAAGCCAGCAGCACCGGCGCCTCGAAGCCCGGGATCAGCCGCTTGTAGCTGTTGGTGCCGGGGTTGGTGATGGCGTTGAGCGCGCGGGCGTGCTTGATGATGCCGCCGATGTAATAGAGGGCCGTCTCGGAGAGGTCGGCGTACCCGGAACCGGCAAACACCGGCTTGCCGTTCTTGAAGATCGACTGGTGGGTATGCATGCCCGAGCCGTTGTCGCCGATGATCGGCTTCGGCATGAAGGTTGCCGTCTTGCCGTAGGAGTGGGCGACCATCTGCACGACATACTTGTAGATCTGCAGGTTGTCCGCCGCCTTGACCAGGGTGTCATAGCGGATGGCCAACTCGTGCTGGCTGGGCGCCACCTCATGGTGATGCTTTTCCATGGGCAGGCCCATTTCCTTCATCACCGTGACCATCTCGGCGCGCAGGTCGGAGGCCGAGTCCACCGGCGGCACCGGGAAATAGCCGCCCTTGATCGGCGGCCTGTGGCCGGCGTTGCCCTCGGGCATGATCTTGCCGGAAACGTACGGGCCCTCGTCGGAATCGAGCTCGTAGGAGCAGGTGTTCATGGCGACCTTATAGCGGACGTCGTCGAACACGAAGAACTCGGCCTCGGGGCCGAAATAGGCGGTATCACCGACGCCGGTCGAGGCCAGATAGGCCTGGGCCCGCTTGGCCAGCGAACGGGGATCGCGGTTATAGGGCTGCCCGGTCGACGGCTCGACGATGTCGCAGAAAAGGATGAGCGAGGGCTGCGCCGAGAAGGGGTCCATAACCGCCGTCTCGGGGTCCGGAACCAGGAGCATGTCCGATTCATTGATGGCCTTCCAGCCGGCGATCGACGATCCGTCGAACATAATGCCGTCGGCGAAGGCTTCCTCGTCGAGGGTCTCCGGCGTCTGCGCCGTGTGCTGCCACTTGCCGCGCGGGTCGGTGAAGCGCAGATCGACGAACGGAATGTCCTGCTCCTTGATGACCTTCATGACATCGGCTGGGGTTTTGCAATTCAAAGGCATGTCAGGTTCCTCTTCCCATCCACTGACGTATTGAAATTGGTAAGTCCTTTTGGCCCGGCTTTGCCGGGTTAGATGGCGTCCGTCCCACGTTCACCGGTCCGGATGCGAACGGCTTCCTCGACGTTGGTGACGAAGATCTTGCCGTCGCCGATACGATCGGTCCGGGCCGCCCGCTGGATCGCCTCAATGGCGGGTTCCACCTGGCTGTCCTCGAGAACCACCTCGATCTTCACCTTGGGCAGAAAGTCGACGACGTATTCCGCGCCGCGGTAAAGCTCGGTATGCCCCTTTTGGCGCCCAAAACCCTTGGCCTCGATGACCGTAATGCCTTGAAGGCCGACCTCCTGAAGGGCTTCCTTCACCTCATCCAACTTGAAGGGTTTGATGATGGCTTCGATTTTTTTCATGAAATCTGGCCTCTCCGGCTAAAGAACCGGCCCACGGAACAGGAGCCGGTCCGAGTTACCTTTTGAATGACCGTCCCTTCGGCACCGTCCGATGCTCCCTGGTCGGGTCGCCACTCTTTACGCACAACACGTGCCAGCTTCGGAATGCCGGAAAAACCCTTGAAACCCCGGGGCCTTGGCTCCTCAACTCCGGCACGGCGGGCGTGGCGCGCGAGACATTATGCCTCATTATTGGGCAAACGGCGCGAATTTGAACAGCAACACGATCCCGCTCGAGCACCTCCGATGAAACCGTTTGAACCGGCCGTGCGGAGCGGGTATGGGCTAGCTTAGCCTCCGCCCGCCGTGGCGGTCACTCTGTCCCGGCAGTCGTCCTTGATGATCACCGATCCGCTGTTCTACGCCGTCGCCATTCCCGCCGTGCTCTTGGCTGCCATTTCGAAAGGCGGCTTCGGGGGCGGCCTGGCGATGCTGGGCGTTCCCTTGCTGTCATTGGTCATCCCGGCGCCCCAGGCCGCCGCCATCATGCTGCCGATCCTTTGCGTGATGGACGTGATGGGAGTATGGGCCTACCGGAAGACATGGCACCGGCGCAATTTCTGGATCATGGCGGCCGGAGCGCTGATCGGCATCGCTATCGGCACCGTCACCTTCCGGTCGTTCAGCGACGGCTCAATCCGGCTTCTCGTCGGCTGCATCGCGGTGGTTTTCTCGCTGGACTACTGGCTTCGCAATAAACCGGCCGCGGCCACCGCCGGTCCAGATGTCGGCAGGGGAGTGTTCTGGGGCGCGCTCTCCGGTTTCACCAGTTTCCTGGCGCATGCCGGCGGCCCGCCGGCCAACGCCTACCTGCTGCCCCAGCGGATGGACAAGACGCTTTTCGTCGGCACCATGGTCATGCTGTTCACTGCCATCAACTACGCCAAGCTGCTCCCGTACTGGTGGCTGGGCTTGCTGCCGGTCGGCAACCTGACGATGTCATTGATCCTGGCGCCGCTTGCGCCGGTGGGCGTGGTGCTGGGCATCTGGCTGCACCAGCGTATCTCGCCGACCTGGTTCTACCGGTTATGCTACCTTTTCCTTTTCGTCACAGGCCTCAAACTTTTTTACGATGGCATGTCGGCCACGCTCGGGTAACAATACCGGCCAGCGCCAACGACGGCCCGCCCAACGGGTCGCGTGCCAAGGAGACGTTGCCCGATGAAATATAACGATCCCGGGTGTGCCTATTGCCCTCCAGAAATTCGCGTCTGCCGGCAGGGCGACGACCAGCACGGCCCGGGATGGTGCCCCAGCAAGGTGGATGACCCCGGCATCGCCGAGGGTTTCGCCAAGTACCAGGACCCGTTCTTGACCAAGGTGGCGGTCGAATCGGCCCGCGTCGAGGCCGAGGGCTATTGCGAATGGACGCGCGTCGAGGAAGTTTGCGCGTTTGCCAAGCGCATGGGATTCAACAAGATCGGCATCGCCTTCTGCGTTGGCGTGTTCGACTTGGCCGGCATACTCACCCGGGTCCTGGAAAGTCACGGCTTCGCCGTCGCCTCGGTCTGCTGCAAGACCGGCAGCATCGCCAAGGAGGAGATCGGCCTACAGGACCACGAGAAGGTCCGGCCCGGCAACTTCGAGGCGATGTGCAATCCGATCACCCAGGCCGAACTCCTCAACCGGGCGGGAACCGATTTCAATGTCGTCGTCGGCCTGTGCGTCGGCCACGACAGCTTATTTTTCAAGCACTCTGAAGCGCTGACGACGACCCTGGTGGCGAAGGATCGGGCCCTGGGCCACAACCCGGCCGCCGCCCTGCTGATGGCCGACGGATATTTCCGCCGCATTTGGGGCCCGCTCAAGCCCGAGGTTCCCTCGAAAAAGCCGGCGGCCCCCGTCGACGCCACGGGCCCGGAGCTTGCCGCTGAAAGCTTGACGGGGCATCGGGTTGAGGCTACACAGGGGCCCGCCGATGGCGGGAGTAGCTCAGGTGGTTAGAGCGCCAGATTGTGGATCTGGATGTCGTGGGTTCAAGTCCCATCTCTCGCCCCAGATTTGAAAGGCTTGGCCGCATCCGGCCAAGCCTTTCTTTCACTACGGCAAGCGCATTTTTGGCGACCGGGGGTCGTCAATCGCCCTTTGCATAGGGATTGTGGATCGACCGGACGATGGCCTCAAAAACCTCCCGTACCTGGCCTTCCTCGCACCCCATCAGGACCGCATCCTCGAGCGCATCCTGGCAACATTGGCGGATTTCCTCGAGGTTCTCGTTGAGAACCTTCAGTTTTTCCCGGCATGCCACGGGGCTGCCATCGGGCTGCCGCCAGACGATCGCCGACAGGTTCAGGGTTTTCTGTGATGTCGCGTCCATGTTCCTCAACATGGGAACGACCCAGGGCGCCGGCCACCCCAAAGCAACCCTTTCCTCGGGGCGGCGCCTCTTGCGCGCGAGCCCGTGCGTTCTATTGAATCGATGGGGCGGCGCCTTTTATATGGAGGGGGCTTCCCACCATCCCGGACGATTGACGGGTTTCGCGGCAATTCCCGCCGTCTCGGCAGGCGGGAACAACGGGAAATGCCGGCAAGAAGAACATTTCGGCCGATTGCGGAGGTAATTTGATGACGTCCATGCAGACCCTGAAAGCATCCGACGCGGTACGCGCGCCCCACAAGGACATGGCCAATGCCATCCGTTTTCTGGCGGCGGATGCCGTGCAGAAGGCCAAATCCGGCCATCCCGGCATGCCGATGGGCATGGCCGACGTCGCCACCGTGCTGTTCACGCGCTTCCTCAAGTTCGACCCGACGGCGCCGCGCTGGGCGGACCGCGACCGCTTCGTGCTGTCTGCCGGCCACGGCTCGATGCTGCTGTACGCGCTACTCTATCTGACCGGCTACAAGGACGTCACCATCGACGAGATCAAGAACTTCCGGCAGTTGGATTCCAAGACGCCGGGCCATCCCGAATACGGCCACACCGAGGGCGTCGAGGCGACCACCGGGCCCCTCGGGCAGGGACTGGCCATGGGCGTCGGCATGGCGCTGGCCGAGCGCATGCGCAATACCCGCTACGGCGATGACATGGTCGACCACTACACCTACGTGATCGCCGGCGATGGCTGCCTGATGGAAGGCATCAGCCACGAGGCCATCGGCTTCGCCGGGCATCTCAGGCTCAACAAGCTGATCGTCCTGTGGGACGATAACAGCATCTCCATCGACGGTTCGACCGATCTGGCCCGCACCGAAGATCAGTTGGTGCGCTTCGCGGCCGCCGGCTGGGCAACCCAGGCGGTCGACGGCCACGACCCCGAAGCTGTCGCCACCGCCATCGAGAAGGCTCAAAAGTCGGACAAGCCGACCATCATCGGCTGCAAAACGGTGATCGGCCGTGGCGCGCCCCACAAGCAGGGCACCGCCGCCAGCCATGGCTCGCCGTTGGGAGACGACGAACTTTCCGGCGCCCGCGCCGCCCTGGGATGGTCGCACCCGCCGTTCGTCATTCCCGAAGACGTGCTGAGCGCCTGGCGGACCGCCGGCGCCCGTGGCGCCACCGCCCGCAAGCAGTGGGAGGGCCGGCTGGCTACTGCCGATGCCGGTCTTAGGGCCGAATTCGAACGGAGTGAAGCGGGCCGTCTTCCCGAGGGTTGGCAAAAGGCCGCAGATCAGCATCGCAAGGCCCTGGTGGCCGAAAAGCCCGTCCTGGCTACCCGGCAGGCCTCGGGGGCGGCGCTCGAAGTCCTCACCGCCGCCATTCCCGAACTCATCGGCGGGTCGGCCGACCTCACCGGATCGGTCAACACCAAGACCAAGAGCACACAAAGCATCGATACCGGCGACTTCTCCGGCCGCTATATCCATTACGGCGTGCGCGAACACGCCATGGGCGCCATCATGAACGGGCTCGCCCTGCACGGCGGGTTCATCCCTTATGCGGGAACCTTCCTGGTGTTCTCGGATTATATGCGGCCGCCGATCCGCATGGCCGCCATGATGGGGGTACGCGTCATCCATGTTCTGACCCATGATTCGATCGGTCTCGGCGAAGACGGGCCGACCCATCAGCCGGTGGAGACCCTGGCGTCGCTGCGGGCCATTCCCGGGCTTGCCGTCTATCGGCCGGCCGATGCCGTCGAGACGTCCGAATGCTGGGATCTGGCGCTGACATCGACCGATCATCCGTCGGCGATTTCGCTGAGCCGGCAGGGCGTTCCCACGGTGCGCGCCGAGGCCGGGGAAAACCTCTGTGCCCGCGGCGGCTATGTGCTGGCCGAGGCCGATGGCGGCGCCCGCAAGGTCACCCTGATCGCCACCGGCACCGAGGTATCCGTCGCGCTCGCAGCCCGCGACATCCTGCAAAAGGATGGCGTGCCGACGGCGGTGGTGTCGCTGCCGTGCTGGGAACTCTTCGACGCCCAGCCGGAAGAATACCGCCGGCAGGTCCTTGCCCCGAATACCGTCCGCGTGGCGGTGGAGGCGGCCATCGACCAGGGCTGGCATCGGTACATCGGCGAGAACGGCGTTTTCGTCGGCATGAGCGGCTTCGGAAAGTCGGGGCCGTACAAGCAACTGTTCGAGCACTTCGGCATCACGCCGGAAAAGGTGGCTGTCGCCGCCAAGGCCAAACTCTAGGGGAGGCTGCGGCCTCCCATCCCCCCAAACAGAGGGAGAACGACATCATGGCACTCGTATCGATGAGGCAACTTCTCGACCACGCGGCGGAGCACGACTACGGCGTTCCGGCGTTCAACATCAACAACATGGAACAGATGCTGGCGATCATGGCGGCGGCCAAGAAGACGGATTCGCCGGTCATCATGCAGGCCAGCCGCGGGGCGCGAAAGTACGCCAACGACACGGTGCTGAGCTACCTGATCAAGGCGGCGATCGAGATGTATCCGGACATCCCGGTCTGCATGCACCAGGATCACGGCAACAATCCGGCGACTTGCCTGTCGGCCATCTCGTTCGGCTTCTCTTCGGTGATGATGGACGGCTCGCTGACCGAGGACGGCAAGACGCCGGCATCCTATGACTACAACGTCGAGGTCACCGGCAAGGTCACCGACATGGCCCACATGGTCGGCGTATCGGTGGAAGGCGAACTGGGATGCCTGGGCTCGCTGGAAACCGGTAAGGGCGACAAGGAAGACGGCCACGGCTTCGAGGGCGCGCTCGACAAGCACATGCTGGTGACGGACCCCGACGAGGCGGCCGACTTCGTCGGCAAGACCGGGGTGGATGCCCTGGCGGTGGCCATCGGCACCTCGCACGGCGCCTACAAGTTCACCCGCAAGCCGACCGGCGAAATCCTCGCCATGGACGTCATCAAGAAGATCCACGCCAAGTTGCCCGACACCCATCTGGTGATGCACGGCTCCTCGTCGGTGCCGCAGGAACTACAGGATATCGTCAACACGTACGGCGGCGAGATGCCGCAGACGTTCGGGGTGCCGATCGAGGAAATCGTCACCGGCATCAAGCACGGCGTGCGCAAGGTCAACATCGATACCGACAACCGCCTAGCGATGACCGGCCAGATCCGCCGCGTGCTGACCGAAAAGAAGGCGGAGTTCGACCCCCGCACCTACCTGAAGCCGGCGATCGAAGCCATGCAGAAGCTGTGCGAACAGCGCTACGAGCAGTTCGGCACCGCCGGCAAGGCTTCCAAGATCAAGGCAATCCCGTTGGCCAAGATGGCCGAACGGTATCGTGCCGGCGAACTCGCGCCGAAAATCAGGTAGGGAAGGGCGCCGGGACCATGACGCAGCCCGTGAAGATCGCTCCATCCATCCTCTCGGCCGACTTCGCCCGGCTGGGAGAGGAAGTCCGCGCCATCGATGCGGCTGGCTGCGACTATATTCATGTCGACGTCATGGACGGGCATTTCGTGCCCAACATCACCATCGGTCCCGGCGTCGTCGCGGCCCTTCGGCCGCATACCGCCAAGCCGCTCGACGTGCACCTGATGATCTCGCCGGTCGACGCCTACCTCGAGGCCTTCGCCAAGGCCGGCAGCGACATCATCACCGTGCACGCCGAAGCCGGCCCCCACCTGGATCGCAGCCTTCAGGTCATCCGCGCGTTGGGCAAGAAGGCCGGGGTCTCGCTCAACCCGGCGACGCCGGCCTCGGTCCTCGAATTCGTGCTGGACAGGATCGATCTCATCCTCGTCATGACGGTCAATCCGGGCTTCGGCGGCCAGGCCTTCATTCCCGCGCAGGCCGCCAAGATCCGCGACATCCGGCGGATGATCGGGCATCGGCCAATCGAGGTCGAGGTCGACGGCGGTATCAACGAGGACACGGCCGGAACGGTTGTCGAGGCCGGCGCCAGCGTGCTGGTCGCCGGCAGCGCGGTCTTCGGGAATGGGGATTACGGCAACAGGATCAGTGCGCTTCGGGCGGCCGCACGCCAGACCGCTCGGGCCTAACTAAGGGCGTCGATCTCGTCGTTGGAAAGGTTGCCCGGCACGATGGTGATCGGCACCCGGAGGCCGCCTGCCTTCTTCTGAACCAAGTAGGAAATCAAGGGCCCGGGGCCGTCCGGTCCGGAGGCGGCGCCCAGGATGAGAAGGGTGATGCTCTTCTCCTCCTCGATAACCGCCAGAAGCTCGTCCTTCACGTCGCCTTCGCGAATGTAAAGGACCGGCATCTTGCCGGTTTGCTTCTGAACCGCCGTGGCGATCAGTTGGATCGTTTCCTCGGCCTCTTCCCGCCGTTCCTCGCGCATCAGGTCGCCGATGGCCAGCCAATGCTGGAACTCGGCGGGTTCGACCACGCAAAGAAGGCCGACGCGGGCGTCCTGGCGGTTGGCCTTGCGGCAGGCGAACCGCAGGGCCGGCCACAATTCGGCCGTTTCATCGACCACGCACAGGAAAACGCCGCCGTCGGAAGGGGTCGCGCCTTCAGCCTCAGTTTCAGCCATTTCTTTACGCCTTGCTGCGGAAAAAGACGCTGGCCAGCCATCCTGCCACGACGGCAATCGCGATGGCAAGAAGCCCATAGGCCAGCCCGTTGGTATGGGCGAGATCGAAAACCCGGGCTTCGAAACCGGTCCGGGACAGGATGAGGGGAGTACTGGCCGATCTCACGACTTCGCCCCCCTTCACCAGGAAAACGGTAACCCGATACGGTCCGACCGATGCATTCGCCGGAAAGTGGATGTCGGTACGGAACAGCCTGTTGCCAAGGAACTTCACCTCGGTCGGCTCGGCCGGAAACAGGTTGACGCGCTGCTTGTTGCGCACCAGCGCCGCCCGGAACGCGTTGGCTTCCTGGTCGGCGATCTTTTCTGTGGGCGTCAACCACAGATGATCAACGCCGATCCGTTCCTGCGCCAATTCCTCGGGCGGCAGGATCTGATCGAGAGGCGCGCTGCTGGCGAGGGCATAAAAAGCCGGCACGTTGCCGAAGACCACTTCTTCACTGTTCAACCAAATGCCGCCCACGCGTTCCTTGCGCCGGACGACCTCCGTGCGGCGCGGCCCCCTGACCTCGACCACCACGTCGCCGGCCCCCTCGGTCGCACCGAACAGAACAAGTTCCGCCCCGGCGTAGTTCAGCGCCACCGACACCTCGTGCCGCGACAGGTCGATCACCAGCTCGTCGTGGCCGGGGGGGACGGCGACGGCGGCCGGCTGGGCGCCGAAAAGAACCGGGAACATCCAGGCGGCCAGGCTGAATCCCTCGATCATTGCGCCCCCACGATGCCGAGGGAATAGAGATCGCCAGGCGTCCTCACCAGATCGAACAGCAGCTGCGCGCATACGGTGAGCACGAGGGCCGCCAGAAGAACGCGAAGCTGGTCGCCTGGCATCTTGGCGCCGGCCCGCGCGCCGAACTGAGCGCCAATCACGGCACCGATAAGCAAAACCAGGGCCAGTGTGATGTCGACGGTCTGGTTGGTGACGGCCTGCAGAACGGTGACGTTGGCCATCACGAAGACGATCTGGAAGAGCGACGTCCCGATGACCACCGTGGTCGGCATGCCCAGCAGATAGATCATCGCCGGAACCATCACAAAGCCGCCGCCCACCCCCATGATCGCGCCCAGGACGCCGACCAGGAAGCCGATGGCGATGGGTGGCAGGACGCTGATGTACAGGCGCGACCGCCGGAACCGCGTCTTGAACGGCAGGCCGTGGATCCAGAGATGCGTGTGCTGGCGGCGGCGGACCTGCCGTTTGCGGCGAATGGCCGCGCGTACGCTCTCGATGAACATCAGGCCGCCGATGACACCCAGGAAGATGACGTAGGAAATCGTAATCACCAGGTCGAGCTGGCCGATTTCGCGCAGGAAGGTGAACAGCCAGACGCCTAAGCCGGACCCCATGATGCCGCCCACCAGCAGTATCGATCCCATCTTCAGGTCGACGTTGCCCCGGCGCCAGTGCGCGATCGCCGCGGAAACCGATGCGGCGACGATCTGATTGGCGCCGGTGGCGACCGCAATGGCCGGGGAAATGCCGATGAACATCAGAAGCGGCGTCATCAGGAAGCCGCCGCCGACCCCAAACAGGCCGGAGAGGAACCCGACGCCGCCTCCCATGCCGAGGATCAGAAGGAAGTTGACCGACATCTCGGCGATGGGAAGGTAAATCTGCATCGACAGCTCAGTCGCGTTCGAAGGAAAGGGGACGCGCATCTCCCCCGCCATGGCAACGCCAGCGGGAGCCACGCTTCTCGCCGACTTCCTGCTGCACGGCCATAGGGGCGCCTTCCATGGCAAGATGCCCGACGTGTCGCGCATTCCCCCGCGGGACAAAGGGCAGGGTCATCTAAATGGCCCCCCAGCGGCTTGTCAACTCGGTATTCTGCGGCGGCGCAAGGCATTTCCCCACAATTTGAATGGATGTCATCGGCGGTGGATTGTCGATCCGCTTTCCGGTATTTTAGGTCTTCCTAATGTTATCATGCCCGATCGCCAGGAGACATCCGCCATGAGCGGGGAAGACGCCATCGCCAAACAAAAGCAAATGACCATCATCGTCACCAAGGGCGCACTTGACTTGGCGTATCCGCCGTTCATCCTGGCGACCACCGCCGCCGCCATGAATGTCAACGTGTCGATGTTTTTCACTTTCTATGGACTGCAGCTTCTCAAGAAGGACCTTGGCCACCTAAGGGTTTCACCCCTCGGCAACCCCGCCATGGAAATGCCGCTGGCTGGCCTCCACCTGACTGTGCCCAACGCGGCCGCCGCGCTGCCCGGAATGGAAGCGCTCAGCACCACCCTGATGCGCAACCTCATCAAGCGCAAAGGTGTGGCTTCCATCGAGGAACTGCGCGAGGCCGCCATCGATTCCGAGGTCGAGATGATCGCCTGCCAAATGACCATGGACCTGTTCGAGTGGACCGCTGCGGATATGGTCGAGGGCATCGTCATCGGCGGCGCCGCCACTTATATGGAAAAGGCCTTGAAGTCCGACATCAACCTGTTCATCTGATCGGCCGAAGGCGGAACCCTCGCACAAAAGGAGAGCCCAATGGCGGAACTCGACGCCCGCGGATTGAACTGCCCGATGCCGATCCTCAAGGCGAAGAAGGCGCTCAAGGATCTGGCGGCCGGCGACACCCTCAAGGTGGTGGCGACCGATCCCGGTTCAGTCAGCGATTTTTCCGCCTTCTGCCGGACAACGGGAAACGAGCTCGTCGAGCAGAGCGAGGAAAACGGCGTCTACACCTACGTGATCCGCAAGTCCGCCTGACCTTTTCCCGGCCAACGAACGGAATCGCTGGCGATCGGCAATCCCGTCCGCTGCCGCTCGGCGGCCGGCAGGATGTCGAGGTTGGGCCACAGGCCAGTCTCCAGCCCCCGTGCATACCCTTCCGGCAGGCCACACTCGCGCATCTTGCGGGCCTGGGCGGCGTGGTCGTAGCCGAAGGATCGATGATCGAGGGCAATATCTCCGCCTTCCGGCCGAAGGACGCTGTACCAGCCGCGCGGCGTGCCGTCGTTGGCCGGCATGCCGATGACGCCCGCGTTGTGCCAAAGCCGGCCGCCGACGACGCGGCTGAACGGCAGGCCGCAATGACCGGCAATCACCGCGTCGGTGCCCAGGCAACGGAATTCCCCGGCGACCTCCTTTTCGGGCATTGAGGCGAAGATGAAGCGGTTGATCCGCGAGGCCCCACCGTGGATGACCCGGAAGCGCCGCCCGGCCATCCGGAAGGCAACCTGGCGCGGCAGGGTTCGCATCCATGCCTTGGCCTCGGCGTCGAGGTGAGCGGCGGCGTAGGCGAACCATTGTTGCGACAGCACGTCGCAGGCGCTTCCCGTGGCGAAACCGCATCCGCAGTCGGCGCCGTTCCCGGCCAGTTCTTCCTCGCAGTTGCCCATGACGGTGACGATACCGGTCGCGCGCAGCAGGTCCACCGTCTCCTGCGGGTCGGCGCAGTAGGCGCAGACGTCGCCGGTACAGAGAGTGCGGGACGCCGGAATGCCCAACCGGCCGGCCTCGGCAAGCACGGCGCGGGTGGCCTCCAGGTTGCCGTAGGGGCCGCCGAACACCAGGATCGGCGCATCGATGGTTCCCAGGTCGAGGATCGGCCCCTCGATCATGGTCCCGGTCCCGCCGTCAGGCCGGCTGAACGGCGCGGCGCGGCAGCAGCGCGGCGATGAGCGCTCCCGCCACATAACCGGCCGTGCAGATCAGCAATCCGAAAACGTTGACGCCAAGGTCGTCGGCATAGCTGCCGGTTCCGATGTCGAGGGCCGCGGGCAGGATCGCGACCCCGGTCGCGCTTTCGACGGTCATCACGATACCAAGGACGAGGCCCGGCCAGAACGCCAGATGGAAGCTCAGCCGTCCGGCCGGCCTGATCCACGCCAGCAGGAAGATTGGCGCCAGGCCCATCACCATGGTGCCGCTGATGGTCGTCGCCGCGATGACGGCCGGTCCCACCTGGCCTCCCAGATAGATGGCCAGCAGCGGCAGATTGCCCAGGAGCGCGATGGCCAGCATCACCTTGCGCCCGCGCGCCGAATGACGCTCGGTGGGCGGCGCCTCGTCATTGGCCCAGTCGCGCGCCCCCACCTTGGCCGCCGACGCGAAAGTGGAGTCCAGGGTCGAACCGGCGCTCGTCAACATGATGGCGTTGAACACCAGCATCATCGGCAACCCCAGCGCGGCGGGAACGGCGACGCTGGGATCGCCGGCGAGACCCATGGCGCGGGCATAGAGGCCGACTCCCGAAAACAGCAGGATGAAGCCGCCCGACACCAGCCCGGCCAGCAGGAAGGCACGCAGCATGACGCCCGGCCGGGTGAGAAAGGCGCGATCGGTCATCACCGGGTCGTGGAATCCGTAGGACAACACCTGGACCAGGGCCAATCCGGCGAAGGTCACGCCGGCGGCGTGGGAAGCCGGGCCGACCTCGGGCAGGCCCGAGGCCGCCAGCCCTGGGCCGACCGTGGCCAGCACCGCCACCAACAGGGCGGCGGCCAGCAGCATCTGGGCGCCGTCGGTAAGCAGGCTGGAGCGCATGCCGCCGCGCCAGGAATAGTAGAGCGTGAAGCCGGTGATGGCCGCCGCCGCTCCCCAATAGGCGAGGCTGCCCTCGGCCCCGAAATAAAGCGCGCCCACCTTGGTGTTGGACCATACCTCGTTGAACAGGCGGATGGCGACGGCCGCCAGGAACAGCTTGGCGCAGAACGGCCCGTATTTGGCGACCAGGAACGCCGGCAACGAACGGAAGCCGCCGCGAACCCTCAGGAAATAGACCGTCACGCCGACGACGACGAAGCTCAGGTAATAGAAGGAATAGCCGATGCCCCCGGCGATTCCGAACGCCGCGCTCAGGCCGGCGGCGTTGGAAATGGACTTGGCGAAGATCCAGGTGATGGCCGCGCTGGCCACCAGCAGCCACAACCCGGGCTCGCCTCCCTGGCGCGACCGGCCGTCAAAAAACTGCCCGGCGCTGACCTGGCGCGGCATGATCGCCCAGATCAACGCGCCGTAACCGGCCAATACCAGCCAGGGCAGCATCCCCGCAATCGTCATGGCGAAATCCCCTTCGGATGCCGTGGCCGTCGTCGCTTCCCACGTACGCAGGCACCCCGGAGAAGGCAAATTACAACCGCGTGATCGACGGCCTACCGATCATTCGCCTGGCCACCGGACTTGATCCAGCGGCGCAGCACCGAGACCGCCTCGTCCGGATGCCGCTCGACAATGCCGCCGACCGTCCGTTTCGAGGACGCGCGGACCCGCCCTTTGATGCGGCCACTGTCCGGCCTGTCAGCCTCGGCGGAAGCCGCTGGCGGCGATTGCGGTGTCGGTGCGACGTGGGCGGGGCGGGAAGGGCGTCGCCGAAGGAGCACGGCCACGCCCATTACGGCAATCAACGCCAACAGGCCGAAAACCAGGGTTTCCGTCATGGTACCTCGTCCGGACAGGCCGGCAGAAACGGGCGCGTTCTAGGCGATCTTCTCCCAGCGACAGGCCAAGCCCAACTCACCCGCCGTGTTGTCGACGGTGGCCAGGCACGACGGCGCGCTGCCCTGGGGAATCCACACGTCGGCGGTGATGGAGTAGCGCTCTTGGCCGCCATCGACGCCCTTCTGGGCGTTGAGGCGCACGACGTTGGCCTTGAACTGCACGAAGACCTCGCACAGGCGGGCGATCAGCCCGGGGCGGTCGCCGCCGGTCACGGTGACCCGATGGGTGACCCGGCCCGAGGGACCGTGCGTCGGGGCCATGCCGAACGGGCGCACGGCGATATCGGCTTCGGCCAGTTCGGGGATCGCCTTAAGGTCGCTCTCGACCGTGGCCAAGTCGACGCCGTCGGGCAACCGGCAGATGGAGGTGAATTCGGCGCCGCCACCCAGCACCGCGAACACGGTATCGCTCAGGTTGCCGCCGAGGTCGAACAGGCGCCCGGCAATCGCCGCCACCAGTCCCACGCGGTCCGGACACAAAACCGAAATCAATACCGTCTTGGCCATGGTTTTCCCTCTACCCTCGAAATGTCCGCCTTCCATAATGATGTTTTCGGCCGGAAAGGAAAGGGGTCTCGGCGCCTGTCCACCGGCCGGCCATTTGGGGATTATCGATCGGTAATCTGCGTTAACCATTTCATGCTATCGTTTGTTGCCGATGGCGGTTCGCGGAGGTTGCGCCGCCCTGGAAAAGGACGAGCGATGATCGGAAGGACGGCACGAACGTGGGGAGGAGCCCTGCTTCTGCTGGCCTCAGCCGTGCTGTCCGAGGCTCAGGCGGCGCCAGCGCCGGGACAGGTCTACGAACATCCGCAGCGCAAATACACCGTCACCGTTCCCGCCGGCGTGCGCATCCGCGAGCCCGGCGATACGGTGGACATCGCCATCGATTCGGACAAGGGATATGGCGTCATTCTGCAAACCACCGACGCCGGCCCCGATACGACCATCAGCGAAACGGCGGCAACCCTGGAATCCGCCTATCTGGGGCCGGGCAAGCCGTGGGAGCGCAAGATCGGGCAGGAGGTCTTGCTGATCGCCGGCATGGTCGCCTTCAGCGGACAGTACGAAGGGGAGGGAGCACGCTACCACGTCGTCATTACCCGTGGGCCGGTCAACACCTACACCTTCATCTTCCGGGCCCGCAGCGAAGCGTTCGACAAACTGAATCCCGAGTTCCACTGGATTTTGAATGCCTTCCGTCTGGCCCCCGGCGACATGCCCCCGACACCCGCCGCGCCCGCCCCCGTCCAGCCGACACCGGCCACGGAACAGGCTGCCCCCGGTGCCGGCCCCACCGTGCGCCGCTTCGCCGAACACAGGCTGGGTTACGCCATCGAATATGACCCGGAGTGGGTCCTCGAACGACCGACCGCCGAAGCCATCATGTTGAGCGGCGCCGAGGGGACGGATGCCTTCTATGCGACCGTCAGCATCCAGAACGTCACCCCGCCCGACGCCGAAACCGCCGTCCAGGCGGCATCGATGGCGATGGATCAGATCCGCACGCAGTTCGAGAAGCAGGCGAAGGACGTCGACTTCGAGCGCCAGGGCCCGTACATCTATAAGAAGGACGACGTGTTCCTGCTGGGTCAGGAATTTGCCGTCTCCTACTTGCAAGGCAAGCAGGCCTACCGCCAATGGTCGGTGGTGGTCCCCCGGCCGGAAGGAAAGGTCGCCTACATCTGGTCTTACCGGGCGCCGGCCGACCAGTTCGCCCGCTACATGAAGACGGCCGAGCGCATCCTGGCGTCATGGGCCATCGCCAAACCCGAGCAGAGCGCCCAGAGACGCTAGGGAGGCGGTAAAAGGGATGCTGTACCGCCGACTTCGTGCCCTGCTGCTCGCGGCCGGCTTGGCGGCTGTGGCTGTCCCTGCGGCCGCCCAATCCCCGACGGACGGCCCGCTGCCGCCGGTCGAAGACCTGGTCCACTACTTCGATACCATCGTCTTCGGCTCCGAATTCGGCCCGGATTACGCCAGTACGGTCATCGCCAAGTGGCCGGGAGACACGCTGACCGTTTCGCTCGAGCAACGCGCCACGGAGAAACACCTGAGTTTCGTCTCTACCCATCTGGCCACGCTGGCTCGCCTGACGGGAAAGAAGTTCAGCGGAACGAAGACGCCGGAGTCCGCCGCCATCCGCGTGCTGTTTCTGCGCCGGGCCGAAATGGCGGCGATCGAGGGGCCCAACATCGATCCAAGGGCCATACGCGAGGCTGCGGCGGCGGGAGGTTGTTACTTCATGTCCTGGAAGCAACCGGAAAGCCGCATCGTCAAGGCGATCGTCGTCGTGAACGTCGAGCGCGATCCCGCGCTGATCAACAGCTGCCTGCTTGAGGAACTGACCCAAAGCCTGGGCCTGCCCAACGACAGCGACGCGATGAGGCCATCCATATTCAGCGACCGCGACAACCTCTATGAGTTGCCGCCACACGACGCCATCCTGGTACGCACCCTTTACGATCCGCGCATGCAGGCCGGGCTGCCGCGGGCCGAGGCCCTGGAGGTCGCCAGGACGATCATTTCCGAGTTGGCGCGTCCTGCAAGGCAGCCCACATCTCGTGGCCGAGGCGGATGACCCGTTCGGTTTCCGACCACAGCTTCAGATCAGCCAGTTGGTCCAGGGTAAACCAGCCGACGGCGGCGGCATCGTCGCCGGCGATGGCGGCATCGCCGTCGGACTGGGCGACGACGTCGACGAGGGTGTAGTGGTAGCGGACCCGGCCGTCGGGATCGCGCGTGATGGAATCGATGACGTCGACGACGCCCAGCACCTCGATGGTAAGGCCGGTTTCCTCGCGCACCTCGCGGCAGGCCGCGTCGAACACCGTTTCGCCGGTCATCTGGGCGCCGCCCGGCAGGCTCCAATCGCCGGCCCTAGGCGGATTGCCGCGACGAGCCAGCAGGACTCGGCCCTCGTTAAGAACCACGGCGCCTACGCCGACGAATGGACGGTCCGGATATTCACGGCTCATGGAGATCGACCGCAGCGGGTGTCAATTGTGACTGTCGCGGGTGACACTAGAAGTGTAACGTGATTTCGGCAATCCCCAAGGGGCAGGGCCGTAATGGTGCAGGACAGGGTTCTCGAACGCAAGGTTTTCCAAGCCGGGGAAATCATCTTCAAGGAAGGCGACGAGGGCCTTCGCGCCTATGTCGTGCAGGCCGGCGGGGTCGAAATATTCAAGATCAAGGACGGCAAGCGCGTCGTGCTTGGCATCGTCGGCCCGGGTGGTATTTTCGGCGAGATGGCGCTGATCGACGACGTCCCGCGCATGGCCTGTGCCGCCGCCGTCGACGTCACCACCGTCATCCTGATTTCACGCCAGATGCTGGAAGAGAAGCTGTCCAAGGCCGACCCCTTCCTGCGCGGCCTGATCAACGTTTTCGCCAGCAACCTGCGCTTGATCGCGCAGCGCAACATCGTCGACGATTTCCCGCATCCCGGCAAACCGGCCACGCCCGAAGGCTGAAGATTCCTCTGCTTCCCGGGCGTCACCGCTGGCTGGCAATCCCATTCGGAAAGAACCACATCAACTATTCTACGGGAAAACGAAAACTATTCCCGTGTATGGCGTGGCCCATTGCCTTTCCACTGCATCTATACGATGGTGATGCCGTAAAAAAACCGATCCTCGGAAATAGACGACAAATGACCCCCGAAGAAGAAAAGCCGGCAATGCCGGCCGACGACGGCGACGACGGCGCCGACAGCACTAAAGGCGGTTCCATCAAGAAGGGGCTGGGCGCGAAGTTGCGCGCCTATTTCTTTGCCGGCATCCTTGTGACCGCCCCCATTTCCATCACCGTGTACCTAGCTTGGCTCTTCATCCATTTCGTCGACACCAAGGTCGCTAGGCTGTTTCCAGCCCAGTACAACCCGGAGACCTACCTGCCGTTCGCGACGCCGGGCTTGGGGCTGTTGATCGTCGTCGCCGCAATGACCGTCATCGGCTGGCTGGCCGCCAGTTTCCTCGGCCGGTTCTTCCATCGGATGATCGACCATGTCCTCGCCAAGGTGCCGGTCATCCGCGGCATTTACGGGACGGTCAAACAGATTTTCGAGACCATTCTGGCCCAGCGCTCCAACGCCTTCCGCGAGGCGGTCCTCGTCGAATATCCGCGGCGCGGCATATGGGCCATCGGTTTCATCACCGGGCGTACCGAGGGCGAAGTCCAGAACATCACCGAAGAGGAAACCGTCAACGTCTTCCTGCCGACGACGCCCAACCCCACCTCGGGATTCCTACTGTTCGTGCCCAGGAAGGAACTGGTGCGGCTGAGCATGACGGTGGAGGAAGCGATCAAGATGGTCATCTCGGGCGGCATCGTCACGCCCCCCGACCGCCGCAGTCCGGCCGAGAAGAAAAGACCCAAGGTTTCCGCCGCGACTTACGAGGAAGTTGACATCCTGCGCGAGCGGGACCGGGTGCAGATGCTGGTGTCGCGGAAGGACTAGCGCGCCGGGCCGATACGGAGCGTTCAGGCATGACCCTGACCGAACAACTGATCCGCTATGTCCGCGCCAAGCCGATTGACGACGCCGACCTTCGCGCGGCCTCCCTTTACGTTCTCGATGCCATCGCCAACGCCGTTGCCGGGCGCGCCTCGGGACCGGGCCGCATTCTGGCCGACTGGGCGGCGCAAGCCAGCCGGGACGCCGGGCGCGAAGCCTTCTTCCTGGGCGGCATCATCCATTCCCTTGAAACCGACGACCTGCACCGCGCCTCGGTGGTCCATCCGGGCTGTGTCGTGGTGCCCGTCATCGTCGCCCTCGGCCGGCGGCAGGGCACCAAGGGCCGCGCCCTGCTGAAAGCCACCCTGCGCGGCTTCGAGGCCTGCTGCCGCGTCGGTATGGCGGTGGGTCCCGCCCATTATCGGATCTGGCACAACACCGCCACCTGCGGGCCCTACGGCTCGGCGATGGCGGCGGCCGACCTGCTGGACCTCGACGCCGGGCAGGCCATGCATGCGCTCGGTAATGCCGGCACCCAGTCTGCCGGCTTCTGGCAGTTCCTCGACACCGGGGCGATGAGCAAGCACCTGCACGCCGGACGCGCCGCCGAGGCCGGCATCGTCGCCGCCGAGTTGGCGGCCCGCGGCTTCACCGGGGCGCCAGCCATCCTCGAAGGCGCCAAGGGCTTTTTCGCCGGGGCCTGCCCGGACGCCCGGCCCGATGCCCTGCTGGCGGCGCCCGACGATCCCTGGCAGCTTCGGCAGACCTCGATCAAGCCGTGGCCCTCCTGCCGGCACACCCATCCGCTGGTCGACGCCGCGCTGGAGGCCCATGCCGCCCTGCGTGGCCAAGCCATCGCCGCCGTTGCCGTCACCACCTATCCGGCGGCGGTCGCCGTCTGCGACCGCCCGCGCCCGGAGTCGGAATACGAGGCCAAGTTCTCGCTCCACCATTGCGTCGCCGCCGCACTGGGTGACGGCGAGGTCGGCTTCGGCTCGTTCGACGAAGAGGCGCGCCGGCGGCTGGCCGGGCTGCGTGAAAAGGTGACGGTAAAGGTAGGCGAGCCTTTCGCCGCCAACTACCCGCAAGCCTGGGGAACCCGTGTCGAGGTGCGAACAACGGACGGCGGCCAGGTGGCGGCCGAACGCCTGGTCTGCAAGGGCGATCCGGAAATGCCGCTGGATGCCACGCAGATGGTGGCCAAAGCCGGCCACCTGATGGCTTACGGCAACCTGGAAGACAAGGCGGCGCGTGCGCTGATCGATGGCATTCTGGCCATGGCCGACGACGGACCGCTGCCGGACATTCCCGGTCTGAACGCCTGATTTCAGTAGGTTTTCTTGTCCGGCTTCGCCGTCCAGCCGTCGAAAACCTTGAGGGCCTCTTCGCCCATCAGGCACACCATGCGGAGCGACCGCTTTTCGAGGGGCGTGGCGATTTCATCATACAGGTGGGAATCGGCGAAACCGATGGCGGCCGCGTCGGCCCGGCTGTTGGCATAGTAGACGCCGTCGAGGCGGGCCCAGTAGATGGCGGCCAGGCACATGGGGCAGGGCTCGCAACTGGTGTAGATCACCGCCCCGCTCAGGTCGTGCGTTGCGAGGCGCCGGCACGCCGCCCGGATGGCCATTACCTCGGCGTGGGCCGTCGGGTCGTTAGCCGATGTGACCGCGTTCCAGCCTTCCCCCACGATCACCCCGTCCTTGACCACCACGGCCCCGAACGGCCCGCCGTGCCCGGCCTCCATATGCTCGCGGCTGAGCGCGATGGCGCGCCGCATGAAATCCTCGTGGGTCATGGTGCCGGCTCCTTCGTCATCCCGAGCGCAGGAAGCGCACGGCGGCGTCCCGTTCGAACAGATAGAGCAGCGTGCGCAACGCCTGGCCGCGCGCGGACTCAAGTTCAGGGTCGCGCTCCAGGATCATTTTGGCGTCGTCGCGCGCCACCGCCAACAGGTCGGCGTGCGCCGCGAGGTCGGCGACGCGGAATTCGGGCAGGCCGCTCTGGCGGGTCCCCAGCAGCTCGCCGGCGCCGCGCAGTTTCAGGTCCTCCTCGGCGATCCGAAAGCCGTCATCGGTCTCGCGCATGATGGCCAAGCGGGCCCGCGCGGTTTCTGAAAGCGGGGAGGCATAGAGAAGCAGGCAGGTCGACGCCTTGGCACCCCTCCCGATGCGGCCGCGCAATTGATGGAGTTGGGCCAGGCCGAAGCGCTCGGCGTGCTCGATGACCATCACCGTGGCATCGGGAACGTCAACCCCCACCTCGATCACCGTGGTGGCGACCAGCACGGAGGGCGGCCCTTCGGCGAAGGCCTGCATGGCGGCATCCTTGTCCGTCCCCTTCATTCGTCCATGCACCAGGCCGACTCGTTCGCCCAGAGCGTGGCGCAGGAAATCGTGGCGTTCCTCGGCCGCAGCCACGTCAAGGACTTCCGATTCCTCGACCAGCGGGCACACCCAGTACACCTTGGCACCACCGGCGAGCGATCGCGACACGCCGGCCACCACGTCCTCCAGACGCTCGGTCGGCAGCACCCGGGTATCGATGGGCTGACGGCCGGCCGGCTTCTCGGTCAGGCGCGACACGTCCATGTCGCCATAGGCCGTCAGCATGAGGGTGCGCGGGATCGGCGTCGCCGTCATCACCAGCACGTCGACGCCCCGGCCCTTGGCGGCCAGCGTAAGACGCTGATGGACGCCGAAGCGGTGCTGCTCGTCGATCACCGCCAGCGCCAGATCGCGA
Source organism: Rhodospirillales bacterium (assembly GCA_014859895.1). Classification (GTDB taxonomy): domain Bacteria; phylum Pseudomonadota; class Alphaproteobacteria; order Rhodospirillales; family Shumkoniaceae; genus Shumkonia. Next base: position 29,952 of record JACZKS010000193.1, read on the forward strand.
AACTCGACCCCCTCCTGGAAGAGGGCGTGGGTGCCGACGGCCAGATCGATGCCGCCGTCCGCCAAGCCTTCCAGCAGGGCGGCGCGGGCCTTGCCCTTCTCGCGCCCGGTGAGCAGGCCCATGCGGATGCCGGCGGCGGCGGCCAAGGGTTCGATGGTGGCGGCGTGCTGGCGGGCCAGGATCTCGGTCGGCGCCATCAGGACGGCTTGGCCGCCGGCCTCCACCGCCGCCAGCATGGCCATGAGCGCGACCACCGTCTTGCCGCTGCCGACGTCGCCCTGCACCAGGCGCAACATGCGGGTCGGTGCTTCCATGTCGGCGATAATTTCCTCGAGTGTCGTCACCTGTGATGCGGTCAGGCTGAAGGGCAGGGCGGCTTCAACCTTCGCCCGCAACCGCCCGTCGCCAACCACCGCGCGGCCGGGAAGCCGGCGCATGTTGAGCCGAACCAGGGCCAGTGCCAGCTGGTTGGCCAGCAACTCGTCGTAGGCGAGGCGGGCGCGGGCCGGCGCCACCGGCTCCAACGCGGCCGGGCCATCCGGCCGGTGGGCGGCGGCAAGGGCCTCGCGCCAGGCGCTCCAGCCGCGCTGCCTCACCAGCGGCGGGTCGATCCATTCCCCCGGGAAATCAGGCGCCAGATCGAGGGCGGCGGCCGTCGCCTTAGCCAGCACCTTGAGCGTCAGGCCGGCGGTCAGCGGATAAACCGGCTCGACCGTTTGCAGGCGCTCCAGTTCGTCGAGCGTGCCGATGTGGTCCGGATGGGTCATCTGGACCTCGCGGCCGAAATGCTCGACCGTGCCGCTGACGACGCGGACCTCGCCCTCGGGCAGGGCGCGGCGCAGATAGTCGGCGTGGGCGTGAAAGAAAACCAGCGCGAGGGTACCGGTCTCGTCCGCCGCATACACCTTATAAGGGAGACGCGGGTTGCCGGGCTTGAGATGCCGCTCGACGCGCACGGTCATGGTGGCGATCTCGCCGGGCCGGGCCTCGGCCACCTTGGGCGCGTAGCGGCGGTCGATGAGGCCGCTCGGCAGATGCCAGTAAAGGTCGACGACGCGGCTGCCGGCAATCGTCTCGATGGCCTTGGCAAGGCGCGGCCCCACGCCGGGAAGCGCGGTCACGGGCTTGAACAGCGGAAACAGGATCTCCGGGCGCATACTTCCCATTCGTGCTGGCTGACAGGACCGGCGCAAGAGGCTATATCCTACGGTAGCCGACGGAGGACACAATGCCCGAATCGCCCGACATCCGCCGAAAGCGTCTTCTGTTCCGCAGCCGCCAGCGCGGCATGCTGGAAACCAGCCTGTTGCTGCGCGCCTTCGCCGAGCGTCACTTGGCCGAGCTTGACGGCGACGGGCTCGACCGCTTCGAGACCCTGCTGGAAGCCAACGATGCCGACCTTCTCGACTGGGTAATCGGCAAGAAGGCGGTGCCGGCGACCATCGATGGAACCCTCGTCGACCTAATAAAGAACTTCAGAAATAACATTTAATCTATTGAAAAATTTACTAGAAAAACTCAGATCCCAAGGCCGATTTCAGGTCTGGGGCGCCCCCCAGGGGTATGATGCGCGGATTCTCGCGGAACTGGCGGCGGGCGGGCTCGACATCCTGTTCGTCGCCCGCGACGACGTCCGTCTTGCCCAAACCTCGGAAGCGGTGGCTTTCTTCGCGCCCGACATCGAACGGCTGGAGTTCCCGGCCTGGGATTGCCTGCCGTACGATCGCGTCTCGCCGAATGCCCAGATCGTCAGCCGCCGCATCGACACGCTGACCCGGCTGCTGGGCGACCGGCCGAGCCCGGAGAAGGCGCGCATCGTGCTGACGACGGTTTCGGCCGTCCTGCAACGGGTGCCGCCGCGCGAGGCCTTCACAGGCGCCACTCTGGCCATCACCGCCGGCGCGCGCCTTGACCCCGGCACGGTGACCGACTTCCTCATCCGCCACGGATTCGGCCGTTCGGAAACCGTGATGGAACCGGGCGAGTTCGCGGTGCGCGGCGGTATCGTCGACGTCTTTCCGCCGGGCCTCGACATGCCGGTGCGCCTCGATTTCTTCGGCGACGAACTGGAAGGCATCCGCACCTTCGATCCGACGTCGCAGCGATCCACCGGCAAGCTTGCGGCGACCGTGATCAAGCCGGTGAGCGAGGTTCCCCTGGACGACGAGGCGGTCGGGCGTTTCCGTACCGGCTATCGCGAACTGGTCGGTGCCGCCATTCACGACGACGCCTTGTACGAGGCGGTGTCGGAAGGCCGGCGCCACATCGGCATGGAACACTGGCTGCCGCTGTTCTACGGACGACTGGAAACGCTGTTCGACTATCTGCCGGCCGGTGCCGTCATCCTCGATCATCAAGCGGAGGAGGCGCGCGACGCCCGTCTCGATCTGATCAACGAATACTATCAGACCCGCCGGAGCATCGCCGACGGCAAACTGGCCGCGACGGCGACCCCCTATAATCCGGTGCCGCCCGAACGCCTCTACCTCGACGCCGCCGAATGGCGTTCTCTACTAGTAGAGAAACCTCTCGCCGCCCTGTCGCCCTTCGCCGGCCCCGTTTCCGAAGACAGCCCCGATGCCGGAGGCCGCCCGGGCCACGATTTCAGCGACGCCCGCGTACGGCCCGACGTCAACGTCTTCGACGACATCCGCGACCATGCGAAGGCCGAGATGCGGGGCGGGCGCCGGGTCGTCATCACCGCCTTCTCGCAGGGCTCGCGCGACCGCCTGGGCTCGCTGCTCAAGGAACATGGCCTGGAAGCCCTCAGCCCCGCCGACACCTGGGCCGAGGCCACAACACTTGGGGCCAACCGCGCGGCCATGGTCGTTCTCGGCATCGAGCGCGGGTTCGTCGGGCCGGATGTCGCCTTCATCAGCGAGCAAGACATCCTGGGCGAACGGATGAACCGGCCGAGCCGGCGCAAGATCCGGCCGGAAAACGTCATTGCCGATGCCACCGCGCTTAGCGAAGGCGATTTCGTGGTGCATGTCGATCACGGCATCGGCCGCTACGACGGGCTGGCCACCATCGACGTCGGCGGCGCCCCGCACGACTGCCTGCGCATTCTCTACCACGGCGGGGACAAGCTGTTCCTGCCGGTCGAAAACATCGAGGTATTGAGCCGATACGGCTCCGACCAGTCCGACGCCCAGTTGGACCGGCTGGGCGGCGCCGCCTGGCAGGCCCGCAAGGCCCGCCTCAAGCAACGCATCCGCGACATGGCGGAAAAACTGATCGGCGTGGCGGCCGCCAGGCAACTGCGCCAAGCCCCGGTACTGGCGCCGCCGGAAGGCCTGTTCGACGAATTCTGCGCCCGCTTCCCCTATACCGAGACCGACGATCAGCACCGTGCCATCCTCGACACGCTCGGCGATCTGGCGCGCGGCATCCCGGCCGACCGCCTGATCTGCGGTGATGTGGGCTTCGGCAAGACCGAGGTGGCCCTGCGCGCCGCCTTCGTTTCCGTGCTGTCGGGCCGCCAAGTCGCCGTGGTAGTACCGACGACGCTTTTGTGCCGCCAGCATTTCCAGACCTTCCGCGCCCGTTTCGCCGACTATCCGGTGCGCATCGAGCAGCTTTCCCGCCTGGTCCCCACCGCCACCGCCAAGCGCACCAAGGAGGAGCTGGCCAAGGGGATCGTCGACATCGTCATCGGCACCCATGCGTTGCTGGCCAAGTCCATTGCATTTCGAGACCTCGGCCTGCTGGTGGTCGACGAGGAGCAGCATTTCGGCGTCGCCCACAAGGAACGGCTGAAGCAAATCAAGTCGGACGTCCATGTGCTGACGCTCAGCGCCACCCCCATCCCGCGCACGCTGCAAATGGCGCTGAGCGGGGTACGCGAGCTGAGCCTGATCGCCACGCCACCGGTCGACCGCCTGGCGGTGCGTACCTTCGTGCTGCCCTACGATCCGGTGATCATCCGCGAGGCCATCCTGCGCGAGCGCTATCGGGGCGGCCAGATCTTCTACGTGTGCCCACGCATCGAAGACCTCGAAGGGGTGACCGACGCCCTGGCCAAGCTGGTGCCGGAAGCCAACGTGATCCTCGCCCACGGCAAGATGGCGCCGAGCGAACTGGAAACACGCGTCGCCACATTCTACGACGGCAAGGCCGACATCCTGCTGTCCACCAACATCATCGAATCCGGCCTCGACCTGCCGTCGGTCAACACCATCATCATCCACCGGGCCGACCGCTTCGGCCTGGCCCAGCTCTATCAGCTGCGCGGCCGGGTCGGCCGCTCCAAGGTGCGCGCCTACGCCTACTTGACGCTGCCGCCGCGCCAGAAGCTGACACCCGCCGCCGAAAAGCGTCTGGAGGTCATGCAGACCCTCGATTCCCTGGGTGCCGGCTTCTCGCTGGCCAGCCACGACCTCGACATCCGGGGCGCCGGCAACCTGCTGGGCGAGGAGCAGTCCGGCCACATCCGCGAGGTCGGCGTCGAGCTCTACCAGCAGATGCTGGAAGAAGCGGTGGCCGAGGCGCGGGGCGCCGGGGAGGGGGATCTGGCCGATTCCGAATGGAGCCCGCAGGTCGGCCTCGGCATGGCGGTTCTGATCCCGGAAAGCTACGTCGGCGACTTGGGCGTGCGGCTCAGCCTCTATCGGCGGATCGCCCGGCTGGCCGACGCCCAGGAGATCGATGGCCTGGCCGCCGAGATGATCGACCGTTTCGGCCCGCTGCCCGCCGAGGTCGACAACCTATTGCAAACGGTGGCGGTCAAATGCCTGTGCCGGCAGGCCGGCGTCGCCAAGGTCGAGGCCGGCCCGCGCGGTGCCGTGGTGTCGTTCCGCAACGACTCCTTCGCCAATCCGGAGGGCATGGTACGCTTCCTTACCCAGCAGGTCGGCACGGCAAAGCTGCGCCCCGACCAAAAGCTGGTTTACATTCGCAGCTGGGACGACACCACGACCCGCTTGAAAGGGGTCTCGTGGCTGATGAAGGAACTGGCCGCCATCGCGGCCGCAAAAAACTAGCGGCGCGTGGCCGACCCATTCAGGAGGAACCCCGCCCTACCGGCGGGATTCGGCAAACAGCGGAGAAAAAGCCGATGGAGTTCAAGATCAAGTTCTGCGGCGCCGCCCGTACGGTTACCGGCTCGTGCTATCACGTCTCGATTCCCGGCTTCCGCTTCCTGGTGGATTGCGGGATGTTCCAGGGCACCAAAACCATCCGCGAGCTCAACTACGGCGACTTCCCCTTCGATGCCAAGGCCGTCGACGCCGTCTTCCTGACCCACGCCCACATCGACCACACCGGCCTTTTGCCCAAGCTGCTGAAAAGGGGCTTCACGGGGCCGATCTTCGCCACCGAGGCGACGCGGGATCTTCTGACCTACATGCTGCCCGATTCCGGACACATCCAGGAATTCGAGGTGAAGCGGATCAACCAGCGCAACCGGCGCCGCGACCTTCCCCCGATCTTTCCCATCTACACCAAGGAGGATGGGGTGCGGGCGGCTGAGGGCATTCGCTACGTGCCCATGGAGGATTGGTTCGACGCCGGCCCCGGCGTGCGGGTCCGTTACTGGAACGCCGGCCACATCCTCGGCTCCGCCTCCGTCGAATTCGAACTCGGCACCGGCGCGAACGGCGGCGAGCGCAAACGCATCCTGTTCTCGGGCGACATCGGACCCGATCAGAAGACCCTGCAATCCAATCCGCAGGGCCCGAAGAACCTGGACTATCTGGTGGTCGAAAGCACTTACGGCGACCGCGACCGCTCGGACCTGTCGCCGGAAGCCCGGCGCGGCGCCCTTAAGGCCGAAATCGACGCGGCGGTCACGAGCGGCGGCAACATCCTGATTCCAGCCTTCGCGGTCGAACGGACGCAGGAACTGCTGTTCGACCTGGGCACGCTGATGGACAACCGCCAGATCCCCGACATCCAGATCTATCTCGACTCGCCGCTCGCCATCCGCGCCACCGAGGTGTTCGAAAAGCACAGCGGCCACATGGAAGGCGTCAACGGCGTCGCCAAGCCGTTCCGCCACCCAAGCATCCGCTTCATCCAGACCGTCGAAGAGAGCATGGCGCTGGAAACCGTCCGTTCGGGCGCCGTCATCATGTCGGCCAGCGGCATGTGCGACGCCGGCCGCATCCGCCACCATCTTCTCAACAATCTCAGCAATCCCAAGGCCACGGTGTTGTTCGTCGGCTACCAGGCGCCCGGCACCCTGGGCAGCCTGATCCTGGACGGCGCCAAGAAGGTGCGCATCCACGGCCAGGAGGTGTCGGTAAAGGCGCGCATCCGCTCAGTCGACTTCTATTCCGCCCATGCCGACCGCGAGCAGCTCGTCGATTGGATCCGCGAACGCTTCCCCATCACCGGCGGCATCTTCCTCAGCCATGGCGAGCAGTCGGTCATCGAGGCGCTGCGCAGCCGGCTGATCAAGGCCAAGATGGATGCGAACCTGGTGTTCGTTCCGCAGCTGGACGAGGTCTTCGACCTCTCGGTCGACGGCGCTCCCAAGCGGCACCTGGACAACCCGCGCCTCGACCCGGCAAGCGTCAGCGAAACCGCGACGTCCGACTGGCACAACGATTACGCAGCGCTGTTGCTCGAACTCGCCAACGATCTTCGGACGCTGCCGGACGTCGAAACCCGCCGGCGCCTGCTCGTCGACCTGCGGCGCACCCTGAAAGGCAAGGAACGGGCAGCCTAGAGCAGCTTCCAATCGCACGGAATCACCCCTTTATTGGTCGTCATTCCCGCGCACGCGGGGGTGACGATGAAGATTGTTCCCGCCTGAGCGGAAAATGCTCTAGGAAGAACAGGTGGCGTTTTCGGACGTCACCGCCGCCGCGTCGATCAGGCGGGCCAGTACCTGTGTCTCGTGGGCTCCGGATATAACCATCGAGCCGTTGAAGACGAACGAGGGAACGCTGTTGATTCCCATGCGGTGGGCGCGGGCGTTTTCCTCGTAGACGAAGGCAACCTCTTCGAAGCCGGCAAGGTAGGCGGCGAGCGCCTCTTCCTCCAGGCCAAGGGAGCGTCCGATGGCATGCAGGGTATCGGTTTCGCCAATGTTCCTGCCGTTGATGAAGTAGTTGAAGAACAGAGCCTCGACCGCCGCCTCGCCGCGCCCGGTACGCGCGGCGAACTGCACCAGTCGATGCGAAGTGACCGAATTGGGGGTGGTGCGGATGCGGTCGAACGCGAAATCGATGTCGACGGACTGCCCGGCGTCGGCAATCGCGCCGTAAACGCGCCGCACGCGGGATTCGCTGCCGAATTTGCGAACCAGGTAGGCCCCGCGGTCCATGCCGCCGTATGGCATGTCGGGATTAAGCAGGAACGGCCACCAGCCAAGTTCCACATTCACATGAGGACGCGACCGCAACGCCGCCTCCATGCGGCGCTTTCCGACATAGCACCACGGGCAAACGGTATCGAAGATCACGTCGATCCGCATGAGTCGGGTTCTACTCCAATTGCTGGCGCGCCCTGGCGATCATGGCTCCCGCGTTGTCATCGGCCTCAAGCTCGGCGCAACCGACCTTGACCGTCACCTTGACCGGCCGATAAACGTCCCTCACGGCAAAATCGGTATACTCCAGGATGCCGGTGACGCGCCCGATGACCGCCTCGGCCTCGTTGCGCGGGGTATCGGGCAGGGAAACGCAGAACTCGCCGCCGCCGAAGTTGGCGACGACGTCTTCCAGCCGCACCAGCCCGGAAACCCACTGGGCAACTTGGCGGGTCAGTTCGCGCGCCGCTTCCTCGCCGAACTCCGCCTTGAACGAGACCAGCGAATCCGCCACCGAGAAGACCAGGACGGTCAAGTGCTTCTGCCCGTCACGGGCCTCGCCGATCAAGGCTGTCAGGTGAGCCCTCAGAAAGCCGGGTATGTAGCTGTGGGTATGGGTACCCCTGGTCCTCACAGTCTTGGTCGTCTCGATGGCGTCGCGGATACGCCGCCGGATTTGCTGGCGGCGCCCGTAGGAGGCCAGGAAATAACGCAGGCAATCGTCGCCGGCACCATGACCGAGCACCAGGCTGGCCCCCGCGCGGATCACCTCTTCGCGGGGGAAGTCGCCCGCGGCCTCCTCCAAGAGCACGATCGGCAAATTGAAAAGGCGGGGATGGTTGCGAACCTCTATGCAGAACTCCAGGGCATCCTCGACGGAAAGGCTCTCTCCCACTTCCATGACGACGGCATCGAAATCGCCCTCGAACAGCCGGTCGCGCGCCTCGAACGGCCCGGCCTGGTAGTCGACCCCCGCGGCCCGCTTCACCAGGGCCCTCGAAACCCGCTTCTCCAGCGCCGGCGAGCCGCCGACCGCCAGCACGCGATGCAGGACGTCTCCCACCGAAAGATCGGGATCGTCCGTCAGCGGAACGCCGAACTCGCGGGCCAGGGCGATCCGGCGCCGGACTTCGGCCAGCTGGGTGGAAAGCCGCATCAAGGGGCGCATGCGCATCATCAACTCGGCCGCCCCGGTGGCACCCACGTCGCCGGCAAAGACGTCATCGGCGCGCGCCGCCAGGGCCTCGTCATAAAGGCCGCTGAATTCCTCGGCCACCCACAGAACGATGGGGACGTTCTCCAGCTTCCGCTGGCGTAGCGCCGTCGCCGTGGCGATGCCCGGACGGCCCAGCGACCCGACGTCGATGACGATCAGGTCCGGGTGGCTGCCGCTGGCTTCCTCCCACACTTCGTCGGCGGTCTCGCAGACGACGACATTGCAGTTGCTGTCGGTCAGCAGGGTGCTCATGCGGTCGGTTCGCACGGGATCGCTCCCATGTAGCAGAATGTTGCCGAGGCGGTTCATCGCGTCCCTGTCCGTTTCTGCCCAATCGTTGCCGTGTGCGTGTGCCGGTCCATCGGCTTGCGGTCACACCGATTATAGAAATTTGAGGCCGGTGCCCGCCACACCAATCGGCGATTGCCTCTATCGCCGCCAGAAACCGGGAGCAAACAGGACCATCACCGTCAGGAACTCGAGTCGCCCCAACAACATGGCGATGGCCAGCACCCACTTCGCGGCGGCGGGCAGGGAGGCGAAGGTGCCCGAAGGGCCGATGATGTCGCCCAGCCCCGGACCGACGTTGGCCACCGCCGTCGCCGCGCCGGACAGCGCCGTCACCAGATCCAGCCCCAGTCCCTCGAGGATCAGGCTGGTCGCCACCACCGTCATCAGGAAGGTCAGGATGAAGACCAGCACGCCCAGGACCACATCGTTCGAAACCGAACGGCCGTCATAGGTCAGGGCCTGAACGCCGTGAGGATAGATGCGGCTCCAGATATAGGCGCGAAAGGCCGCCCACAGAATTTGGAAGCGAAACATCTTGATGCCCCCGCCGGTCGAGCCGGTGCAGCCGCCGACAAAGATCAGCATAAAGAAGACCCCGAAGGGCATGGCCCCCCAGCGCGAGTAGTCGGAAACCGCGTAACCGGTGGTGGTGACGATGGACACCACGTTGAAGGCGGTTTCGCGCAGGGCCCTTTCGAAGGAGAAACCGCCCGACGACCACAGCCATATCGTGACCGCCCCGATGACCGCGCACAGAAAGCTGACGAAGGCCCGAATCTGGCTGTCCCGCAAAAGCGACCCCGGCCCCTGCCGCACCATGTGGATATAGACGACGAAGGGCAGTGCCCCCAGCAGCATGAACGCCGTGACGATCCAATGGATGAAGGGATTGTCCCAATGGCCGAGCGAGGAGTCCGAGGTCGAGAAACCGCCGGTGGAGAGCGTCGTCATCGCGTGGACAGTGGCATCGAACCAAGCCATGCCGGCAAGCCGCAGCAGGGTGGCGCAAACGATGGTCAGCGCGACGTAGGAAAGCACCAGAGCGGCGGTATAGCGCTTGACGCTGGCCATCGCCTTTTCCGAGCGATCGGACGATTCCATGCGAAAAAGCTGCATGCCGCCCACCTTGAGCAGGGGGAACATGGCCACCGCCATGACGATGATGCCAATTCCTCCGAACCATTGGAGCTGCCCGCGCCACAGAAGGACCCCCGGCGGCAGGTTGTCCAGTCCGACCAGCACCGTGGCTCCGGTCGTCGTCAGGCCCGACATGGTCTCGAAGAAGGAGTCGGTGTAGGTCAATGGCAAGAGGTCGGAGTAGGCGAAGGGCAGGGCCCCGAAAAGAGCAACTGTCACCCAACTGCCGGTCGTCAGCAGAAAGCCCTGGCGCAGATTGATGTCGAGCGGGGCGCCACGCGTGGCCAGGATGAATGAGGTTCCGGTGAAGATGGTACCGGCGCCCGAGATGGCGAACACGAACCAATTGAGATTCCCGGCCGCCCAGTCCGCAGCCGCCGGGAAAAACATGGCGACCCCCAGCATCAGCAGGAACCACCCGATCACGTGGATCACCGGCGAAAAGAGCATGCTCGAATACCCTTCCGCGTCGGCCCGGTCCGAACGAGGGGGGCGACGCCGTCGGCGCTTTCCATACTCGGCGCCGTCTCCGAAAGCCAGGACCAAATCACCCGGCGACCCGGCGGCAGGCGATATCCCTATGCTTTGAGGTCTTTGACGAAGATCACCTTGCCGTCGCCCGGCCGGTAGAAGTCGGCGAATTCGGCCGCCACCGTATAGCCGGTGCCGAGATAGAACCCTCGGGTGGGGGCGTATTTTTCGGACGACGAGGTATCGGCATAGATGTGACGGGCGCCGATGCGGCGCATGGCGTCCTCGGCCCGCGCCAGGATCTTGCGGCCCAGCCCTTGTCCCTGCCGATCGGCGTGGACGGCGATCCAATAGAGATCGTAGCTGGTTTCCGAGCCGGGAATCAGCCCGTAGCAGGCATAGCCGGCCAGTTTGCCGCCTTCCTCGACGAGGACGAACTCGTAGCCCGACGCCCGGCCCTTTTCGATCCGTTCCATGACCAGTTCGGCGGCGATGTCGATCTCCTCGGCGGAAAACATCGCGGTCCCCGAAACCAGCACGCGGACCCCCTCGATATCCTCGGCCCGCACGGCTTCCCGCCAAACCACGCCACCCGGCTTGCCATTGCGGGATACCTTGGCGGGAGGTCTGGCTTGTCCTGCCCGCCGGGTCTTTTCCGCCCCCTCGACCAAGCCGGAAAAGAAATTGCTGGCGTTCACGCCGAGCGTACGTACCCGATACCCGCCCTCCTGGATGACCACGGTCGGATAGCCTGCCTCGCCGATCATCCCGCCGATCAGCCGGAAATCGGCGGCGCGGTTGCCCCAGGTCCCGGTCGGATCGCCGCGCCCGGTGTCCAGACCCAAGGACAGGACGAGAAAGGCCGGCGCATACCGCCCGATGCGCCGGAGCGCGGCAGCCACGGCCTCGCGATACTGCTCGGGCGTCACCGTCTCCGGCAGCGGGATGTTGATGTTGTAGCCGGCACCGCGGCCACGGCCGGTTTCGTCCTTAAATCCGCTGAAATAGGGGTAGGCGAAGGACGGATGGCCGTGGATCGACACGGTCAGCACGTCATCGCGCTCGTAAAAGATGTCCTGCTGGCCGTTGCCGTGGTGATAGTCGATATCGAGGATCGCCACCCGGCCATATCGGGATAGGTAATTGGCGGCGATGGCCGGGTTGCACAGGTAGCAGAAGCCGCCGAATGTCCGGCGCTCGGCATGGTGTCCCGGCGGACGGACCAAAGCGTAGGCGAGGGGAGCACCGTTCAACAGCACTCGCTCGGCCGCCGTCAGGGCGCAATCGACCGCCTGGCGTGCCGCCGGCCAGACGTTGCGGTTGAGCGGTGTGAAGGTGTCGATGCACCAATAGCCGGCCAGCACCGAACGTTCCCTCGGCTTTCGCTGCGGATTGCGGATCGGGAACACATATGGATAGACGGACTTTTTTTCTGGCGCTTCCCGGCAGGCCCGTTCCATGTATTCAATCAGGCTTGGATCGTGGACCTCGCGGATAAAGCGGTCGGGGAAACGCTTGGCCGGAATGCGTTCGAAGAAGCCGGTCTTGTCCAGTTCGCGGAGGATGGTCCGGATGCGTACCGGCGCCTCGACGTACCCCCGGTCGTGAGCGATGTTGTGGATGTCGTGCCGGTCGTTGACGATGAGCGGGATTTTGCCCCGCAGGGTGGGCAGCGGATCGGCGACGGCAGCGTCCGGCTTCGCATAGCGTGGCTCGCGTAGGGCAAACGCCCCGTCGCGGATCGAGCCCACCACCTTGCTGACGTAATCGGGCGGGCACAGATGGGCGTACTTCCTCTCCAGGATGGCGCGAACGATGCGGCGAAGATGAGCCGCCTTCGGCAAAGTATGCCGGCCCAGCCCGTCGAAGACCAGAACCGGCATGTCGGTATCGCCGCTCCGCACCGGCATGCAATACAGTGTGCCGACGATCGGTAAGGCGCCGTAGCGCTCATAGAACTTCAGCCGCGACGCGTTTTGTTTGCGGATTGCCGGGTCGGGGCTGGTTTCGGGATTGTCGGGCAGACACTCGAAGTATAGCCCCATGGAACCCAGCGCCGCCGCCTCCTGGCGGACACGGTCGTAAAGCGCCCCCCCCATACCGGAGCCGCGCCGGGCTCCTGGTGCCGTCGAGATGATCTCCAGATACGAAAAATGCAGTTCCGGATCGTAAAGAACCAGGGCGACGGCCCGGACGCGCTGCTGGCCGTCTTCCAGCACAAACAATTCGGACAGGAAGCGGTAGCGGAAGGGATCGTCAAGCTGATCGGGCAGCTTGTCGACGTCCTCCGGCCGCAGACCGGGAAACTGCGTACGGATAATTTGCTGGGCTTCTTCGACGGCGGCACGGTTGGCCGCCGTCCGGGTATCCCTGATCGTACGGATGCGCAACACGTCACACCGCCTTTCGCTGGCGGGCCAGCGCCGTCGAGACGATGCATCCGATCATCTCGTCATAGTCCATTCCGGCGCGCGCGGCGGCGGCGGCGAAGCCGGCATCCGGGGAAAGGCACGGATTGACGTTGATCTCGAGGATCCACGGCTTATTCATTGAATCGACTCGGAAATCGACCCGCACATAGCCGGACAGGTCGAACGTCCGCCACGTCGCCAGCGCCAGTTCGCCCAATCGTTCGAGAAGTGGACCGTCGGCGGCCGGGAAGTCGAAATGGCGCGGCGTGTTGCCGAAGGCGAAACTGCCGTCGTCCCACTTCGCCTCGTAATCGACGATACGTGGCCGGTCGTCGGGATAGTCGACGAAATCGATCTCGGCGATCGGCAGCAGGCGCGGCCCATCGGGACCATCGAGCAGGGCCAGATTGAATTCGCGGCCTTCGATGAAGGCCTCGGCAAAGAAACGGCCGCCGAAGCGGGCCTGCCTGGCCGCGATCTCCTCGGCCGCCCGGCCGGCCGCCACCACCGAGCCGGCGTCGATGCCGATCGAGGCGTGCTCGCCGATCGACTTGACGATCACCCGCTCCACGCCCTCCAGCCCGCTGCCGTCCAGCGACCATGCCGGCGTCGGCAAGCCGGCCGATTGCAGCAGCCACTTGGCCGCCGTCTTCGACAGGGTGTCGCGCAGGGATTGGGCCGTGCCGCCGCTATAGACCAGGCCAAAATGCTCCAACGCCGACGGCGCCAGATGGGCCAGCGTGCCGTCGCCGGCCAGCGCCTCGACCAGGTTGAACACCAGGGCGGGACGGCGCGCCGCCAGGGCGGAAAGCGCCCCGAGGTCGAGCCCCAGATGCACGATTTCCGAGCGGTACCCCAGGCGGCCGAGGGCGTCCCGGATGGTTTCGGCGGCAATCACGGTGTCGGCCTCGTCCGGCCGGTCGGCCGCGGCGCCGTGAAGGACTGGCACGAAGGCTGGCGCGCTCGTCATATTGTTCCGGCTCGATCGCCGCCCGTCAGGCCGAACCGACGAGACCGTAGCGCGCGATGGCCGCCTCCATGATCTGCCCGATCAAGTCCTCATAGGCCAAGCCGGCCATGGCCGAGAGGATCGGCAGGTCGGAATGGGTGGGATGAAGTCCGGCCAAGGCGTTCACCTCGAGGAACTGAGGAACGCCATTACCGTCCGAGCGAAAGTCGAGGCGCGAGGCGTCACGGCAGCCCAGCGCCTTGTAGGCCATCAGCGCCGAGGCCGCCGCCTGACGGGCCTCGGTGTCGTCGGGAAGTCGATAGGTCACGCGGCTCTCAAACAGTTCCTTGTTATCGAAGGAATACACCCCCGGATCGGCGTTGACGCCGAGCAGCACCTCGAGCACCGCGATCACCCGCGCCTTGTCGCCGTTGCCGACCACCCCGACGGTGAATTCGCGGCCAGGAAGGTAAGGCTCGGCAATCACCGGCTGATTGAACCGTCCGCGCAAGGCCCGTGCCGCCTCGGCCAGCGCGGCCGGCGTCGTCACCTTGGATGCGGTGGTGCACCCCTTGCCGGTTCCTTCCGCCAGCGGCTTGATGAAAATGGGGAAGGGAAGGGCGGCTGCGGCGACGAGGCCGTCGTCGCCTTCGATCACGGCAAACGGTGCCGTCGGAATGCCGGCGTCGCGGACCAACCGCTTGGCAACCGCCTTGTCCAAGGTGACGGCCAGCGTCAGCGGATCGGAAAAGACGTAGGGGATGCCGTAGGCCTCGAGGAGCGCCGGCACCTGCGCCTCGCGCGAGCGCCCCTCCAGACCTTCGGCGATGTTGAAGACAAGACCCCAGCTATCTCCCTTGACCAGCCGTGCCGCCAGATGGCGGACATGGCCGATGCGGTCGGTTTCGTGACCCAGGCCGCGGAGGACGTTTTCGATCGCCGCCACCGTTTCCGGTGAATCGAATTCGGCCAAAGCCTCCTCCGAAAGGCCCATGCCACGATAGTCGTCACGCAGATCGTACGTCAGTCCGATGCGCATCACGATGCCGTACCCGGGCCTTTCCCGGCGCCGAAGTTGCCGTCCGGGTCCGGATAACGATAGATATTGCCTTCGAAGTTGCGGAGCAGGACATCGTCACCGTCGCGCCCCACCAGATACTCGGGCAGCAGCGGGATCTTGCCGCCGCCGCCGGGCGCGTCGATCACGAAGGAGGGTACGGCATAGCCGGTGGTATGGCCGCGCAGCCCCTGGATGATCTCGATGCCTTTTTCGACCGGCGTACGGAAATGCGCCGAGCCGGTGATGGGATCGCACTGGTAAAGGTAGTACGGCTTGACCCGGCGCATGAGCAGCCCGTGCATCATGCGTTTCATGGTGTCGACCGAATCATTGATGCCCTTCAGCAACACCGTCTGGCTGCCCAGCGGGATACCGGCGTCGGCCAGCCTGGCGTAGGCTTCCGTGACCTCGGGCGTCAGTTCCGCCGGGTGCGTGACGTGGATGCTGATCCACAGCGGGTGATGTTTCCGCAGCATCTTCGTCAGCGACTTGGTGATCCGCATCGGCAGCACCGTCGGCACCTTGGTGCCCAGGCGGATGAACTCGACATGCTTGATCGCCCGCAGGCGGCCGAGCAGATAGTCGAGCTTGTCGTCGGCGATGGTCAGCGGATCGCCGCCCGACAACAGGACGTCGCGGATCTGCGGATTGGCCTCGATATAGGCGAGCGCACGGTCCCACTGGCTGACCGAGAACTGATAGTCGCCACCCGCCTCGCCGACCATGCGCGAGCGCGTGCAGTACCGGCAGTAGGTCGAGCAGAAGCCGGTGGACAGGAACAGCACGCGGTCGGGATAGCGATGCACCAGTCCCGGCACCGCCGAGTCGTGATCCTCGCCCAGCGGATCGTCCGCCTCGCCCGGCGTGCGCAGGTATTCCTGGCCGACCGGAATGTGGGTGCGGCGGAGCGCATCCGACGGATCTTCACGATCCATCAGGGCCGCATAGTAGGGCGTGATGCCGACCGGCAGCGATCCCGTGCGCCGGCTCACCGCCTCGCGCTCGTCTTCCGACAGCACGAAGATGCGTTCGAGCTGGGCGAGCGAGCGGATGCGGTTGCGCAACTGCCAGCGCCAATCCGTCCATTCGGCGACGCTGGCATCGGCGAAGAACCGCTTCTTGAAGGCGCGGCTTGCCTCGCCTAGCGGGAAGCGCTCGACCCGCCGCCGCTTCGGACGAAGCGGCGGTGCATCGGTATTGTCCGCCACAGGCAGACGATCCGGCGCATGGTCCGGTGCCTTGAACAGAGCTATGAGGTTGGGGGAACGGGTGGATATTGTAGCTGAGCTACAACTGGGAGGCTCTCCACGAGCCGCCATAAGATCGTCCATTGCGATGGATAATCCCACCTTCTGCGGAGGATCGTCGCGCGACCATCGTCGATTCTGTCATCACTACCGCAGGCGCATAACCATTGTATCAGTTTGAACTCGATTTCAAGTCGTTTCGAACAGGATTCCGACGATGGCGCGATTTTTTTTGGCCGACATCGCACCGCGAGATATTGTGCCGGGCGATCCATTCGCCCCCCAGTGGCGGCGATTCCGACCTGGTTCGCCGCAGCACCGGCTGTGACAAGGAACCAGGCAGGCGTACACTGGACGGACGGCCATACCGAAGAGGCATCCATGGGATCGACAGACAACGATACCGAGCGCTTTTTCCAGTCCCCCGTCTACGACGCGGAAAAACGGCCGCGCCGTCCGCCGTCCGGACAGTCGATTTGCGAACCGGCGCGCGAGATTCCCGTCCATACGCGATGCGGCGTCCTGGTGGTGGGGGGCGGCCCGGCCGGTACGGCGGCGGCGGTGGCGGCCGCCCGACTGGGCGCCGACGTGGTGCTGCTGGAGCGCTACAACCACCTGGGCGGGCTGTCGACCGGCGGCCTTGTCATCTGGATCGACCGCATGACCGACTGGACGGGACGCCACGTCATCCGCGGCTTCGCCGAGGAGATACTGGACCGTCTTCCCGCCGGCTCGGTAGCCGGCCCGGCCCGTGCGGAGTGGGGGTCGCGGAACGAGGGGAAAGCCGCCTTCTGGTCGCCGCGCCTGGCCGCCTTCCACGGCATCGTGACCCATTCGCCGACGCTGGATCCCGAATGGCTCAAGGCCGAATCGCTCGAACTGGCGCTGACTTCCGGCGTCCATCCGATCTTTCATGGATGGGGCGTCCGGCCGGTCGTCGAGGACGGCCGGGTAACGGGCTGCATCTTCGAAAGCAAGCAGGGCCGGCGGGCCATCCTCGCCAAGGTGACGGTCGACGCCACCGGCGACGGCGATCTTTACGCCGCCGCCGGGGCCGCCCACGACGCGACGGTGAAAGCCCGCGACATCCATGCCTGCATGAACACCGCCTGGATGTTCGGCGGCGTCGACATGGCCGCCTTCTTGGAATTCAGGATGGAGGAGCCGGACCAATACGCCGCCTTCCTGGCTCTTGGCCGCGAGAAGCTGCGCTACTTCGAGAAGGCGGTGGTTTCCTGGCGCGACGACATCGCGCTTTTCCTGGGGCCGCGGCTTGCCGGCTATTCCGCCCTCGACATCGAGGATTTGAGCGAAGTCGAAATCCGCAGCCGCCGCCTGATGATCGAGCACCTGCATTTCTACCGCGGGCACGCGCCCGGCTTTTCGAACGCCCATCTTCTGCTCTCCGCGCCGCAGATCGGGGTCCGTCACGGACGGCGCCTGATCGGCCGGAGTGCGGTGTCGCGAGCCGACTGGGACGGGCGCGTGCGGGCCGACGAGATCGGCGTTTCGCCGGCCCCGTCGCCGAAGTTCGCCAACGTGTCCATCCCCTATGGCGCGCTGCTGCCCCGGGACCTGAAGGGACTGCTGGCGCCGGGCCGCCACCTAGCGTGCGACATCGGCAGCCACACCTTCCTGCGCGAAATCCCCCAATGCTGGACGACCGGTCAGGCGGCGGGCGTCGCCGCCGCGTTGGCGGCCAACGCGGACCGCGACCCCGGCGATGTTGCGGTCGCGGACATCCGCGCGGCCCTCGTCAAGCAGGGAGCGTACCTCAACCCGCAACCAACTCCGGCAACCGCCGCCGGGTGACCGCCAGGGCATTTTCGGCTCGGACGGAACCACCCTTCTTCCGTCACTCCCGCGCGAGCGGGAGTCCAGAAACACCGTTTGGCCTGGATTCCCGCTTTCGCGGGAATGACGAGGAGGGGAGGCCTGATTCCACGGGGACAAAAATGCCCTAGTCCCGTTGCCAGGGCATGACCCGGCGCTCGAGCCACTGCAGGAGATAGGTCAGCAGGATGCCCAGGATCATCACGACCACCAGGCCGGCGTACATCTTCTCGGGGTTCAGCACCTCCCAGTAATAGAAGGTGATGAAGCCCACACCCTGCTTGGCGCGCAGGAATTCCACCGAGATGATGACGATGAGCGCGGTGCCGAGCGCCAGGCGCAGGCCGGCGAAAATGACCGGCAGCGCCGCCGGGATGATGACGTGGCGCAGCATCTGGAAGCCGCGCGCCCCGTAATTGCGCCCAGCCATCAGGAAGACCGGGTCGATGTCCCTGACGCCGGCCATGGAATTGATGGTCATCAGGAAAAACACCGCCAGGGCGACGACGACGATTTTCGGCCCTTCGCCAAAGGGATCGGCGAACATCAGCATGACGATGGGAAAGATGGCGATCTTGGGCAGCACGTAGATGGCCGAAAGGGTGGTGTCGAGCATGAGCCGGACCGTCTTGTTCATGCCCATGACGACGCCCAGCAGCACCCCCGGAATCGCCCCCAGGACGAAACCGGCGCCGACCCTTCCCAAGGTCGCCCACACGTGGCTTTCGGCGATCAGGCCCCAGCCGGCGGCCCACCCCGATTGCGCCACGACCTCGGGGATGAGCCAGGGGCGGCCGATCAGGCTGGTTTGCGAGAAGCGATCGTAACTGACCGTCATCTCCCACAGGGCCTGGGCGATCCGGGTCGGCTGCGGAAACCACGTCGCGCTGAGAATGCCGGCGTCGACGATCACCTGCCAGGCGACGAGGGCCAGCACCGGGAAGCCGAAGGCCAGGGTCCGTTCATAGGCCCGCCGGCCGCGCAGCGGCACGACGCGGCCAACCCGCTCGGCGACCATTACCGCCAGCACGAAATCGCCGAACAGCCCCAGCCACCACAGCGGAAACCACAGGCCGGCGGCGAAGAAGACGCCGTTCCAGGCGATGGCGGCCGCGATCAGCGACGAAAGCCCCCGCCAGAAGGCAAGTCGCCCGGCCCGCCGCCTGGCCAGCGTATCCGGATCAGTCGGCGTATTCATGTCTGCAACTCCATGGCGCGGGCGACCTCCTTGCCCAGAAGGTCCCATACCGCGCCGCGCAACTCGGCAAAGCGGGCGATGTTCATGGTTTCGACCGTGCGCGGCCGGGGGATGTCGATCTCGAAGGTGGCCAGGTGGCGGCCGGGATGGGCGGTCATCAGGATCACCCGGTCGCTGAGCAGGATCGCCTCGTCGAGGCTGTGGGTGATGTAGACGACCGTTTTGCGGGTTTCCTCCCAGATGCGCAGGAGTTCGTCCTGGAGCACGATCCGCGTCTGGGCGTCGAGCGCCCCCAGCGGCTCGTCCATCAGCAGGACCTCGGGGTCGTTGGCGAGCGCGCGGACGATGCTGACGCGCTGCTTCATGCCCCCGGAAATCTGGTGCGGGTAGTAGCCGGCGAACTTGCGGAGCCCGACCCTTTCCAACCAGTAGGCCGCCGTTTCCAGCCGCTCGGCCCGGGCGACGCCGCGCATCTCGAGGCCGAAGGCGACGTTGTCGATGACGGTCTTCCACGGAAAGACGGCGTATTCCTGGAAGACGACGCTGTTGAGCGGCTTCCTGGGATCGGCTCCCGGCCGGATCAGGACGCTGCCGGCGCTCAGCGTATCGAGACCGGCCAGGATCCGCAGATAGGTCGACTTGCCGCAACCCGACGGGCCGACCACGCTGACGAACTCGCCGTCGGCAACATCGAGGTTGAAATCCGTGAGCGCGGTCATCGGCCCGCGAACGGTCGGGTAGATCTTGGTGACGTTCCGGGAAATGATTTTCGCCGCCGTCGCCGTCTCCCGCGGCGGCGACGCTTGCGCTCCGGACAATTTCATCGGCTTGGTCCCAGACAGATGGCTTCGGTGGGTCGGGAAAAGGCAGGCGGCCACGTGGGCCGCCCGCCGTCCCGAAAGGCTTATTTCTTGAACGGGCCGAGGGCGGCGATCGCCTTCTTGACGAACTGGTCGTCGGCAACGGCGGCCAGATCGATCGGCTCCTTGTACTCCAGGCGGCCGTTTTCCCGATGCACCCGCTCGACATCGCGCAGGCCATCGAAGGAGACGACGAGGTCGGGGTCATAGACCACCGGGTTGCCTTCGCGGATCGCCTTTTCGGTGGTGTTGGTGAAGGTTATGTAGGCTTCGATGTTGGCGGTCGCGAGATAGCCGTCGCCCTGCATGAGGCGCGCCGCCTCGGCGAGCGCCAGCACGAAACGCTCGGCGACCTGGGGCCGCTCCTTGATGAATTTTCCCGAGCCGACGAAGGCAACCGTCATCAGGCCAGGCGTCAGGTCTGTCGCCAGGACGCTTGCGTAGCCGCCGTTGATGGCCTGATCGGCATAGGGCGAACCGGCCAGCGCGGCGTCGATCGAGCCTCTTTCCAGGGCGGCCGGCATGTCGGCGTTGCCAAGATTGATCAGCTCGACATCGCGGATGGTCAGCTTGGCGCGCTCCAGCGCCTTGGCCGCCAGGTACTCGCCGCCGCTGCCCGGTCCGCCGGCGGTCGCGATCCGCATGCCCTTGAGATCGGCGATCGTCTTCACCTTGCCCTCGGCGGCCAACGCCTTGCGCAGCAGAAGCTGCGTCGGGCTGTTGGTGAACGGCTCCAGCGCGCCGGGCGCGATGATGCGGATGTCCATGCCGCGGTTCCAGGCGTTCCACAGCGAGGTGACGATGGCGATGCCGCCGACGTCGATGGAGCCCTGGGTCAGGAAGGCGATCGCCTCGGTGCCCGATTTCACGCGCTCGAACTCGACGTCCAGGCCGTATTTCTTGAACAGATCGCGCTTGGCCGCCACGTACACCGTGGCGAACTTCAGGATCGGCACATAGGCGACCTTGACCTTCTGCGGGGGGCTAAGCGGAGCGGGCAACTCCGCGGCCGTCGCTGCGGTGGCGACCGCCACCAACGCGGCGCCGGCCAATCCCGCCACCAGACGATTGAACCCGTTTTTCCAAACCATGGCCTCTCTCCCTGCTTGTCGTTGGCTGTCCCGGCTCGACCACGCCTCCCCGGCCCGTGGGCGCACGGATCGCGGCCATCGAGCGAGCCTCCAAGGCATCCGTTTCATGTTGGCTCCGCCCTGTCCCGCCGCGATAGTAATCCGCAAAGCCGAGCCCGACACGCAAAATTATAGGTGAGTTGGCGCCGCCGTCGCCGGTCAGCGCCGGTAGACGTGCACCACCCGGATGGGTTCGCGGAACTTGTACATCACCGCCAGGTTGCGAACACGCTCGGCCTGAATGCCATTCAGCGTGTTGCCCGCCTTGAGTATGAGCCGTCCATCCTCTGTCATCAGATCGGACTTCAGGTGGTGGCCGACCCCCAGTTGGGCGGCCGAGAGTTCCTGGATGAACGGGCCGATCGGCCCTGTTTCGGATGGCAGAAGGTGGTCGTGAACAAGGCGCAGCAGATCGGGATCGTATCGCCCCAGGCGAGCCGCCAGGACCGCGTAAGCGGACGACATGAAGCCGGTCTGCTCCACCTCGGCGGCAAGGTCGAAAAGGATGTGCAGGAGCCGGGCCTCGATCGGGATGTCATTGCCCACCGGCTTGTCCCAGGGGAAGCCCTTGGTGCCGTCGAACGACCGGTCGCAGCAATAAACGATCTCGGCGACTCGGCTCAGCCTGGGAATGTTGGCGATGATGTCGCGCCCCGTCATCGGTATGCGGTCGATGATTTCCTGTTCGGACGCGGTCAGCCATTCCCCGCTGTCCCTTTTCGCCATCAGCTCCGGGGGAACCGCCACGCTGCCCAGCCAGGCCAGCATCGCCGCGATCTCGATTTCCCAAAGCTGGACTCCCGGCAATTCCCCGATCAAGTCCCGGCACCAATCCCGCACCCGCGATGCCCGGCCGAAGCCGGCCGGATCGGTCAGGGAAAGGACATCGACCAACATCTTGACGCTGCCGGCCAGCGTTTTTTCGAGGAGATCGCGCTCGGCTGTCACCAGGGCATACTGGCGCAACCCCGCCTCGATGCCATCGGCCAGCACGTCGGGCGGGCAGGGCTTGGTGAAAAAGCGGAAGATCTGTCCCCGGTTGATGGCGTCGATGGCGGTCTGCTGGTCGACGTTTCCCGTCAGCATCATGCGCACCGTGTCGGGTGTCCGGCGCTGCAGTTCGGCAAGCAGGGAGATGCCGTCCATTCCCGGCATCCGCATGTCCACGATGACCACGGCAAACGGATCTTCGGAGGCGACCAGCGCGAGGGCTTCGGCCCCTCCCTGCGCCAGACGCAGGTTGAACCCCTTGCGGAACTGCCGGCGCAATCCGGCGAGCAGATTGGCGTCGTCGTCGACGATCAGCACGCGATCGCTCATTGGTCGCCCCCTCTGCGCAGCACATCGTCGACGGCCTTGCGCCAATCGGGCAGGCGGTCGATCAGGTCGGAAGCCATCAGGAAGTCCATGTCCAGCCCCGAACGCAGCGCGATGTCGTCGAGTTCCTCGGATTCCCCCCTGGCCATCGCCGCGCCGCACGTCTTGGCCAGCGCCTGCGCGCAATGGACGATCCCCACGAGCCTGCTCTGGCCTTTGTAGCTGCCCGGCTCGTGGTGATAGGCCACCGCCTCGACCACCGAGTCGACGAACCCCCACAGGCCGAGAAGGTAGGCGCTGAGTTCCGTATGGCTGGCGCCGAACACCTCGCGCTCCGCCGCGAAAATCGGCTGGATGCCGTTTTCCACCTGGTTCACGGCCCGCCGGAAACGAAGAGGGAAGTTGGCGACGAGAACGAGAACGCCGACGTGGGCAAGGACTCCGGCGCACATCGCTTCCTGAATCGAGGCCTGATCCAGATGTTCCAGTTCGGCAATGGTTCGGGCGACCATGCCGACCCCCAGGCTTCGGTTGCCGAGGCGCCGGATGATGGCCGCCGTCGCCGCATCTCCCGAATAGCGCGAATAGATGCCGGCCATCAGGGTCAACGCCTTGATGGTGTCCAGGCCAAGAAGCCGCACGGCGTCCTTGAGGTCGGTGATGCGGGTGGGAAGGCCGAAGAACGCCGAGTTGGTCAGCTTCAGGGTTTCGGCGGTCATGGCGACGTCACGCGACAGGATCTGGGCGACGGAGGTCGACGACGCGTTCTTCGAGCGCAGTTCCTCGAGCAGGGCAAGAAAGACATCGGGCGGGGTGGGCAGGGAATGAAGGCTCGACACCAACTCGCGGAGTCCCTCGTCGTCGAGGAAGCGCCGCAAGGCGACGGCACTCGTTACGGCTTCGACCAGGCATTCAAAGCCGCAGGGTTTAGAAAGGTAGCGATGGGCCGGCCCGGCGGTGCGCAGAATCGCCTCTTCCTCGGCATAACCCGATAGGATGATGCGCACGCTGGCCGGATAGGTCCGGCTGATGATCGTCAGCAACTCGGCGCCGTCGATTCCCGGCATCCTGAGGTCGGATACGACGATGTCGAACGGCTGTTTCGCCATCGCCGCCAACGCCTTCTCGGCACCGTCGACGAAGACCATCTCCCAGGAACCGCGCATCGGATAAAGCATGCGCCGCAGCCCCTGGAGGACATTCTCGTCGTCATCGACAAACAGAACGGTTGATGTCATTGCCGCATCCCCAGGCTCAGGCCGACTCATGGGTTGGCACGCCGGTCGCCGACGGCTTTCCGTCGCCGTTGCGGCCCTTGACGACGCCCCGGATGGGAAGGTGGACGATGAAAGTCGTTCCCTTGCCGGTCAGCGTTTCGAAGCGGATGGAGCCGCCATGCTTATTGACGACGATGTCGCGGGCGATCGTCAGGCCCTGGCCGGTTCCCTTGCCGACCGCCTTGGTTGTGAAGAAGGGGTTGAAGACCTTGCCGCGGATGGCCTCGGGAATGCCCGTTCCGTTATCCTCGACCTTGACCACCGCGGCATCCCCCTCGATGGAGGTGGCGATGCGGATGCACCCGTTGCCCGCATCGCGGCCCGCCTCGCGGACGGCATGGGCGGCGTTGACCAGCAGGTTCAGCAGGACCTGGGTGATTTCACCCGGCAGACAGATGACCGCGGGCAAGGCGGGGTCGAAGTCCGTCTCGACCTGGGCGACGTGCTTCCACTCGTTGCGCGAAATGGTGATGGTGTTCTCGATCGCGCGGTTCAGATCCGTCAGCGCCTTCCCTTGCGCGCCCGGATGCGAGAACTCCTTCATGGCCAGCACGATGCGCGAGATCTGCTTGATGCCAAAGATCGACTGTTCCGTCGCCGAGGGGATCTCCGCGGTCAGGAAGTCGAGGTCGGCCCCGCGGCGCAGATTGTCGATTTCCCGCATGCGCCCGGCGAGATCTTCGCGATCCTTGAGATCGTCAACCAGCGCCAGGCACCCGCGCACAAGGGCAAACAGCGTCGCGTGCGCCTCGGCCAGAAACGTCAGGTTGTTGCTGATGTACTGGGAAGGCGTGTTGATTTCGTGGGCGATGCCGCCGGCCAGTTGACCTACGGCCTCGAGCTTCTGCGCGTCGCGCAACTCGCTTTCGAGGCGCTCACGGAGCAGTCCGCTGCGCCAGACCACGGCGCCGCTGACGAAAAGCAGGAACGTCAGCCCGTAGAGCCCGCCGATCAGCCAGGCACTGGTATTGCCGGCGAAAAGAGTGGCCTCAAGAATGGAGACGACGAACCCGAAAGACGTTGTCGCCACCGGAACGGCCACGGTGACGATCCTGTCTCCCGACGCGTTCACGGTCGTCACGGCACCGCCGCTTGCCGTTCCGGCGCCGCGCCACACCAGGGAAGAGCGCATTTCCTCCTTCGGTATATCGGCATAAATGGCGCATCCCTCGTCATCGGCGATAGCGACGGCGGCTTGCCTGCGCGCGACGGAAAGCCGGTGTTTCTGGATCGGTCCCCACGGCAGCCAAGCCACCACTTGGCCGGCGAACCGGCCCTTGTGGAAGAGCGGCCGGAGCACCACGACGACCGGAGCCGCCGGACATCCGGCGAGCCGCACCACGGCTTCCGTCTTGTCCCGTGTCAGGTATGCCGACAGATTCACGCCCTGAAGCAGGCTGGCGCCGGAAGTGTTCGCCCCGATCGATGGCACGTCGATAAGCACGCCACCGGCGTCGTCGACCATGACCATCCGTTCGTAGACGGCGTCGGCCCTGCCGCCGAACCGGCGGGTATCGACCAGCCGCCGCATGATCCTGGCAATCTCCTCCAGATTGGCCCCAAGGCCGTACTGCGGGGAGACGCCCAGATTCCTGTTGAGGAAGTAGGCCTCGAGCGAGGGGGAAACGGCGAGATCGTCAAGATCGTTGCGACGGTCGTTGAAAAAGAACCCGAGTCCATCGGCCTGGCGCCTTACTTCCTCGACGAATTCCGTCTCGTGGGCCGCGCGAAGGTCATTTCGAGTCGTGTGTTGAAGAACGAGAAGAACAATGACGAACAGGAAAAGGATGACGCCGAGGACCGCCAACAGATATTTGTCGGCCGCGTTATTCCGGCCGTGCGTCCATGCCCAAATGTATTCAGATAGTGTTTTCATGGCATCGATCTACTTGAAAAATCACGGATGACGGAGCGGTTGCCCTGGATTCCCGCCTTCGCGGGAATGACGAAGGGGGTATAGGCGCCACCCCCGCGTCCTTTTCCCGTCACCCCCGCGCAGGCGGGGGTCCAGGGCGAGTGACGGAGCGGTTGCCCGGGATTGACGCTCCGTGCGGCCGCGGAATGCTCCAGACATCGCTCCAATCCCGATCCAATGAACCTTTTCTACCGGTACTCCGACGGAGTGAGCCCCGATATCCCCATTTGAGGACATGCGGCTTCACCCATGCCCGACTTCATACGATAATGGCCGCCGCGATGACGTCGGAGGGAGCCCCGCAATGACAGCCGGAGGTCGGCACGATGATCCGATGGCAATGCCGCGGGTGATGTTCGTCGACGACGACACCCATCTGCTGTCGTCTCTCGGCCGCGCCTTCCGTGCGAAACGCGGCGTTTGGAAGATGGAGTTCGTCGAGTCGGCCGAGGCCGCGCTGAAGGCCGCCGCCGAGGATGCCTTCGCCGTCGTCGTCACCGACATGAGCATGCCGGGCATGAACGGCCTCGAACTGGTCCGCTCGCTCAACGAACGATCGCCCGCCACCCGCTGCGTGGTCCTGACCGGAACCGCCGACCTTCAGCTGGCCGCCGACGTCATCAATACGGCCCGCGTCTTCCGCTTCTATACCAAGCCGTGTCCGGTCGACCGGCTGATGAGCGGCATCGAGGAAACCCTGACGGCGTCGCGATCGACCGGGACCGCCGAAACGGTGAGCGGGAACCGCCGGGCATCGGACGCCGGGCGGCTCGCGCTCGACCATATCGCCACGGCGGTCTTCGTCGTCGATGGTGGTGGACACGTCCTTCACATGAACCAGGCCGGCACCGCGCTGGCGGCGGAGAGGGACGGTTTGACCATCGACGCCAACCAGGTATGCCGCGGCGCCATGCCGGACGAAACGCAAACCCTGCTTGAGACCATCCGCCGCCAGGCCGCGCCCGGGCGCAAGGAAGACGCGGTCACGGCGGTCTCCCTGTCGCGGCCGTCGATGCGCCATCCCCTGCTGGTGATCGCGGCGCCGTTGGGCCCGGAGCCGGACGCCGACGGGCAGGCCTCGGTCGTCCTGTTCGTGGCCGACCCCGACCGCCCGCCGGCCCTGGACGCCGAAGTGATCGGCAGGTTGTACGGGCTGACCGGCGCCGAGAGCAGGCTGGCCTGCGTGCTGGCCACCGGCAGGGACCTCGGCGACGCCGCCGAGGCCCTGCACATCACCCAGACGTCCGCCCGAACCTACCTGAAACGGGTTTTCGCCAAGACCAACACCCGGCGCCAGGCCGACCTCGTCCGCCTGATCCTGGCCTCGCCGGACGTGGTCCCCCATGCAAAAGCCCGCGAACCCGGGCCGGCGTTATAGCCCGCCTTCAGAAGATCCGATCCACCGGCATCCCCAGCGCCATGGCTCCGGCGTATTCCGCCTGCGGGCCAGATTGCAGGGGATGGTAACGTGCGGCCTGGATATCGCGGAACCGCCGCTCAAGCCCGGCCGACCGGTAGAACCCGGCACCTCCCGCCAGTTCCATCGCATACTCGACGGCCGAGATGGCGTGCCTGGCGACGAGATGGCGGCCGATCATCACCTGATTGACGGTGTCGGCCGAAGGCGCGTTGAGCCGAACGGCCGCCAGCATCGAGCCATGGGCCAGCCGGGCCGCCGTCAGTTCGGTCTCCATGCTTCCTGCCAGATCCACGGCATGGCGCCCGGGCGCCTTTTTCCTTGCCAGACCGATCGCAATGTCCCGCGCGCTTTCGGCCACGCCGAGATAGACGGCATAAATCAGCGGGAAAGCGATGGTGGAGATGGTCTGGAAGAGCGGATGCCATTGGCCGGCCTGGCGCCGCACGGCAACCGCCGCCTCGGGCACGACGTGGCCCTCGATCAGCACGTCGTGCGAGCCGGTGCCGCGCATGCCGAGCGTGCGCCAGGTGTCCAGCACCTTGACGTGCGGCGAGTTCATGGGGACGCCGAAGTGCAGGACCGTCGGCCCCTCGTCATCCTCCAGGATCGCCCCCGTCATCAGGATGTCGCCGGTGGGCGCCCCCGAGGTGAAGACCTTGCGGGCGTTGATGCGATAACCGCCCTCCACCTTTTCGGCCTTGCCGGAACCCGCGATCCAGTCCGACCCGCCGCTCGACAGCAGCAGGATGCGCTCGGTTGCGATCCGCTTCAAAAGCGGCTCGACGGCGGCGGCTTTCTGATGGGTCCAGCGCCAGGCCGGGACGGCCACCTGATGGGTGTGCATCGAGAAGGCCAGCGCGGTCGAGCCGCAATGATAGGCCAGCGTTCGCAGCATGGCGGAAAGCTCGTCGACGTCGGCGCCGGCGCCCCCCAGTTCACGCGGCACCCCGGCCTCGACGAGACCCGATGTTTTCAAGAGGGCGATGTTGTCCGCGACGTACTTGTCCTCGTCGCTTTCGGCGTCGGCGCGAGCGGCCAGTATCGGCCCCAGCTCGCGCGCGATTTCGGCCGCGCTCGGCGTTGGGGGGGCGGTGATTTTCATGGCTGATGGGGCGTTCATAAAAGTCTCCCTTCGCTGAGTGATTTCCCATGCGGGAATCATCGCATCCGGGGAGGCGCCCCTCCAGTCCAGGAACTGTATCGGCCGGCGGCCTCCCACCCGCCAAACCCTTGCCTTGTCAACGCGCCCGGCAATGCCAATCTGCGCAGATGCTACAATGTCTGTACCGCGTCGACCCCCTTGAGGGAGGTCCCTATGCCCCAGCGCCAAGGCCCGGGAAGTTACGGCCAGTTCTGCCCGGTCGCGATGGCGGCGGAAATCGTCTGCTCACGCTGGACGGTGCTGGTGGTTCGCGAACTGCTTTGCGGTTCGAGCCGGTTCAACGACCTGCGGCGCGGGGTCCCGTTGATGTCTCCCACGCTTCTTTCCAAACGGCTCAAGGAGCTTGAGGAAGCGGGCGTGATCGTTTCCGTGCCGACCGCCCAGCGGGGCATCGTGGATTACAGGCTGACGGAGGCCGGCGAAGGGTTGCGGCCCATCGTCATGTCCCTCGGCTTCTGGGGGCAGCATTGGGTCGAATCGTCCCTTTCCCTCAAGAACCTCGACCCCTCGCTGCTCATGTGGGACATGCGGCGCAACCTCGACCCGACCCCGCTGCCGGCGCGGCGCTGCACGATCAACTTCCTCTATCCGGACGTCAAATCGGCCAAGCGATCCTGGTGGCTTGTTATCGACGGACACGCGATCGATCTGTGTTCGAGCAATCCCGGTTTCGAGATCGATCTTTACGTGCGCAGCTCGCTCAAAAGCATGACGGCTGTCTGGATGGGCCATTCGACGGTTCGCAAAGAGATCGAAGCCGGTCAGATCGAACTCATCGGCGACACGGATCTCGCGCAATCCATGCAGCAGTGGCTGGGCCTCAGCGTTTTCGCCAAGGAAGTGCGGGCGAGTGCGTAACGGGGCCTCCATCGTTTCCCTTTCTCGCGGCGCCCGACGCCGATAATATCGCGGGTGTTCCGGCGAAGCCTCGAGGCGGGAGCATTTTGATCTATCAGACGAAAAACCTTTCCCTGCGCCAGGCGGTGGAGCTGATCTGCGAGCTGACCGGCATGGAAATTGCGCAAGCCGGGGCGGAGATCGTCGCGGCCGGCCGCGACGGCGCGTTCACGGCGCACGCCGACAAGGCCGTCGAAATTCACGACGACCTGCAATGGCCGTTGCCCACTTGGGGCGGGTACGTCTATGTGCCGGCGCGCTTCTGGGGCTTCACCATCCGCTGGCAGGCGAACGAACTCGTCCGCTGGCGCGAGTGGGCCGAGGGCGTCACCATCCCGCGCGCCGCCATCGAGCGGATCTGGGG
>JACZKS010000194.1 GCA_014859895.1 Rhodospirillales bacterium
TGCACTCGGCACTCGATTACCTGTCGCCCGAGGAGTACGAATTAAACGCGCCGAGCTTGCGCCGGGCGGTACCGCCCGGCGCAAGCTCGATCACAGAGACCTGTCCCTGATTTCCGTGTCTCAGGCAAAGGGTGCAGTCCACTTAATTCCCTTGAATTAAGTATGGTGTCCCCGAAATGAAAGGCCTCCCCCGCGGGCAAAACCCATGGGGGAGGCCAACCCGTATCGAAAGGCTAGAACTTCAGCGCCTTGGCCCGCACCACGTTGGGCAGGGCCTTGACCTTTTTGAGCACGTCCTCATCCACCGGCTCGTCCACCTCGATCAGCACGATGGCATCGCTGCCGGCCTTGGTCCGCCCGAGGTTGAAGGTGGCGATGTTGATGCCGGCGTCGCCCAGCGCGGTACCCAAGGCCCCGATGAAGCCGGGCTTGTCCTTGTTGGTGACGAACAGCATATGGGGCCCGAGTTGGGCGTCCATGGCGATGCCCTTGATCTCGACGATGCGCGGATTATTGCCGTTGATCAGGGTGCCCGACACGCTGCGCGTCTGCGCCTCGGTCGTCACCACCAGGCGGATCAGGTTTTGGTAGGGGCTCTTGCGCTCGTGCGTCACTTCGGACACGGCGATGCCGCGTTCCTTGGCGATCACAGGGGCGCTTACCATGTTGACCGATTCCAGCAAGGGCGACAGCAGCCCTTGCAGGACCACCGCCGTCAGCGGCTTGGTGTTGATGTCGGCGACGTCGCCCTCGTACTCGATGGAGACCGCCTTGATCGAGGTTTCCGTCACCTGCCCGGCGAAGCTGCCCAGTTGTTCGGCCAGCTTCATGTAGGGACGCAGCTTCGGCGCGTCCTCGGCGGAAACCGAAGGCATGTTGAGCGCGTTGACCACCGCCCCGGTCAGCAGGTAATCGGCCATCTGCTCGGCCACCTGGAGGGCCACCTTCTCCTGCGCCTCGGTCGTCGAGGCGCCGAGATGGGGAGTGGCCACCACCTGCTTCATGCCGAACAGAATGCTCTCGGTCGCCGGCTCCTTGGGGAAGACGTCGAGCGCGGCGCCGGCCACGTGGCCCCATTCCAGGGCCGCCTTGAGATCCGCTTCGACGATCAGGCCGCCGCGCGCGCAGTTGACGATGCGCACGCCCTTTTTCATCTTGGCGATGGACTGGGCGTTGACGACGTTCCGCGTGGCGTCGGTCAAGGGCGAGTGCAGGCTGATGAAGTCGGACCGTTCCCACAGCTCGTCCAGCTCGACCTTCTCGACCCCGAGGTCGACGGCACGGTCGGGAGACAGATACGGGTCGTAGGCGACGACCTTCATCTTGATGCCCTGGGCCCGTTCGGCCACCGCCGAGCCGATGTTGCCGCAGCCGAAGATGCCCAGCGTCTTGCCCATCAGCTCGACGCCCATGAAGCCCGATTTCTCCCACTTGCCGGCGTGGGTCGAGGCGTTGGCCTGCGGGATCTGCCGGGCCACCGCCATCAGCATGGCGATGGCGTGCTCGGCCGTGGTGATCGAGTTGCCGAAGGGCGTGTTCATCACCACGATGCCGCGCTGGGTTGCGGCCGGCACATCGACGTTGTCCACCCCGATGCCAGCCCGGCCAACCACCTTGAGCTTGGTCGCCGCGGCCAGGACCTCGGCGGTCGCCTTGGTCGAGGAACGGACGGCCAATCCGTCATAATTGCCGATGCAGGACTTCAATTCTTCCGGGGTCATCCCGGTCTTGACGTCGGCTTCGATGCCGCGGGCCCGGAAAATGTCGGCCGCCTGCGGCGCCATCTTGTCGGCGATCAGAACCTTCATAATGATTTCTCCCTTAAGCCGCGGTGGCGAGCTCGGCCTTGGCCTGGGCGAACGCCCAGTCGAGCCAAGGCAGCAGCGCCTTGAGGTCGGCCAGTTCGATGGTCGCCCCCGTCCAGATGCGCAGGCCCGCCGGGGCATCGCGATAGGCCGCGATGTCGTAGGCCACGCCTTCCTTGTCGAGCAGCGAGGCGATCTTCTTGGCGGCTGCCACCTGCCCTTCGGCATCGAGCTTGAGGAAGGCCGGATCGACCACCTTGAGGCAGACCGACGTGCATGAGCGGATGGCCGGCTCGGCGGCCAGGAAATCGACCCACGGCGTCTTTTCCACCCATTCGGCGACCGCGGCGAGGTTGCCTTCCGAGCGCTTGATCAGGGCCTTGAGGCCGCCGATCTGCTCGGCCCACCTGAGGCCGTCGGCGGCATCTTCCACCGCCAGCATGGACGGCGTGTTGATGGTCTCGCCTGTGAAAATCCCCTCGATCAACTTGCCGCCCTTGGTCATGCGGAAGATCTTGGGCAGCGGCCAGGCCGGCGTATAGGTTTCCAGCCGCTTCACGGCGGCGGGGCTTAGGATCAGCATGCCGTGCTGTCCCTCGCCGCCCAGCACCTTCTGCCAGGAATAGGTGACGACGTCGAGCTTGTCCCACGGCAGATCCATGGCGAACGCCGCCGAGGTGGCATCGGCGATGACCAGTCCCTCGCGCTTGGCGGAGATCCAGTCGCCGTTGGGGACGCGCACGCCGGACGTGGTGCCGTTCCAGGTGAAGACGACGTCGCGCGAGAAATCGACCTTGGAAAGGTCGGGCAAGTGGCCGTAGTCGGCCTTGAGCGTGCGCACGTCGGTGAGCTTCAGCTGCTTCACGACGTCGGTCACCCAGCCCTGGCCGAAGCTTTCCCAGGCCAGCATGTCGACGCCGCGCTCACCCAGCAGCGACCACAGGGCCATTTCGACGGCGCCGGTGTCGGAAGCCGGCACGATGCCGATCCGGTAGTCGGCCGGCACGCCCAGGACGGCGCGCGAGCGTTCGATGACGTCCTGCAGCCGCGCCTTGCCGCCTTTGGCGCGGTGCGAGCGGCCGATGAACGCGTTTTGAAGCGCCGCCAGAGTCCATCCGGGGCGCTTCGAGCAGGGACCAGAACCGAAATTGGGATTGCTCGGCCGGACATCCGGCCGCAGGGGCGAGGTCATGATTTTTCTCCCTTCCTCACAGAAGGGTCGCAGCCCGTTGGGGGGCTGTGGCCCGGCAACGCTTATAGAGAAGCCGATGCCGGGCGTCAACAGCTTGTATGATGCCCCCTGGAAACCCCAACAAGAAGGGGCGGCGCACGAGCACCGCCCCCGGAGTCTTACCTCAACGCGTCCTAGGGGTTAGGCAGGTTGAGCAGGAAAAGCACCTTGGAGCCGGCCCACCGCTCGCCATTCGCCAGCTTCAAATCGGCGGCATCCCGACCGAGGCAGATTTGCAGAAAGCGCTCCGCCGAGGCGTGTGTTTCCCCCATGGCATAATAGTCGGGCGTCTCAAGACTGAACGAGACCTCGCCCAGATAGATGGCGCTGTCCGCCGACGCCGCCCATCCCTCCATCTCGATGTCGACGTCGACGCCTCCATCAAGGTGTAGCGTGCCGGGCACCACCTTGTATCCGAAGGCGGTTTTCGGCTGGAGTTTGGTGTCAGCAGGCAGCCCGGCGGCAAGCAGGGCGGGGAAAATCTTTCCGAAGTCGCCAAGCGTCTTGGCACCGACCTCTTCGGGCTTCAGTTTCACTTCCCAGGCGCTTTCGATATAGCCGTTCAAAGCGCCGTTCGCCGATATCGAGATATTCTCCTCGTTTCCGGCCTGGACCTTATACCCCTTGGCGGTCTCCAGTTTCGAACCGAGAATCCGATACAAGTTGTCCGGGCTCATTTCCTTAACAGTCAAGGTGAATGGAAAGGCCGGCTTGCCTTCCGCGTACTTGGTCGATATCCGAATCACGTAGCCGGCCTTACGCAGCTTGAAGTCCGGCGTGTCAAAATACTCCTTGGTCGAAAAGGCCTCTCTCAGCCCCTTCTTGCTGTCGCTCACCTTGAAGCCATTCTTTGCGGCAGCAACCTTCACCTTTTCCCAAACAGCCTTGAAGCCCGCCTCGCGACCGGCCGCAAAATGTTGGGGATCGACCAGGAACTTGAACTCGCGGCTGGCGATCTGGCGTAGGGGCTGCCACTTGGCCACATTGCGCTCCCAAAGCGGGCCGGCGCTCATTTCCGCAGCAGGCTTTTTGGCGTCCTGCGGTTCGGCCGCCACCAGCGGCGAAGCCGCAGCCGCGATCAATACGCCTGCCGCCAGCAGGCCCGGAGCCATCCTTGCGACGCGCAATGTCTGGCGTTTCAGTGTTGGCGTCATGTGTTTAATCCTCCCACTTGTCGCGTTCTTTTTCGTTGGCGTGGCCCTGGTGAGGGCCATCGCCCGGCCCAACCGGCTAGCGCCGATGCGCGTCATCAGGGAAACCGGCACATTTCGGACAATCGCGATGATAGTGGGTGCTGCCCAATACGCAAAATTATCGTTTATTATGGTCTCCATAAGCGTTCTTTATGGAGAAAGAATCAGAACCCGTAGTACCAGGGAAGGATTACCGAGGACACCGCCCATAAAAGGACGATCAGGGGCGTGCCCGCCCGTGCGAAATCGAGAAAGCGGTTGTGTCCCGGCCCCATGACCAAAAGGTTGGTCTGATAGCCAAGCGGCGAGGCGAACGAGCAGTTGGAGGCGAACACCACCGCCACGGCGAAAGGCATCGGCGAAACACCGAGTTCGGCCGCCAGGCCGACCGCGATCGGCGTAAAGAGGACGGCACAGGCGTTGTTGCTGACGATGTTGGTGAAGACGGCGACGATCAGGAACAGCGCCGAGAGCACCAGGGTCGGATTGGTCCTGCCCAGGGCGTCCCCCGCCAGTTGGGCAAGGAAGGACGCGCCCCCGCTTTCCTGCAGGGCCACGCCCATGGCCAGCGAGGCGCCGATGGCCGTCATGACGCGGGCATCGACCGCCCTGAGCGCCTGGCGGACGTTGAGAACCCCCGTCGCCACCATCGCCACCGCGCCGATCAGCGAGGCCGTGACGATCGGCATCATGCCCGAAGCCGACGCCCCGATCACGGCCAGGAAGAGGAGGGCCGCACGCTTGGCGTGGTCGAGCTTAGGAAGGGTCTCGGCCGACCACGCGATCAGCATGACGTCCGGATCGCGCTTGAGCGCATCGATGTCCTCGGGCCGTCCCTGGACCAACAGAACGTCCCCCGCCGCCAGACGGATATCGGTCATCTGCATGCGGATCATCCTGGACCGCCGCTGGATGCCCAGAACGATGCAGTGGGTCTTATAGCGGAATCCGATCTGCGCCAGCGTCTGGCCGATCATGCGCGAGGCCGGCACCACCATCACCTCGGCCAGAACCCGCTCGCCGCTTCGCCAGCGCTGCTCGTCGTCTTCCGGCGGCGGCGCCCCGGCGCCAAGATCGGGGTCGAGCAGCCCCGGGTCTCGGGACAGGGCGTCGGTCAGGGTCTTGCGCGTCGCCGCCACCACCAGCACGTCGCCGGGGCGGATCGCCACCCCTTCGAAGGGCGGGAAGAACGCCTCTTCGTCCCGCTGGACGACCCTGACGGTCATGTTGCCAAGATCCGCGAAGATGCCGCCGGGCGCCGTCTTGTCGACAAGGCGCGAATCGGCCGAGACCGAAATCTGGGTGATGAACTGCTTGCCGCCGCCGGGAAGCAGGCTCTGCACCAGCGATGCGCGGTCGGGCAGCAGACGCGGGGCGATCAGAAGGACGTAGAGAAGCCCGACGCAGGCCAGGATCAAGCCGGGAATCGTGAAATCGAAGAAGCCGAGCGGCTTCTGGCCCATGCCGGCCAGGGCCCCGCTGACCAGCAGATTGGTACTGGACCCGACCAGCGTGGTCATGCCGCCCAGAATGGCGGCAAAACTCAAGGGGATCATCAGCCTGCTGACCGAGATGCGGAAACGGCCGGCCAGGGCCTGCATGATGGGGATGAACATGACGACCACCGGCGTGTTGTTGAGAACGCCGCTGAACACCAGGGCGGTGGCCAGAACCAGGGCAATGGCCGCCGTCCCGCTGCCGCCGCCCAGGTTCAACAGGATGCGCGTGGCGTGGTCGATTAGGCCGGTGCGTACGATTCCCTGGCCGACGACCAGAAGTGCCAGCACGGTGATCAGGGCCGGATTGGCGAACCCTTCGAGTATGCGAGTCGGGTCCAGCCGGTTGCCGCCCTCGCCGTCGGAGACCGGAAAAAACCCGAAGAACAGCAGCAACGCGCAGACGACGCCGATCGACGTCACTTCCATCGGCAGGCGCTCCGCCGCGAACAGCACGAGCGCGCCCACAATGATCGCGAAGGCTGCCCACATGTGCAGCGATTCGATGCCTACGCCGGCCATTGTTTCCCGCTCCCCCCATCGTACCCGCTAGCCCCGGGCCACGTCGTCTCGACGCCACCATATGGTAAAGCGCCCGCATTTCCGCCAGCCGGGCATGACGCGGACCGGTCGATCTTGGCTTGGCCCGCGGTTCGGACTAGGGTGTCGTCACCTGAGAATCGCCCCCGGAGACGAACCTGGCAATGAGCCTCCACACCTATCCCCTGACCGCCGTGATCGGCGATTATTCCCGGTCCGTCGGCGGGCTGGCGGTTTCCGTGGTTCCCTTCGCGGTGGCGCCGTCCAGGCCCCTCATCACTTACCTGTTCGGCACCATGATCGCCGTCTTCGCCATCTACGCCCTGCGCACGGCGGCGCGCCATTTCACCCGCGTCGAAGTCGACGACGAGACCATCAGCGCCAACCTGCCGAGTTACCGGAAAATCGCCTGGACGGCAATCGAGGGCCTGAACGTGCGCTTCTTCTCGACCAAGAAGGACCGCTCCCGCGGCTGGTTTCAGATGACCATCGTCGGGGCCGGCCAGCGCATGACCGTCGATTCGACCATCACCGATTTCCACAGCATCGTCGCCATCGCGGCCACGGCGGCCGCACGCAACGGCATCGCGCTCGACGAGGCGACGGCGGCCAACGTCGCCGCCCTGACCAGCGCGTCGGCGATTCCCGGCCGGTAATCGGCCGTTCCGCTCAGGGGTTTTCCTTTTCGGGCCGCTCGACCTTGATCGGCGCCCCGGCCGCCACCGCGTGCAGCTTGTGCACGTCATCGAGGGCCCGCCCCCAGACGTTGCTGGGCGAGGCGAGACGGATTTCGTCGCCTTGAGAGACGGGAGTCGGACCGAAGCCGATGGCAATGGCATCGCCATCCGTCCAGAAGGCAAGCTCGCCGGGTTCCATGACTGTGCGGGCGTCCGGCTCGCGCGGCACGCTGACCGGAGTCGCGAAATAAACCTCGTCGCCCCAGGTCATGGCCGACGCCTTGAAGGGCGCGGCCCTGTAGATGGCGTCGGCAGTTGGCGTATCGAACAGCTCGGCCCGGATGACCACGTCGCCAATCGTCAGGCGCAGCGTGCGCATGGCCTTCCTCCTTCCCAGTTCATCCCTTTTCGGCGCCAGCATGACGACCGGCACCACTTTTGGCAAGCGCCCGAAGGCATCGGGGCAAGGGCAGGACCCTCCCCTTTTTCGCGTGACGGAAGATGACCGGACGGACGGTTTCGTGCTATCCGAGGGCACCACAGCCGTTGATCGAGGAAACGCCAAGAATGCCAACCGTGCGACAAAAGAACCGGGCGGCGCTCCCGCCGGAGCCCCAGTGGGCCGAGGATATCTTCAAGGCCTTCGTCGACCTCGACATCCGCCAGGTCGCCTATGTTCCCGACGCCGGCCACACCCGGCTGATCGAGGCGTGCAACGCCGCCAACGCCATGCGGGCGGTTTCGCTGACCACCGAGGAAGAGGGCGTGGCCCTGCTGGCCGGCGCCTGGTTGGGCGGCCAGCGCGGCGCGCTTTTGATGCAGAGCAGCGGGGTCGGCAACTGCATCAACACGCTCTCCATGACCCGCACCTGCCGTTTCCCGCTGCTCATGGTCGTAACCATGCGCGGCGAGTGGGGGGAAACCAACCCCTGGCAGGTGCCAATGGGCCAGACGGCCGCCGAGACCCTCAAGCTGCAGGGCGTCATCGTTCACGTCGCCACGACCGCCGCCGATGTCGGCCCGATGATCGCGGCGGCCGGCAGCATCGCCTTCAACGGGCCGGCGGCGGCCGCGGTGCTGATTTCGCAGCGCCTCATCGGAACCAAGGAATTCAAGGGCTGAGCCATGAAGAAG
This sequence comes from Rhodospirillales bacterium, assembly GCA_014859895.1. Taxonomy (GTDB): domain Bacteria; phylum Pseudomonadota; class Alphaproteobacteria; order Rhodospirillales; family Shumkoniaceae; genus Shumkonia. Next base: position 8,077 of record JACZKS010000194.1, read on the forward strand.
TCATCGAAAACCGAGCTGCTCGACCGGCGCCATGTCGTCGGCCGCCTGCTTGAGGATAGGGGCGGCCTGCTGGTCGTGGCCGGCCTCGGGGCGCCGGCCTGGGACATCACGGCGGCCGGCGGCGACCAGCCGCTCAACTTCCCGCTGTGGGGGGCCATGGGCTCGGCCGCCATGGTCGGCCTCGGCCTGGCGCTGGCCAAACCCGACAGAAGGGTGCTGGTGGTGACCGGTGACGGCGAGATGCTGATGGGCATCGGCGCCCTTGCCACCATCGCCGTGCAGGCGCCCTCAAATCTCGCCGTGGTGGTCATCGACAACCAGCACTACGGCGAGACCGGCATGCAGGAAACCCACACCGGCCATGGCGTCGACCTGGCGGCGATGGCGGCGGGGGCCGGCATCCCGTTCACCGCGACCATCCGCAGCGAAGCCGAGCTTGAGGCCGCGGTGCCGGTCATCCGCGGCAGGCGCGGCCCGGTCTTCTACGTCGCCAAGGTCAAGGCCGACACGCCGCCGAAGATCCTGCCGCCGCGCGAAGGGGCGTACCTCAAGGACCGCTTCCGGGTGGCGCTGTTGGGCGACGAAGCCATCCTGTAGGGCGGCTTCTTACCGTCGTCATTCCCGCGGAAGAGCCTGTGAAGGAATCCAAGGTACCATTTCTTTGTTCGTTACCCCGGCCGAGCGCAACGTGAGCCGGGGTGCTGGAGCCGCGGGCAGGAACGTGAGGTTGTGGAGAGGCGGATCAGGGGGAAGCCGGGTTACGGCCTTAC
>JACZKS010000195.1 GCA_014859895.1 Rhodospirillales bacterium
CCACTTGGCGGTGTCCGGCCGGCCGGCCCGCGCGCTCGACGACCATATCGTGATCGGCGGCTATGGCAAGGGAACCGCGGTGCGTCCGTCCCGATCCGTCGACATGCTGTACATCCTGCCGGCCGAACTGCGGCCGCCCACCGCCATGGCGAGGCCGATGATCGCCTCGATGGCAGGCGAGATGTCGGCCGCGCTTGCCAGCACGTTTGCAACGCGCGAGCAGCCCGATGAAGGATGGCTGTCGGTGCGCTCCTTCTCCGACGTCGAGGTCCGCCTGACCCCCTGTTTCAGGACCGCCGGCGACGCCCTGATGGTGGCGGCCCCTCACGCGACGGGACCATGGCTGTCGACCAATCCCGTCGCCGAGGCGGCCCGCCTGCACCAAGCCGACCTCGCCAGCGGCGGCAAGGCGACCCACCTGATCATGATGCTGAAGGCGTGGCGGCGCACCCACGACGTGGCGCTGACTTCGCTGGCTATTGAACTGCTGGTTACCGAATTCGCGCTGGCCTGGATCTATCCGCGCCGCAGCCTTTTGTTTTACGACTGGATGGTCCGGGACTTCTTTTTCTGGATGGTCCATCAGGCCCGCCGCGAATTGCTGACTCCCGGCGCCCTGGAGCGCCTCCATCTCGGTGATGCATGGCTGGAAGCGGCCGCCCGCGCCTATGGGCAAGCCCGGCGCGCCTGCGCCATGGAACACGACAATCGCGAGGAAGAGGCAACCCAGGAATGGCGGCGGATTTTCGGCCCCGAGTTCAGCATCGCCGGCATCCGCATGCCTGCCGCCCGGCAGGGCGGCTTGACCGCTCTGCCAGGCTGCGCGGCAACCGACCGTTAGGCGCCGCCCGGGCGACCGCCGGCCGAAATGGTCTTGCTGCGCTCGATGGACTGTAGCGCCAAGTAGTTTTCCCCGAACTTCCGCATGTTGTCGAGTTCGGTATCATACTGGTCGAAATGGCGCTCCTCGTCGGCGACGAGGTCCTCGAATATCTTTTTCGACGCCGAATCGGCGTTGGCGCTGCATTCGTTGGCCCACAGATTGTATTCGCGGGCGCTCTCCTCTTCCATTTTGGCGGAATGCTGGACCATGTCCTTGACGTCGCGGATCGCCTTCACGGGCACCGCCGGCGCCATGTTGACATCGCCCTTGAGGAAAAGGATGCGCTCGGCCAGGAGCTCAATGTGCATCATCTCCTGGATGGCGGTCTTCTTGAAGAGGCCGGCCAGCAGGTCGTAGCCCTGATCGTCGCAGTGGAAATGGAAATACATGTACTGATGGACTGCGGCCAGCTCGTCGGCGACCGCCTTGTTGAGAAGTTCGATGCTCTTTTCGTGCATGGGTGGGGGAATCCTTTCTTGGCTTTCCGCCGCTCGACGCCGGCGGTTGAATGACGCGATTCGTGCCGACGGGCCCATTCTACCGGGACTTGTGATGGGGAGGAAGCCGGCTAAGCGCCTTTTTCATTTCTCCCGCCCTCGATCCCTCCATCCCATGCCGTCCGGCGTTGCGCCGGCCGCGCGCTTTGGATATCGTGGGAAAGGGTGGTGGTTGGGCCGTTCGCGGCCTTTTTTTCCGGTCCGTAACGGCGCCAAGGGCAGAAGAGTTCGATGCCGCAGCACAGGAAGTTGACGTTTTTCGTGGTCGATGACGACCCCGATATCCTAGAGTTTACCCGTTCACTGCTGGAAGCCGAGGGACACTCGGTCATCGGCCATCTTGGCAGCGAGACGGCATTGACCAAAATTCTCGCCGCCAAGCCCGACTGCGTGCTCATCGATCTGATGATGCCGGGAACCGACGGGCTGGAGCTATGCAAGCAGTTGAGCGAGCGGAAGGACCGTCACGACTGCCGAATCATCATCATTTCAGGCAAGGCCTACGAGGCGGACCGGACCCGCGCCTATGACCTCGGCGCCCACGGCTACATCGTCAAGCCGCTCAATCCCAAGACCTTCATGGAGAAGATCTATCGCTTCATCGACGACGAGATGGAGGTCGCCTTCTGGGGCGTGCGCGGGACCCTGCCGGTGCCGGGCGAGAAGTCGTTGCGCTATGGCGGCAACACGTCCTGCGTTTCGGTCGAATTCGCCAAGGGCCAGTTCCTGATCTTCGACGCCGGAACCGGCATCAAGGCCCTGTCCGACCATCTGATCGTCCAGCGGCGCCAGCGCATGGAAGCCAAGATCTTCATCTCGCATCCGCATTGGGACCACATCAACGCCCTGCCGTTTTTCGGGCCCTTGTATATTCCCGGCAACGAGTTCGAGATCCTCGGCACATCGCATGGCACCATCAACATGCGCCAGATGATCTCGGCCCAGATGGACGGCATCTTCTTCCCGATCCGCCTCAAGCAGTTCGGCGCACGGGTCTATTTCCGCGACCTCGAGGAGGAAACCTTCTCGCTGGGCGGCGGCATCACTGTGCGCACCAAGCTGCTCAACCACCCGGGCAAGTGCCTCGGCTATCGCGTGGAATACCTCGGCCACTCGGTATGCTACGTGACCGACCACGAGCTTGATTTCGAACAGAGCGAATTCTACAACCCCTTCTACATGAAAAACCTCACGACCTTCCTTCACGGCGCCGACCTGCTGATCACCGACACCACCTATACCGACGCCGAATACAAGAGCAAGCTTGGGTGGGGGCATTCCTGCGTCAGTCGCGTCGTCGACATGGCGCACGAGGCCGAGGTGAAGACCCTGCTGCTGTTCCACCACGATCCCGACCAGACCGACGACGATATCGATCGCAAGCTCGAACAAGCCCAGGGCCGGCTCAAGAAAAAGGGGTCGGCCACCCGATGCCTGGCGCCGGCCGAGGGACAGATCTTCAGAATCTAACCAGAAGCCCACAGTGCGGAGACACAGACCCATGCCCGGAACCATCGCCACCCGTCTTGCCGAACTCGGACTGGAATTGCCGAAAGCGGCCTCCCCCGTCGCCAACTACGTGCCGTTCGTGGTGACCGGGAAGCTCGTCTTCGTTTCGGGGCAAGTGCCTCTGGTCGATGGCAAGCCGCAGTTCGTCGGCCGGCTGGGCGATACGGTGTCCGTCGAGGAAGGCTATCAGGCGGCGCGCCGCTGCGGCCTCAACCTTCTGGCCCAGCTCAGCAACGCCTGCGGCGGCGACCTTGACCGGGTTCGCCGGGTCGTCAAGCTGGGCGGCTTCGTCGCCTGCACGCCGGACTTCACCCAGACCCCGCAGGTCATCAACGGCGCCTCCGATCTCATGGTCGAGGTCTTCGGCGACGCCGGACGCCACGCCCGCGCCGCGGTCGGGGCTCCGGCCCTGCCTCTTGGCGTCGCCGTCGAGGTGGAAGCGGTCTTCGAGATCGCCTGAACGGGTTTCGCGCCAGCGGCGATCCGCCGCTCAGATCGCGCAAAAGGCGGCGAGATCGGCGATGGCCAGATGGTCGTCGCGCCGCTTGGCCTGTTTCTTCAACTCCGAAATCGCCGGCGCCACGTCGTCCACCGACAGCGTCGTGCGGACTTCCGGCAATTCCAGAATCGCCGCCGAAACGGTCATCAGCGGAAAGCGCCGCATCTGACCCGCGCGGTCGGCGCCTTCGATGTGCCCGTTGGCACGCGATTCGGCGTCGTAGAAAGATGTGATCTGGCCGCCGAAATCCTCCACCAGGGCGGCGATCCGGGCCATGATGTCGTCGCGCGACAGCCGGTCGGCACCGACAAAGAAGTCATCGCCGCCGATATGACCGATGAACCAGTTTGCCCCGATCAGCTTCTTGCCCAGGATTTCGGCGAACAACAGGATGGCGCGGTCGCCCTGGCGAAAGCCGAAGCGGTCATTGAACGGCTTAAAATTGTCGAAATCGAGATAGACGAAGTGGCGACCCCAGCCGTCGCTCGCCAGCACCTGGGAGACATAGCGGTAAATGGCGTTGTTGCCGGGCAACTGGGTCAGCGGGTTCTGGTCGCGCGCCGCGATGGTGTTCTTCTCGTTCAGCATTTCCAACAGGGCGTGACCTTCGAGGAAGCCCACATAGCTCATCTTCCGGGTGACGATCACGCCCTCCTTGGTGTCGGCGTTGGCGAACACCTTGAGGATCTGCGCCACGGGCTCGGTCTCCTCGACGGCCGGACAACGGCGGAGGAAACGCCCCAGATTCTGCCGGAGGCGCGGATTCTGTAGCAGTTCCCGCCCATAGAGCGAGTAGGAGAATTCCTTGAAGTCCGCCTCGCGGATGATCCCGACCGGGCAGCCCTGCCCGTCCACCACCGGCACCACGCAGGTGTCCCGGAACCGCTGAAAGTATCGCAGGACGGCGATCGGCGTCGTTTCCTGGGCCAATGGCTGGATGGCCGTCATGCGGCTGCGCACGAGGACGCCGTCGTCCCGCCCAGCCGAGCGGCGGTCGCGTTTGGCCAAGTCTTCGATGGTCCCGTAGCGGGGCATCAGTTCGGCCAGTGACTGCGTCGGCCGCTGGATGAAGTAGCCCTGGACCAGATCGCAGCCGACGCGCTTGCAAACGTAGAATTCGGCCTCGGTTTCCACCCCCTCGGCAACCACCAGCGCCCCCATCAGGTGGGCCAGGTCGACCTGCTGGGCGACCAGCATTTCCTTTCGCTTGTCGGAATCGATGCCGGAGACGAAGAAGCGATCGATTTTGATGACGTCGGGCTCGCAGTGGTAGAGCATCTTGAGCTGCGAGAAGCCGGTGCCGTAGTCGTCGATGACCAGCTTGTAGCCCTGGGCGCGGTAAGCGGTGAGGATAGCCTCGATCTGGCTCGCCCGGCTGAGATCGTGGTGTTCCGAGATTTCAAGATAAAGCGAGGACGGCGCCAGGCCGTTTCGCTCCAGCACCTGGGAAGTGACGCCCGGACGATAGTCGGGCATCGCCATGCAGCGATTGTCGACGTTATAGAACAGCTTGAGATGGCGGCCGGCGCCAATCGAGGCGAACTTTCGGATCGCCTTTTCGCGCAACGCCGCCTCAACGCGATTCAGGCGCTTGGCGGCGGCGGCGGTATCGAAGACGGATCGGATGCTGTCGAAGCCGGCATCGGTGCAGTTGCGCAACAGCGCCTCGTGGCCGAAGCAGACGCCGTTATGGATATTGACGATCGGCTGGAAGGCGAAGTCCAACCGTTCGAGAGCGTAATCCCAGCCCCAACGCGGAAGACCGGCGGGCGAGATCCGTTTCCCTTCCCGAATCTCCGGCAAAGGTTCAATTCCCATCCATTCATACTCCTGGGACCACCCGGTACCCGTACTGGAGATGTCGAACGGGGTTTCCCTTTCCGGCGCTGCTGGGTCAAACATTCCTCAAGCCATTGTTCTTCTTTATCCGCTTCCGCGGCCGCGTGACGAGACCATTGACTTTTGTCCCGGCGACATGACGGCGCCATGACCGGTCGATGACGGTCGCGTGACATCGGCGCAAAGTTTGGAATCCGTCCAAACGCCAACCGGCGCAAAAATGCCGTTCCCCGTCTTGCCTCCCCTTCGCACGCCCCTCATCTCTTCTGCATGCCCGACGGACGCGAAGCCATTGCCATCCGGGTCGTCGACGGCCTCGCGGAGGTGCCGGCCGGCGCCTGGGACGCCTGCGCCGACACCGCCAATCCGTTCGTGTCCCATGCCTTCCTCGCCGCACTCGAGGCCAGCGGCACGGTAATGCCCAAGACCGGCTGGCTGCCCCAGCATCTGCTGATCGAGGACGGAAAGGGGGCCTTGCGGGCCTGCGCGCCGCTCTATCTCAAAAGCCATTCCTATGGCGAATACGTCTTCGACTGGGCTTGGGCCGACGCCAGCGAGCGGGCCGGCCGCCCCTATTATCCAAAGTTGCAGGCGGCGGTGCCGTTCACCCCGGTCACGGGGCCACGCCTGATGGTGCGCCCCGGCGAGCCCGAGGAACTCGGCGACGTCCTGATCGCCGGCATGCTGCAACTGGCCGAACGCCATGACGCCTCGTCGATTCACATCACCTTTCCTACCGAGGCCGAGTGGCGGCGCCTGCGGGCCGCCGGCCTGCTGGTGAGAATCGGCCACCAGTTCCATTGGACGAACCAGGGTTACAACGACTTCGACGATTTCCTGGACGCGCTGGCCTCGCGCAAGCGCAAGGCGATCCGCAAGGAGCGCCAAGCGGTTGCCGACAGTGGAGTGGATCTGCGCACGCTGACCGGCAACGACATCACCGAAAAGCACTGGGACGTCTTCTACCGCTTCTATCGCGACACCATCGACCGCAAGTGGGGTCCGGGTTACCTCAACCGCGCCTTCTTCTCGCTGCTGCACCAAAGCCTGGGCGAGAGAATCGTCCTGATATGGGCCGAGCATGACGGCCGGGCGGTCGGCGGCGCGCTCAATCTGATCGGCGGCGACACGCTTTACGGCCGCTATTGGGGATGCCTGGAACACTATCGCTTTCTGCATTTCGAAGCTTGCTACTACCAAGCCATCGCGTTCGCCATCGAGCATGGCCTCAAACGGGTCGAAGCCGGCGCCCAGGGCCCCCACAAGGTCCAGCGCGGCTATCTGCCGGTGGTCACCTACAGCGCCCATTGGATCGCCGATCCGGCCCTGCGCCGGGCCGTCGCCCGCTTTCTCGAGGAAGAGCGCCAGGCCGAGGCCCTCGAACGCGAGGACCTGGCCGACGCCTCCCCCTTCCGCAAGGACTGCGGCTAGCCGCCCTCGCTTACTTCTTCAGCACCAGGAACAGGTAACCGAAGTGGTCGCTGTGCCGCCGGAAGTTCTCCTGCTCGACCCAGGCCATGCGAATGATCTCGGCTAGTACCGATTCCGGCTCCACGTCGGCCTCCAGTTCGCGCAGCCGTCCCGCCAGCGGATCGAAATAGCTCGTCCACCAATCGGCGGCGGGCAAAAGCTCGGCATGCACGAAGTTGTACCCCAACTCCTCGGCCGTCCTGATCTGGTTTCCCACGGTCGCCATTCCGGGGTAGGGCTCGGCGAAGAACGCCAGGGCCTCCTCGGGTGGCTGCCGGTTGAACCAGCACAGGTCGGAAAAGACCACCATGCCGCCCGGTGTAAGCAGCGGCAACCAAGCCTTGAGCGCTTCCCTGACACCAACGCTGCCAATAGCACCCTCCGACCAGGCCAGAGTGATGCTTTCCGGCTCCAAGCCCGGCTCCAGCATGTCGGCCACCCGCGGGGAAATCCGTCCTGCCTTCGGCGGTGACTTCTCAAGGCGCGCCTTAAGTTCGTCGATGAAGGCCGGGCAGAAGTCGACCGCGGTGACGTCGGCCCCCAATTCCTCGGCCAGGACAAAGGCGCCGTGGCCATTACCGCAGCCGAGGTCGGCAGCTCGCGGGCACTCCGGCAGCAATGGCCTGATGCGCTCGATGAGGGAATGGGTCAGCCGGTCCGATCCGGGACCCTTGCGTTCAATGTTTTCGTGAATCAGGCACAGCGCCTCGATAACAGCGTGGTCCATGATGAATTCCTTTTCGAAAGATTCGGTTTCGTGTGAGGTGCCGTTGCACAGGCAACGACGGGCACCGGCCCCCGGCTGCGGGCGCAAACACCACCTCTGCGCCGGGCAAGCCGGTGCGGCTTTCATGCGACGGGGCCGCGTCGGCGGAACCCCGTCAGCAGCTCACAAGTGTACCGAGCATCCAAACTCCGGTTGAAACCGGGACGAAATGTAACTCTGTAACGTTCCGTGAGGCAAGCTCTTCCTCCAACCATCATCGCTCGGCGCGTCATCCTCCGACTTGATCCGGGGGCCGGGCGATCCAGAGGATGGCTTTCTGGATGCCCCTGGCGGGCACCGGAGCATGACGGTCGGTAGAGCGCAACCGGATTCACCCGGCCTTAACCCTTCGCCGCTAGGCTGGAGGACGGGCAAGATGGAATGGGACGAATGACGGGTTTTCTCGACAACACGCCGGTCAGGCTGCGGTTTGCCGCGGTCCTGGCCGTCGCCGCCCTGCTGGCCGGTTGGCCCGGGCACGCCGACGGGCGATCCAGGTCGAATGCGACCACGGTGGCCGGCGGACAATGCGTGCAGGTCGCCAATCGCGTCGGGGGCGACATCCTGGTCAACACCTGCGACGAGTGCCGCATTGCCTACATCGAGCACCAGCGGCGCGGCCAGGGATTACCCCTCAACCGCAGCTACCGGATTTCCGCAAAGAGCAAAATGGAATTGTCGTTTGTGGGATCGGGCAAGACCCGCGTCACCAGCGACGGCCCCTGCGATCCCAACAAGCCGGCGGCGATCGAGGACGTCAAGGACTGCGCCAAGCTGGCCACCGGCAAGAACGGCCAGCCCGCCCTCCTCAACGCCTGCCCGGTATGCCGGGGGGTGGTCATCGAACGCGTCGGCAGCAACGGCAGACGCGACCGCGAGACCTTCGCGCTGTCGCCACGCACGATGTTGCCGGTTGCCCAGCGGGGCGCCGCCCAGATCAAGATCGTTTCCGAGATGGCCTGCCCCTGACAAGGCAGGTCCGGCCGACCGGCATCATGCCGGCGCCGGCTCCTTGTCCTTGGGCGACCCCTTGCGGTGCGATCGGCGCCGCGCCTCCTCGAAGCTGAAGGTCGGCTTGTCGTCGACGATCTCGACCTTAACGAGGCCGCCATTGACCAGCCGTCCGAACAGCAGTTCCTCGGCCAGCGCTTTCTTGATGTGCTCCTGGATGGTCCGCCCCAACGGCCTGGCACCGAAGTTCTTGTCGTAGCCGCGCTTGGCCAGCCATTCGCGGGCGGCGTCCGAGAGCACAATAACGACATTGCGATCGGCCAACTGGGCTTCCAGTTCCATGATGAACTTGTCGACCACCCGGCCGACCACCTCCAGCGACAGACTGGAGAACGGCACCGTGGCATCCAGCCGGTTGCGGAATTCCGGCGTGAACATGCGCTCGATCGCCTCCTGATCGTCGCCGGTCCGCTCGTCGCGCTCGAAGCCGATGGCCGGCTTGGCCATCTCGCTGGCCCCGGCGTTGGTCGTCATGATCAGGATGACGTTACGGAAGTCGACGCTCTTGCCGTTGTGGTCGGTCAGCCGGCCGTGGTCCATGATCTGTAAGAGGATGTTGAAGACGTCCGGATGCGCCTTCTCGATTTCGTCCAGCAGCAGCACGCAATGGGGCTGCTGGTCGACGGCATCGGTCATCAGGCCGCCCTGGTCGAAACCGACGTAGCCCGGAGGCGCGCCGATGAGACGCGACACCGAATGGCGCTCCATGTATTCCGACATGTCGAAGCGCACCAGTTCGACACCCAGGGTGCGTGCCAGCTGGCGGGCCACCTCGGTCTTGCCGACGCCGGTCGGCCCCGAGAACAGATAGCAGCCGATCGGCTTCTCGGGCTCACGCAGGCCGGCGCGGGCCAGCTTGATGGCGCTGGACAGCGACTCGATGGCCCTATCCTGGCCGAACACCATGGTCTTGAGGTCGCGCTCCAGGGTCTCCAGCACCTTGCGGTCGTCCATCGACACGCTCTTGGGCGGGATGCGGGCGATCTTGGCCACCACCTCCTCGACGTGCTTTACCGTCACCGTCTTCGGCCGCCGGTGGGCCGGCAGCAGCATGCATGCCGCGCCCACCTCGTCAATCACATCGATCGCCTTGTCGGGCAGCTTGCGGTCGTTGATGTAGCGGGCCGCCAGTTCGACCGCCGTGCGCAGGGCCTCGGCGGTGTAGCGCACCTTGTGGTGCTCCTCGAAATAGGGCTTCAGCCCGCGCAGGATCTTCACCGTGTCCTCGACCGACGGCTCGTAGACGTCGATCTTCTGGAACCGGCGGACCAGGGCGCGGTCCTTCTCGAAGTGATTGCGATATTCCTTGTAGGTGGTCGAGCCCATGCAGCGGACCAGGCCGCTTTGCAGGGACGGCTTCAGGATATTCGAGGCGTCCATCGAGCCGCCGCTGGTGGCGCCGGCCCCGATCACAGTATGGATCTCGTCGATGAAGAGAATTGCCCCGTCGGTGTGCTCCAGCTCGGAGATCACCGCCTTGAGCCGCTCCTCGAAGTCGCCGCGATAGCGAGTGCCGGCCAGCAGTGTGCCCATGTCCAGCGCGAAGATGGTGGCGTTCTTCAGGACGTCGGGCACCTCGCGGGTGACGATCTTGCGGGCCAGGCCTTCGGCGATGGCCGTCTTGCCGACGCCGGGGTCGCCCACGAACAGCGGGTTGTTCTTGTTGCGCCGGCACAGGATCTGGATGGTCCGCTCGATCTCCGCCTCGCGGCCGATCAGAGGGTCGATCCGTCCGTCCAGCGCCTTCTGGTTCAGATTGACGCAATAAACCGACAATGCCTCGTTGACCTTCGCCGTCACCTTTTCCGCCACCGACTCCTCCTCGGCGCCGCGAACCGGGCGCGGCTGTGAATGACCGGGAACCTTGGCAATGCCATGGGAGATGTAATTGACGGCGTCGAGCCGCGTCATGTCATGGCCCTGCAGGAAATAGACAGCGTGGGACTCGCGCTCGGAGAAAAGCGCCACCAGCACGTTGGCGCCCGTCACCTCTTCGCGTCCCGACGACTGCACGTGGATGGCGGCACGCTGCACGGCGCGCTGGAAGCCGGCGGTCGGCTTGGGATCGGCCACGCGGGCGGTGGTCAGGCCGGCCAATTCATTGGCGATAAACTCGGCCAGATCGGATCGCAGTTGATCGATGTTGACGCCGCAGGCCCGCAATACCGCGATGGCGTCCTGGTCCTCGGTCAGCGCGAGCAGCAGATGCTCGAGCGTGGCGTATTCATGGCGGCGCTCGGTGGCCAGCGCCAGGGCCCGGTGCAGGGTCTGCTCCAGGTTTCGCGACAACATGTGGCTTCATTCCTTTTCGATCGTGCACTGCAAGGGGTGCTGATGTTGCCGGGCCAGGTCCATCACCTGATTGACCTTGGTTTCGGCCACTTCATAGGTATAGACGCCACAGACCCCCACGCCGCGCTGATGGACATGGAGCATAATGCGGACCGCCTCGTCGTGACTCTTGCCGAAAAACCGTTGAAGGGCATGGACCACGAACTCCATCGGCGTGTAATCGTCGTTCAGCATCAGGACTTTGTAGAGCGACGGCTTCTTCGTCTTGGGCCGAGTCTTGGTCGCCAGACCCGTCGAAGGTGGCTCGTCATAAGGCTTCTTGGGGTCACTCATTGTCGCTTACAGCCCATCCGGAACGAGGGAAATCCGCGTTGGTTCCCGCTTCTATATATTAGATTTGGGATGGGGCAAAAAAAAGGCCTCGCCCGGAACCTTTTGAAATACCCCCGCCGGACGGCAATCCATCTTCCGGAGAAAAGTTAACCGCCATTAACCTTTTGTTGAGGACCATCTGCTACCCATAACCCTACGGTATCGGTGCGCGATGTGTTCGAGTATGCGTCAATCGCCTTGAGCCAAGGCCGCCGGTTCTGGTTTAATGCAAAAAGTCGGGGAAGAAGGACGAGGGGCCGTGAGCGACGCCAAGGAACACCAAACGCAAACCGGGCGATTGGCGATCCTTCGGTTCGCGTGCGCCACCCTCGCAATGGCAGTGATTTTTACGGCGCTGGCCGTGTCTCCCGCTTTCGCCGCCAAATACGCCGCGCTGATCATGGACGCCGACACCGGCCGCGTGCTGAAGTCGGTCGAACCCGACACGCCGATTTACCCGGCGTCCCTGACCAAGATGATGACCCTTTATCTGGTCTTCGATGCCCTGCAGCGCAAGGAATGGGCTCTCGAAAAGCCGCTCAAGGTTTCCGCGCGTGCGGCTAGCCAACCCGCTTCCCGGCTGGGACTGCCGGCGGGATCAACCATTGCCGTCAAGGACGCCATTCTGGCCCTCGTCACCAAATCGGCCAACGACATTGCGACGACGGTCGCCGAGGGAATGGACAAAAGCGAGCGCGACTTCGCCCTCAGGATGACCTCGATGGCGCGCAAGCTGGGCATGAAAAACACCACCTTCCGCAACGCCTCGGGACTGTTCCATCGCGGCCAGATGACGACGGCGCGCGACATGGCCGTTCTCGCCCGAGCGTTGCTGCGCGATTTCCCGCAGCACTACCATTATTTCTCGACCCCGGCCTTCACGTACAAGGGCCAGACCCATCGCAACCACAACGGCCTGCTCGACTCCTACGACGGCGTGGACGGCATCAAGACCGGCTACATCAATGCCTCGGGCTTCAACCTCGTCGCCTCCGCCACACGTGACGGCAGGCGCCTGATCGGCCTTGTCTTCGGCGGCCAGTCGGCAATTACCCGCAACCGCCAAATGTCGCAGTTGCTCGATGCCGGCTTCGCCATGATCAGCGACGGGGCCGCGACGACCGAGGTAGCCGAGGCCCCGCCTCCGCCGGCCAAGCCCGACACCACCGTGGCATCGGCCGCCCCCGACGAGGCCGGTTCGTCCGAACCGGACGACGATTGGGCCGTCCAGGTGGGTGCCTATCGCAGCCGGGGGCCGGCCTACGAGGCCGCCCGCCACGCCATCGAAAAAGCTCCCTCGCTGCTGGGCGACGGCATCATCAAGATCGTCCCGCTCAAGAAGAAGAAACACACCCTTTATCGGGCTCGCATCGTTGGCTTCGACAAGGGCCGCGCCGACACCGCCTGCCGCACCCTCGAACGTGCGGGCGTGGCTTGCCTCGTGGTTTCCATGAAGGGCGTTCAGGTCGCATCCAATCTTTGAAAGCGGGCGGGGAAACGCCCCCGTTCGCCCACGAATTCTGCTATAATGGCCCTCGTTTTCCGGAATGGGAGAGGTGCCATGAAGACAATTCTTCTGCCTCTGCTTGACGACGATTCGGAAGACTCCGAAACGATGACCAATGCGGCAATCGCGACGGCCCACCTTCTCGCCAGCCGTTTCGGCAGCCATGTCGAGGGTCTGTTCGTCAAGGCCGAGCCGATGTCGGTCACAGCCGCCTTCGATGTCGCTCCCAGCTACTTCGAGCGGCACCATGCCTACTGGCAGGAAAGCGGCGAGGTCGTCAAAAGGCGGTTCACCCATTTCATGACCAGCCGCAAGGTGCCGTTCTGCGCGTTGGGCGAGTCTGCCGATGGCCCGACGGCGGAGTGGCGGGAAGAGACCGGCGATCGAATCCGCGTCCTCGGCGATTATGGCCGGTTGTTCGACCTGATCGTCATCGGGCGGACCTCTTCGCCGGCCACCGAACGCTGGGTACCCGTCTGCGAGGCGGCGCTGTTCGAGAGCGGCCGGCCGGTCGTTGTGGCGCCCCCGAAACCACCCCGGACAATAGGGCGGAACGTCCTGCTTGCCTGGAACGGCAGCACGGAGACGGCCCGCACCATCGGCCTCGGCATGCCGCTGCTCCTTGGCGCCGACTCGGTCACCGTTCTTTCGGTGACGGGAACCTCTGGCGGCATGGTGCCTGGCCCGGACGGCGAGCATGTCGCGGCCCATCTGGCCCGCAACGGCATCAGGGCCGCCGCCAAGACCTTGACGGCCCGCGGCCGGTCGGCCGGCGAGGCCATTCTCGACGAGGCCGCAGCGGTTGGCGCCGACCTCATCGTGAAGGGCGCCTATACCCACAGCCGGCTGCGCGAGGTCATCTTCGGCGGCACGACCCGGCATATTCTTGCTGCGGCTTCTGTTCCGGTGCTGATCGCCCACTGATTTGGACTGGCAGCCCGGCGGCTCGACGTGCGACAACCGCGCACCGATGGGAACGCGAGGGACTTGTGCGCGAAATCTTTGTCGATGCCGACGCCTGTCCGGTCAAGGACGAGGTCCTGCGGGTAGCCGCCCGTCACGGGCTGACCGTCCACATGGTCAGCAACAGTTGGATGCGGTTGCCCGAAACACCGCTCATTAACCGTGTCGTCGTCGCCGAAGGCCCGGACGCTGCCGACGACTGGATCGCCGAACGCATCGGCGCCGGCGACTTTGCCATCACCACCGATATCCCGCTGGCCTCCCGCTGCCTTAAAAAGGGTGCCCAGGCCATCGCCCCAACCGGCAAGCCATTCACCGACGACAGCATCGGCACGGCACTCGCCATGCGCGATCTGATGGCGCACCTGCGTGAAGCCGGCGAGATCACCGGCGGCCCGCCCTCTTTCACCAAAGCCGACCGATCGCGCTTTCTTTCCGCTCTCGAAGATGCCATTCAACGGTTGCCGCGCCGCTCCTAACGGGACACCGCCAACGATCCGGCTTTTCCCCCGAAAATGGAGCGGTATCAAAATCCCGCCATAATTCCGCGATAGCGCTCGCTGTCATGGCGCCATGACATACCCCAAAAAGGTCACTTGCTCCGGCCGAGAATGTACTTACCTTCGTGAACATGAATAGGACTCTACCGACATGACCCTTGGCCTTCGCGAAAGCCGCACCCGCGAGCGCCGCCAACGGCGCAGCCGGCTTATCAAATGGCTGTTCCTGTTGGCTTGCCTCACGGCCGGCGGCATCGCCCTCTACCAGTCCGGCGCGACCCTGGCACAAATCCAGATCCGGCAGTTGCAGGAGGAAACCTCAACGCTTTCGAATGCCGTCGCCGAAGCGGAAGAGCGGAATCGCACCCTTATGACGTCCGCCGAGCAGGCCAAGTTGGAGGCGCAGGAATGGCAACGGCGCTATGAGCGCGACGTTCCGCAGGGGCCGACCCAGCAGTTGTATTCCCTGGTCACCCAACAGTTGGCGGCCGGGGTGGCGGTGGATCGGCTAGCCTTTCTCATCAATGCGGCGGGTACGGGCCAATCCTGCGACAATGCCCCGACGACAAAGCGCTTCCTGGTCAAAACCGCGATCGCCGGCGGGGACATCGATTACGCAGTGAGTACGGTGACGTTCGCCGATAACGCCATCACGGTGTTCGGCGAGGGAGAGCCCGCCGTCAACGCCGCCAACCAGCCCGAAGCGTGGTTCGACCCGGCCAAACCGCTCACCGTGCAGTTCTCCCGGCTTGGCGGCAAAACCGCGAAGGCGACCGCAAAACTGCCTCTTCATCACTCGGTCGTTCTCGGCGAGCACGAATACCGCTTCACGGTCACGAACGGAAACAGCCGCGGCTTCGTCAACGTGACCGCCGATCGCTGCACGTTTCCCTAGTCCTTTTCGACCGGCGCCGTTTCAGTTGCCTGTTCGACGTCGGCTACGGATTTCTCCTCCTTGTTTTTATCCGACTTGTCGCGCTTGGCTTGAAGGCGGGCTTCCTTTTTGGCGGCTTTCGCCTTGTCCCGCTCCCGGCGTTCGAAACTGTAATTGGGCTTGAAAGCCATAACGATCCTTTCGTTGGGTCGGCAATGTCCGTTGGTTACCGACAGAGTTAAGAATAAGACGGCCCGGGTCCAGGGCCAATTGTCGCCCGCTTTTCGGATCGGCGCGATATCTCCCGGAAATCCGGGGTTTCGATGCCCATCAGTCCTTCATCTTTTTTTGCGAAACGGTGGTCAGCCGTCCTCCAATTCCTCGCGAAGGAGTTCCAGGGCCAGCCATTCGTCTTCCGCCTTGGCCAGCGCGGCGCGCACCCCATCCAGGGTCTTGACCGCCCCCTCGAAGGCCGCCGGGTCGCGCCGGTAGAGATCGGCATCGGCCAGCCTCGCCTCAAGGGCGGCCATCTCGGTCCGCAAGGCGTCCATCTTGGCCGGCAGGGTTTTCAGCGCGTGCTTTTCCTTGAATGACAGCTTGCGTTTGGCTTTGACCTTGGGTGCCGACGGCGCCGTCTCTTCCTCGCTTTTCGCCTTGGCCGGCCTTGCCGCGGGCCCGGCCACCTCCCTGGCTTCAACGCCGCGGCCACGCTGGACGACCATGTCGCTGTAGCCGCCGGCGTACTCGGTCCAATGTCCGTCACCTTCCGAGGCAATTACCGACGTCACCACCCGGTCAAGGAAGTCGCGATCGTGGCTGACCAACAGCACGGTCCCCGAATAGTCGGCCAGCATCTCCTGCAAAAGGTCGAGGGTTTCAAGGTCGAGGTCGTTGGTCGGCTCGTCCAGCACCAGCAGGTTGGACGGCCGGGCCAGGGCGCGAGCCAGCATCAGGCGTCCGCGCTCGCCCCCCGAAAGGGCGCCCACGGGGCTGCGCGCCTGGATGGGCGCGAACAGGAAGTCCTTCATATAGCTGACCACGTGCTTGGACTTGCCGTCGACGATGACAGTGTCGCCGCTGCCGCCCGTCAGCGCCTCGGTCAACGTCCATTCCGGATCGAGGCTCTCGCGCTTCTGGTCCAATACCACCCACTGCAGGTTGGCGCCCAGGCGGACCGAGCCGGTGTCGGGCGCCAACGTCCCGGTCAGCAGATTGAGGAGAGTCGTCTTGCCGGCCCCGTTGGGCCCTACGATGCCGACCCGGTCTCCTCGTTGGATGCGAGTCGAAAAGTCCCTGACGACGACCGTGTCGCCAAATGCCTTGCTCGCCCCCTTGGCCTCGGCCACCAGCTTGCCCGAGACCTCGCCCTCGGCCGCCGACAGCTTGACGGCGCCCGTGACACGGCGCTGTTCGCGGCGCTGCTTGCGCAGGGACTCGAGCGCCCGCAGCCGGCCTATGTTGCGTTTGCGCCTGGCGGTAACGCCATAGCGCAGCCAGTCGGCCTCCATGACCAGCTTGCGGTCGAGCTTGTGGCGATCAAGCTCCTCGCGTCCCAGGATGTCGTCGCGCCAGCTTTCGAATTGGGCGAAGCCGGCATCCAGGCGTCGCGCCATGCCTCGGTCGAGCCAGATCGCGGCCTGCGATAGCCGTTCCAGGAAGCGGCGGTCATGGCTAATCAGGACCAGCGCGGAGCGGGTGGCCTTGAGCTCGGCCTCCAGCCATTCGATGGCCGGCAGGTCCAGGTGGTTGGTCGGCTCGTCGAGCAGCAGGATGTCCGGTGCCGGCGCCAGCACACGGGCAAGCGCCGCGCGGCGCGCCTCGCCCCCGGACAGCCGCGCGGTTCCCTCGGCCCCCGTCAGGCCCAGTTGGGTCAGCAGATACTGGGCGCGGTACGGATCGTCGCCCGGCGCCAGGCCCGCTTCGACATAGGCTAGGGTCGTCGCAAATCCCGAAAGATCCGGCTCCTGGGCCAGATAGCGCACGGTGGCACCCGGCTGCACGAACCGCTCCCCGGCGTCGGCCTCGATGAGGCCGGCGGCGATCTTGAGCAGCGTCGACTTGCCCGAGCCGTTGCGCCCAACCACGCACAGCCGTTCGCCCTGCGAGACGGAAAGCTCGGCCCCCTCCAGCAGGGGCGTGCCGCCGAAGGTCAGATGGATGTCGCGCAGCATGAGGATGGGAGGGGCCATGGCGCCCGCTTTTAACGTCCTCCCCCGTCGAGGGCAAGGCCGCCCGGCAATTCCAGGGCTGCTCCGGCGGCAGTGGGTATTTCCTCGATTTAATAATTCATTCGATTGACTGATTATTTGGAAAAGATTATGGTCGATGTCATGCCTGCGAAGAATTCACCTCCGATCCGCCGTCCCCGCGCCGATGTCACGCGCGAAAAGCTGTTATCCGCCGCCATCGACGTGTTCGGCCGGCGTGGATTCGACGGCACAACGACCCGGGCGCTGGCCCACGCCGCTGGCGTCAATCTTCAGGCCATCCCCTACTACTTCGGCGGCAAGCAGGGGCTCTACATCGCCGCGGCCGAGCACATCGGCTCGTTGATCGCGTCCCATACCGCCGACGTTCGCGAGCGGGTGCGTACCCGGCTCAAGGAAGCCGTGGATCAAGGCGTCGCCATCGGACCGGACGAGGCCCGTCGGCTGCTGACGGGCATTCTTGAGAGAATGGCCGCGCTCTTCATCGGCCGCGAATCGGAAACGTGGGCCCGCTTCCTGATTCGCGAACAGATGGAGCCGACAGAGGCCTTCCGGCGTGTCTACGCCGGCGTCATGGGGCCGATGCTCGGCCTCGTCGGCCGACTGGTGGCGATACTGCTCGACGAAGACCCCCGATCCGAGCATGTCCGGTTGAGGACATTGTCGCTGGCCGGCAGCGTGCTGGTGTTCCGAGTGGCGCACGCGGCGGTCTTGGCGCACCTCGAATGGCAAGCCATTGGCCCCCGCGAAGTCGAGGTCGTTGGCGCCCTCGCCGCCGAACTGGCCGCATCGATCGGAAAGGAAGCCCCCAGATGAAAAAGCTGATCGTGCTCGTCGTTGTCGTCGCGGCAGCGGCTTCCGCCGGATACGTCTACTACGCCCGTCCCTGGCAGGAACCGCCGGCGGCGGAAACCGGGATTGTGCTGCAGGGCAACATCGACATCCGCGAGGCCGACCTTGCCTTCAACGTCGGCGGGCGGGTCGAGAGCGTCGAGGTGGAGGAAGGGGCCGCCGTCCGCAAAGGGCAACTTTTGGCCACCCTGGACGCCGCCACCTACATGGCCGAGGTCGATGTCGCCGAGGCTCAGGTCGCCGCCCAGAAGGCGGTGCTGGACCGCCTGCTGGCCGGCAGCCGCTCGCAGGAAATCCAGAAGGCCCGCGCCGACGTTGCCGCCATCCAGGCCGACCTCGAAGACGCCCTCTCAACCTTGAAGCGCACCCAGAAGCTGGCCCGCGAGGATTTCGCCTCGCAGCAGAAGCTCGACAGCGACCGGGCCCGCGTCGACGGCGCTAAGGCCCGCCTCAAGGCGGCCGATCAGGCCTTGGCGCTGGCCATCCAGGGCCCCCGCAACGAGGACATCGTCGAGGCGAGAGCGCGGCTGGAGGCTCAGAAGGCGACCTTGACCCTGGCCCTCCAGCTTCTCGACTACACCAGGCTTTACGCCCCGGCCGGCGGCATCGTGAAGACGCGGATCGTCGAGCCGGGTGCCGTCGTCCTTGCGCAGACGCCGGTCTACGTGCTGGCCTTGACCGACCCGGTGTGGGCCCGGACCTATGTGGCCGGCCCCGACCTCGGCCGCGTGTATCCGGGCCTGAAGGCGCAGGTATTTACCGATTCGGCCCCCGACCGGCCCTACGCCGGATGGGTCGGCCACATCTCGCCGGTCGCCGAGTTCACGCCCAAAACCGTCGAGACGCGGGAAATTCGCTCCTCGCTGGTCTACCGCGTACGGATCTACGTTGTTAATCCCGATAACGGCCTGCGTCAGGGAATGCCGGTGACCATCCGTCTGCTGCCGGAGGCCGGCCCCGGTACCCCGGAAATTCCGAAGGGTACCAGCTGAACGCCAGAACGGCCCGGAGCCAACTCCGTGATAAATCCGGTTATCGACATCGGCGAAGTGGTCAAGCGTTTCGAGAGCGGCGGCCGCACCGTCACCGCCATCGATCGCATGTCCCTGCGCGTCGAGGCCGGGCGCATCACCGGCCTGGTCGGCCCCGACGCTGCCGGCAAGACCACGCTGATGCGCCTCATCACCGGGCTCTTGAAGCCGGATGCCGGCACCGTCCGGGTGCTGGGTTTCGACAGCCGCCGCCAAGCTCAGGATATCCAGGCCGCGGTCGGTTACATGCCGCAGCGCTTCGGCCTTTACGAGGATCTGACGGTGGCCGAAAACCTCGACCTCTACGCCGACCTCCAGGGCCTTTCTCGCGCCGAGCGCAAGGACCGCTTCGCCCAGCTCATGGATTTCACCGGCTTGGGCCCCTTCCGGGGCCGCCAGGCCGGGCGGCTTTCCGGCGGCATGAAACAGAAGTTGGGCCTCGCCTGCACGCTAGTCGGACGGCCCCGCCTACTGCTGCTGGACGAGCCCAGCGTCGGCGTCGATCCGGTGTCGCGCCGTGAACTGTGGGCGATCGTCCACGCCCTCGTCGAGGAAGGCGTGAGCGTACTGTGGAGCACCGCCTACCTCGACGAGGCGGAACGCTGCGACGACGTGTTGCTGGTGAGCGAGGGCAAGCTTCTTGACGCCGGCCCGCCCGCCAAGTTCAGCGACCGTCTGCAATCCCGGACCTTCGCCTTCGCGGTGGGAAACACCGACACCCGGACCGTCCTCGATGGCGTCAGGCGGTTTCCCCAGATCATCGACGCGGTGATCAAGGGAGCCGATGTTCGCCTGCTACTCGACCGGCCGGCCGATGCCGCCCGGCTCGGTGACCTGGCCCGCGCCCTCGACCTCAAGGAGGACGCCCTGCGGCCGGTCGCCGCCGGTTTCGAGGACGCCTTTATCGCCCTTCTTAAGGAACGGGAGACCACATCGGCCGTTCCCGACGCCGCTCCCCGATACGGGGGAAAACCGGATTCCATCCCCCTACCGGCCGTCGCCAATGGCGCGCCAGTCATCCGGGTCGAGGGTTTGGTCAGGCAATTCGGCACGTTCAAAGCGGTCGACGGCATCGATTTTCAGGTGGCGCAAGGCGAAATCTTCGGCCTGCTCGGCCCCAACGGCGCCGGCAAATCCACCACCTTCAAGATGTTGTGCGGACTGTTGCCGCCGACCGACGGCAAGGCCCTGGTGCTGGAGATCGACTTGAGGCGGGCGGCCGCCAAGGCGCGCGGCCGCATCGGCTACATGGCCCAGAAATTCTCGCTCTACGGCAACATGACCGTGTCCCAGAACTTCCGTTTCTTCGCCAGCATCTACGGCCTTGCCGGCAAGGTCCGCGAACGGGCCATCGAGCACGAGATGGAAGAGTTCGGCCTTGGCCCCTTCGCCGACGTCAATGCCGCCGACCTGCCGCTCGGCTACAAGCAGCGCCTGGCGCTGGCCTGCGCCATCATGCATCAGCCCGGCGTGCTGTTCCTGGACGAGCCGACATCGGGTGTCGACCCCCTGGTCCGCCGGGAATTCTGGCATCGCATCAACACCATGGCGGTGGCTGGCGTGACCATCATGGTGACCACCCATTTCATGGAAGAGGCCGAGTACTGCAACCGCATCGGCGTCATCTACCGCGGGCGACTGATCGCCTCCGGTTCGCCCGACCGGCTCAAGGCCGACCACCGGGGGTCCGAGCGGCCGGACCCGACGCTGGAAGACGTCTTCGTCGACCTCATCGAGAGCTATGACCGGGAGCACGCCCTATGACGCGAGGAGGCAAGGGCATGCGCCTTCGCGGCCTGATCCGCAAGGAAACCTTCCAGATCGTGCGCGACCCCAGCAGCATCCTGATCGGCTTCGTGCTGCCGGTCGTCCTGCTGCTGCTCTTCGGCTATGGGGTGTCGCTGGACGCCAAGCACGTTCCGGTGGCGCTTGTCATCGAAAACCCGACGGCCGAGACGTCAAGCTTCGCGGCCTCCCTGGCCGGTTCGGAATACTTCGCGCCGCAGGCCGTGCCGCACCGGCCGGCCGCCGAGCGGGCGCTGGCCGAAGGCCGTGTGCAGGCCATCGTCGTGCTCAGTTCGAACTTCACCCGCCAGCTTCCCTCGGCCGACGGCGCCCCCATCCAGCTCATCGTCAACGGCACAGACGCCAATACGGCACGCATCATCAGCGGCTATGTCGACGGCGCCTGGCAGAACTGGCTCGAACACACCGCACTGGATGCCGGCCGCGCCCTGGCGCCGCCGGTCATCGTCGAGCAGCGGGTATGGTTCAATCCCGAAGTGAGCAGCCGCAACTTCCTGGTGCCCGGGCTGATGGCCATCATCATGACCCTGATCGGCACCCTGCTGACGGCCCTGGTGGTGGCGCGCGAGTGGGAACGCGGCACCCTGGAGGCGCTGATGGTAACGCCGGTACGCATTGGCGAATTCCTTCTGGGCAAACTGATCCCCTATTTCGTACTCGGCATGGGCGGCATGGCTGCGTCCACCGTCATGGCGGTGTGGGTGTTCGGCGTGCCGTTCCGCGGCACCTTCTTGGTACTGCTGCTGGTTTCCTCGCTCTTCATGCTGGCCGCCCTCGGCATGGGCCTGCTGATCTCGACGGTGACCAAGAACCAGTTCGCCGCCGGCCAAGTAGCCATCATCGTCGCCTTCCTGCCGGCATTCATGCTCTCGGGGTTCCTGTTCGACATCGCCAGCATGCCGACGGTGGTGTGGGGCATCACCCATATCGTACCGGCCCGCTATTTTGTCTCCTCGCTGCAGACGCTGTTCCTGGCCGGCAACATCTGGTCCGTCGTGGCGACCGACATGGCGGCGTTGGCCATGATGGCCGTCTTCTTCCTCGGCCTGACGCGGCGCAAGACCCGCAAGTCGCTGGAATAGGAACCGCCCGCCATGTGGAATCGCATCCGCGCGCTGATCATCAAGGAATTCCACGCCGTCTGGCGGGACAAGAAAAGCCGCTTCGTGCTGATCGTGCCGCCGCTCATCCAGCTGCTGATCTTCGGCTACGCCGCCAGCTTCGACGTCAATCATCTGGCCACAGTCATTTTCAACGAAGACGACGGCCTGCCGGCCCGCGAACTGGTCGCCCGCTTCGAGGGGGCGCCGGCCTTCGAGGTGATCGGCCACATCAGCCGCGAGGCCGAGATCGCTCAAGTCATCGATCCCCGGCGGGCCCGGCTGCTCATCCACATCGGGCCGACCTTCTCGCGCGACATCCGGATCAACCCGCCGGCCAAAGTGCAGCTCATCGTCGACGGCCGGGAATCCAACACCTCGTTGATCGTGCTGGGTTACGCCGGGCGCATCGTCGCCGACTTCAACAGCGAGTGGGCGAAAAGCCATGGAGAGCCGCTGCCGCCGGCCCACCTGGTGGTCCGCTCATGGTTCAATCCCAACCTGGAAAGCCGGTGGTTCTTCATTCCGGGCCTCGTCGCCCTGCTGACCCTGGTGGTAACCATCGTCGTCACCGCGCTGTCGGTGGCCCGCGAGCGCGAGGTCGGGACCTTCGAGCAGCTTCTGGTCACGCCGCTCCGCCCACTCGAAATCCTCGTCGGCAAAGCCACCCCCGCACTCGTCATCGGGGTGGCCGAGGGAACGCTCATTGTGATCGTCGGCATCCTGTGGTTCGCCATACCATTCCGAGGCGACGTCGGGCTGCTGTATGCCGGGCTCGTCGTCTACGTGCTTGCGGTGATTGGCGTCGGCCTGATGATCTCGTCGATCTGCCGGACCCAGCAGCAGGCCATCCTGGGGGCCTTCCTGTTCATCATGCCGGCGGTGATCCTGTCGGGCTTCGCCACCCCCATCGCCAATATGCCCGAGGCGATCCAGCACCTGACGCTGGTCAATCCCATGCGCTATTTCCTGGTCATCGTGCGGGGGATCTTCCTGGAAGGGCTGTCGACCGAACTGGTCTTCCGGCAACTGTGGCCGATGGCGGCGATCGCCCTGGTCAACTTGGCCGGCGCCGCCGTCATGTTCCGCCATCGCCTAAGTTGAGAGCGGCGCTACGGACACAAAAAAAACCGCCCTCCCTTATCGGCAGGCCGGTGCGTCGGCACGATGGCCGGGCTACAACAAAGAAAGTCGGGGCCGCCCGTTGCCGGACGGCCCCGCTTTACGCACGGTAAATTACTTTACCGCGCGAAGATTCACGGCCTTGGGGCCGCGCTGGTCGGGCTGGACGTCGAACTCGACCTTCTGTCCCTCACGGAGGGTACGGAGGCCCGCCTGTTCGACGGCCGAAATGTGGACGAAAACGTCCTTGGAACCATCTTCGGGGCTGATGAAACCGAAGCCCTTGGCTTCGTTGAAGAACTTGGTAATACCAACGGTCATTGATTTAAGACTTCCATGCTTGTTCTCGCCGGAACGACGCGCTCCGGCAAGGTGACGCCCTTCTGCATAAGACGGAATTATGAAACGATCGGGACAACGCTCCCGGCCGATCCCTCTCCCCAGGTCAAAAGAGTCACAGAATGAGAAATAATCGCGGCGAAAGACAATAGCAAGAGGAGTTTGGCGGATGTGCCAGCCGGCACCGGCTTTTTCAAGCCGGCTTGTCCTTCATCAGCCGCAGGAAGTGGTCGGCGTACTGGTAGTATTTTTCGGACTCGACGGCGTCGCCGGAAGAGGCCGCCGCCTTCGCCAGTTCGACGTAGCGGGCGAACTTCCTTTTAGCGTCGGAAGCGCCGTCGCCGCCCTGGTCCGAACCGCCCCCTGGGGAAGCGCTTGGCGTGGACGCATTGTCGCGCCGCTCACCCGACGTCTTCCGTCTCCCGAACCATTTACTTCTAGGAACGCGATTGGGCATGGCGATCTCCCCTCGATTGAAAGTGGCCGAACCGATGGTGGCGGAT
Source organism: Rhodospirillales bacterium (assembly GCA_014859895.1). Classification (GTDB taxonomy): domain Bacteria; phylum Pseudomonadota; class Alphaproteobacteria; order Rhodospirillales; family Shumkoniaceae; genus Shumkonia. The sequence continues at coordinate 23,943 of JACZKS010000195.1, forward strand.
CATCCCGTACGCCACGCCGCGGTGGACTTGCACGAACGGCAAACCCGCTCGCCGGCCCATTCGCTGAGGAAGGACTGTCCGCACATCAGGCATCGCCTGGTCTTGCGGTCCGTTTTGTCGTCGATGTCGATATCGATTTCGGTTTCCGCATCGACGGAGCGTTCCGTCTGCGGAATCCTGCATGCTGAATCCATTGTTCTATGTCCGTAACGCGGGCCGTAAGCCCGTTTCGCTCGTGTCATCATGATTGGGCCCAAGTCCGGCCCCTGGCGCCGTCGCGCCGGCTGAAGGCAGATCGCAGTTCCTGCGATCTCACCGGAAACCGACGTCGCTGACGTTCAGGCGCCGCCGGCTATTGAACTGCGGGAGAAAACCAGACCCTCCCGAAAACGCTCACCTCGCCCCCTCGCGAAATGGCGCCGGCACCCAGCCGGGTCGCTGATCGGCAGTGCCGGAAAAGAATCTCCACACCCTAGATGGGATGGTTTGGTGACCAATGCAAGTGTTCAGGCCCAATGTTCAGCGTGGACGGAATGGTCTCGTCGCCAGAAAGGTTGATTTGAAGCGTCGCTGCCAGTCGTCCAGCGACCACGGCGGCCCCACCGCCCGCGCTTCGCCCCGAATGATGAAAACGCGGGCGGCCACCGGACCGCTCCGCCGGCCGGTCACCATCAGGGTACGGATACAATAGGCCGGCCCCTCGAAGGCGGCCAAGCGGGCGGCGTCGGCCGTCCCCAGGCGGCGGGCCAAAAGGCCCGGCGCATGGCCATCCGGGCTGGCCACCAGCGTGGGATAGGTGGCCTTGGCCACGAAAAGGGGGCTGAAGCCGGCGAGAACGGCTTCCTCCATCTGGGCGGTCAAAAGGTCGCGGCCGAGCACCTGCCGCCGCACGTCGGCATCGCGGAGCGTCCCGTAGAAGAAGAAGTCCATCGCCACAATCCTCCAACCGAAGAAGAGATTCTGTTTTGGCCCGCCATGCATCCCCGGCAAGGGGTTGCGGCGTTCCGGCGCCGGGCCTAACGTGGCGCCGATCCAGCGAAAAAGTCCCCTCCCGCCATGACCG
>JACZKS010000196.1 GCA_014859895.1 Rhodospirillales bacterium
TCGCGTCCCGACGGCGAGGAGCCGCCAACGGTCTCCCCGCTGGGAGGCGACGACGGCCTGCGCTTCCGGCGCGGCCGCCTGATCCATGCCCTGTTGCAAACCTTGCTGCAGGTGGCGCCGCCGGTGCGTCCGGCCGCCGCCGCCGCTTTCCTGGCCCGGCGCGTCCACGGTCTCGATCCGGCGGCGCAGGCGGCGATCGCGGCGGAGACGCTGGCCGTGCTGGGACATCCGGAATTCGGCACCATCTTCGGTCCGGCCGGCTGGGCCGAAGTGCCCCTGGTCGGCACCATCGGTGGCCGGGCCATCTCGGCCCAGGTGGACCGCCTGGTGGTGACGCCGGAGGCCGTTCTCGTCGTCGACTTCAAGACCAACCGGCCGGCCCCAAACGACCCTTCGGCGGTGCCGGCGATTTATCTCCGGCAAATGGCGGCCTACCGCCAGGCGCTCGGCGCCATCTACCCCGACCGCCCCGTCCGCTGCGCGCTCCTGTGGACCGATGGTCCCCGCTTGATGCCGCTCCCCGATCCCCTGCTGGAGAAGCACGCGCCTTGACGCTCCCGGGGGCGGTCTCTAGATTCAGGGCCGGGCGAGCCCTCGGCGGGGCGGGGTTCGCGGGGGACAATACAAGAAATTCGAGAACTTCTGATGGGAATGGATAGATGCCAAAGAACGTGACCGACGGTTCTTTTAAAACCGATGTCCTGCAGTCGTCTAAGCCGGTTCTAGTGGACTTTTGGGCGGAATGGTGCGGTCCGTGCAAGCAGATCGCCCCGTCGCTGGAGGAACTGTCCACCGAAATGAGCGACCGCATGACCGTCGCCAAGATCAATATCGATCAGAACCCGGCAACGCCCTCGCACTATGGAGTGCGCGGGATTCCCACCCTGATGATCTTCAAGGACGGCCAGGTCGCCGGCACCAAGGTCGGCGCTCTGCCCAAGAGCAAACTGGTGGAATGGGTCGAGTCGGTCATCTGACGGCTCCCCTTCCTGTTCGAACCTTCGGAAGCCCCGCCATCCGGTGGGGCTTCACTTTTTCCGGGCGATTCTTAAAGCTTCGGCTCGCCGGTCAGATCGAGGACATGGCGGAAGACGGCGCGCTGGCCGCCGCGCAAGGGATAGTTGCGGGTGATCCGGCCCATGTTCTTGAAGCCGTTCTTCTCGAGCACGCGCGCCGAGGCCGGATTGCTGGGAAACGTGCAGGCCTCGAGCGCCGCGACGCCGACGGCCTGGGCATGGCGGACCGCCTCGCGGACCGCCTCGGTGGCGAACCCGTTGCCCCAGAACGGGCGGCCGATGCCATAGCCCAGCTCGATGCGATCCAGCACCTCGCCGAAGCCGATGGCCCCGACGAACACCCCGTCGCCGGCCCGGCAGATGGCAAAACCGTGCGAATCGCGCATCCGCCTCGCAATCCACTTGCCGGCCTCTTCCACCGTGCACGGATCGGGCAGGGTGGCGGTCAAGGCAATGGCGTCGCTATCCTCGCCGAATAGGCGGGCGAAATGCCGGGCGTCGGTGGGTTCGAGGGGCCGCAGGTGCAGGCGGCGCGTAATCAACGTTATCGTCATCGGGTGCAATCGGTCTCCGATCAGGCGTTGTCCCGAAGGACCGTTCCGGCAAGATATAGGGAACCACAGATGAGAATGCGCGCCGGACGCGCGTCGGCGGCAATGAGTTGGCGGATCGCCGCCTCGACGGAAGGCGCCGCCGCCGCCGCGATGGCCACCGTCGAGGCGGCCTGGGCCGTTTGCTCGGCCGGCAGCGTGTTGGCCTCGCCGGGGATGGCGACGGCGCGAAGCCGGGTCACCGCCGGGGCCAGCGGCTTCAGGTAGCCGATCGGGTCCTTGGTGTTCAGCATGCCGAACACCAGGTGCAGCGGGCGATCCCGCCAGTGGCGGAAATGCTCGGCCAGGACCCGGCCGGCCCCCGGGTTGTGGCCGCCGTCCAGCCACAACTCCCAGCCCTCGGGCAGCAGGGCGGGCAGCGGCCCCGTGGCCAGGCGTTGCAGGCGGGCCGGCCATTCGACGGTGCCAAGCCCGGCGGCGATGGCCGCCTCGGGGACGCTAAATCCCGCCAATCGCCGGACGCAGGCCACCGCCAGCCCGGCGTTGTGCACCTGGTGCTTGCCGGGCAGCGCGGGGCGGGGCAACGCCAGCGAGCGATCCCCCTCGCAGAAGAGGACGCCCTCGCCGCGGCCGAGCACGAACCAGTCCGCCCCCTCTCTCACCAGCGGCGTGCCCAGCGCCGCCGCCTGCTGTTCCAGGACCCGGGCCACCTTGCGGCCCTGCGCCGCCACCAGGCAGGGAACGCCGGCCTTCATGATGCCGGCCTTTTCGGCGGCGATCTTTTCCAGGGTGTCGCCCAGGTACTGCTGGTGGTCCATGGAAATCGAGGTGATGACCGAAAGAAACGGCCGGCGCACCGTGTTGGTGGCATCCAGGCGACCGCCCAGGCCGGTTTCCAGCAGGGTGACGTCGGCCGGCGTGCGGGCGAAGGCCAGCATGGCGGCCGCCGTGGTGATCTCGAAAAAGGTGACCGGGGCGTCCGCGTTGACCTTTTCGCATTCCTCGAGCAGCGCGGTCAGGTGATCGTCCTCGATCAGCCGCCCGGCGACGCGGATTCGCTCGTTGAAGCGCACCAGATGCGGCGAGATGTAGGTATGCACCCGATAACCCGCCGCCTCCAGCATGGCCCGCAGGAAGGCGATGACCGAGCCCTTGCCATTGGTGCCGGCAACGTGGACGACCGGCGGCAGCTGCTCGTGCGGGCGGCCGAGCCGATCCAGCAGCGCCTCGACGCGGTCAAGGGAAAGATCGATGAGCTTGGGATGCAGCCGCGTCAGGCGATCAAGGACGGGGTCGCTACTCAGCCGACGTTTCCTTTTCCTTGTTGGCCCGCGCCTTGGCGGCAAAGGCCTTGGCCGCCGCCGTGCGGGCCGGCTTGGCCTCGGCCGTCGCCGCTTCCTCGGCATCGGCCAGGGTCACCAGTTCCCCGGGCGGCCGGCGGTTGCGCAGCAGGTCGATGATGCGGATCAGGGCGGCGCGCAGCTCGTGGCGGTTGACCACCATGTCGACCATGCCGTGATCGTAAAGGTACTCGGCCCGCTGGAAGCCCTCGGGCAGCTTGGCGCGGATGGTCTGCTCGATGACCCGGGCGCCGGCGAAGCCGATCACCGCGCCCGGCTCGGCGAGGGTAATGTCGCCCAGCATGGCGAAGGACGCCGAAACGCCGCCGGTGGTCGGATCGGTCAGCACCACGATATAGGGCAGACCGGCCTCGCGCATGTCCTCGACGGCCAGCGTGGTGCGGACCATCTGCATCAGCGAAAGGATGCCTTCCTGCATGCGGGCGCCGCCCGAGGCCGGCACCACGATGAGAGGCGCGTCCTGCACGACGGCCAGCCTAGCCGCCGCCAGCAGGCCCTCGCCGACGGCGATGCCCATGGAGCCGCCCATGAAGTCGAAGTTGAAGGCGGCGACCACCACGTTCATGCCGCCCATCTTGCCATGCGCCACGGACAGCGCGTCGCGGGCGCCGTTCTTGCTGCGGGCATCGCGCAGGCGGTCGGCGTAGCGCTTGCTGTCACGAAAGCGCAACGGGTCGCTGACCGCTTCCGGCAGCTCGATGGTCTGATAGGCGCCGTCGTCGAACAGCATTTTCAGGCGCTCGGCGACCGTCAGGCGCATGTGGTGGCCGCAATGCGGGCAGACCCTCAAATTGGCGGCGAGATCCCGATGGAAGATCATCTGCTCGCACTTCGGGCACTTGTGCCAGAGGTTCTCAGGGATCTCCTTCTGGCCGACCAGCTCGCGCAGTTTCGGACGAACCCAGTTTTTCAGCCAGTTCATCGCGCATTCTCCCGAACGCGGCCGGAGGCGACGCCGCCGGCCAGATCGCTCACCATACTCAAAACGGCCTTGACCAGACCCGGTTCCGCAACGCCGTCGGCGTCGAGGTTTTCGGCCAGGCAGTTGATGAGGGCCGATCCGACAACCGCGGCGTCGGCCAGGGCCGCCACCTCGGCGGCCTGAGCGGCCGTTTTGATGCCGAAACCAACGGCGACCGGCAGGTCGGTGTGGCGCCTGAGGCGGGCGATGGCGCCGCCGATATCGGCGGCCGAGGCCGAAGCCGTGCCGGTGATGCCGGTGATCGACACGTAATAGACGAAGCCGCTGGCATTCTCCAACACCCGCGGCAGCCGCCTGTCATCAGTGGTCGGCGCCGTCAGATAAATGAAATTGAGCCCGGCGTTGCGCGCCGGCAGGCACAGGTCGCCCTCTTCCTCCGGCGGCAGGTCGACGATGATCAGGCCGTCGACACCGGCCTTCCTGGCCGCCGCCAGGAAGCGCTCGACGCCAAAGGCATGGATGGGGTTGAAATAGCCCATCAGGATGATCGGCGTGGCGTCGTCGCCGCGGCGGAAGTCGGCTACCAGACGCAGCGTTTTCTCCAGCGTCATGCCCGCCGCAAGCGCCCGGAGCGAACTATTTTGGATGGCTGGGCCGTCGGCCATCGGGTCGCTGAACGGCATGCCGAGCTCGATGAGGTCGGCGCCCGCAGCCGGCAGACCTTTCAGGATCGCCGCCGACACCGCGGGATCGGGGTCGCCCGCCGTCAGGAAGGTGACGAGGCCGGCCCTCCCCTGGGCGCGGAGATCGGCGAACCGCCGCTCGATTCGGGTGGCGCCGCTCATAGCGTGGTCCCTTCCAGCCGGGCGATGGTGTCCAGGTCCTTGTCGCCGCGCCCGCTCAGGTTGACGACCAGCAGCTTGTCCGGCCCCAGGCTGGCCGCCAGCTTGACGGTATGGGCCAGGGCGTGCGCGGATTCGAGGGCAGGGATGATGCCTTCCAGCCGGGTGCACTGATGGAAGGCGGCGATGGCTTCGGCATCGGTAATGGAGACATATTCCACGCGCCCGACGTCGTGCAGCCAGGCGTGCTCGGGGCCGATGCCCGGATAGTCGAGGCCGGCCGATACCGAATGGGCCTCCTTGATCTGGCCGTCGGCGTCCTGCAGCAGGTAGGTGCGGTTGCCGTGCAATACGCCGGGCTTGCCGGCCGTCAGGCTGGCGGCATGCTTGCCGGTGGCGATGCCTTCCCCGGCCGCCTCGACGGCAACGATGCGAACGGTTGGCTCGTCGAGGAAGGGATGGAAAAGCCCCATGGCGTTGGAGCCGCCGCCGATGCAGGCCAGCAGGGCGTCGGGAAGCCGGCCCTCGGCATTCTGCATCTGGCCCCGCACCTCCTCTCCGATCACCGACTGGAAGTCGCGCACCATGGAGGGATAGGGATGCGGCCCGGCGGTGGTGCCGATCAGGTAGTAGGTGTCCTCGACGTTGGCGACCCAGTCGCGCAGCGCCTCGTTCATGGCATCCTTCAGGGTCGCCGAGCCCGAGGTGACCGAGCGCACCTCGGCCCCCAGCATCTTCATGCGAAAGACGTTGGGCGCCTGGCGCTCGATATCGACCTGGCCCATGTAGACGACGCACGGGAGGTTGAACAGCGCGCACACGGTGGCGGTGGCGACGCCGTGCTGGCCGGCCCCGGTTTCGGCGATGATGCGCCGCTTGCCCATGCGGCGCGCCAGGAGCGCCTGGCCGACGCAGTTGTTGATCTTGTGCGCCCCGGTGTGGTTCAGGTCCTCGCGCTTCAAATAGATGCGGGCGCCGCCGAATTCGGCGGTCATGCGTTCGGCGAAATAGAGCGGGCTCGGCCGGCCGACGTAAGTCTTGAAGTAGCCATCCATCTCAGCGGCGAAGGCAGGGTCGGCCTTGGCCGCCTCGTAGGCGCGCTCGAGCTCGAGGATGAGCGGCATCAACGTCTCGGCGACGTAACGGCCGCCGTAGATGCCGAAATGCCCGTGCTCGTTGGGCCCGCCGCGGTAGGTGTTCGGCTTATCCATGCTGTCCATCGTGCGTTTGATACGGGTGGTCCTCGGGAAAGGGACGGGACCGGCCCTCTCGCGGGCCGGTAATAAACCACAAAGTCGCGGCAAAACGGAGTTCTTTGTTTGCCTGCGGACGGTGCGAGTCGCCGGAAAACCTCAACAGCGCTCCGCCATCCGCAAAAATTCCTGGATTTTCAAGATGTCCTTGACCCCCGGCTGGTCCTCGACCCCCGAGGAGACGTCGACCGTCCCGGCCCCGCTCTGGTGTACCGCCTCGGCCAGGTTGGCGGCGGTCAAGCCGCCGGCCAGCATCCAAGGCAGCCGCCACTTGGCGTCGGCCAGCAGGCGCCAATCGAAAGAAAGGGCGTTGCCGCCCGGACGGTCGGCCCCGGCCGGCGGCCGGGCGTCGAACAACAGCATGTCGGCGACGTCTTCGTAGGCCCGTGCGGCGGCCACGTCGTCCGCCCCGGCGATGGGGAGCGCCTTGATCACCGGCAGGCCGAAGCTGCGGCGCACCTCGGCGACCCGCTCGGGCGTCTCGCGGCCGTGCAATTGCAGGCGCTCCACGCAGGCGTCGGCCACGATCCCGGCCAGCGCCGCGTCGTCGGCATCGACGGTGAGGCCGACCCGGATGACGCTGCCGGGCGCGTAGCCGCCCAATTCAGCGGCCACGGCCGGCTTGACGAAGCGCGGCGACGGCGGAAAGAAGACGAAGCCGATGTAGCGGGCGCCGCCCGCCGCGGCCGCCTTGACCGCCTCGGGCGTGCTCAGCCCGCAGATCTTGACGTCGATGCCCATTAGGAGCGGCCGATTTCGTCGGCAATGCGCCGCGCGGCCTCGGCGGGGTCGGCGGAGGCGGTGATTGGCCGGCCGATGACCAGGAAGTCGGCGCCCAGCGCCATCGCCTCGCCGGGGGTAACGATACGGCGCTGGTCGTCGGCGGTCGACCAGGCGGGACGGATGCCGGGCACCACCAGCTTGAAACCGGCCCCGCAGGCGCCGCGCAGGGCAACGATTTCCTTGGCCGAACAGACGACGCCGTCCAGCCCGCATGCCTGGGCCAGATGGGCCAGGCGGACCACCTGCTCGGTGGACTTGCCGGCGACCCCCGTCGCCGCCAGGTCGTCGTCGGTGAGCGAGGTCAACACGGTGACGCCCAGCACCAGCGGGCGCGACGGCCCGGCCTCGGCGGCCGCTGGTGC
>JACZKS010000197.1 GCA_014859895.1 Rhodospirillales bacterium
TTTGGGGGCCGCGTTCCGGGTGAGGCGGCGGCCGGCCGCCTGGGTCTCGTCGTTGGGGTCGAGCGCGGCGATGGCGGCGGCCAAGGGATCGGCCGGCGCCGGCTTCAGCCACTTGGGCAGCGGCCCGGACCCGGCGGCGAAGTCGAATTCCTCGCCGGCGCGGCGGTGGCCCCGGTAATGGCCGGGAACCTGGGCGCGCACCCGGATGGGAGTCTCGGGGGTGGATGGCATGGCGTTCTCCTTCGTTCGGGCGGTGGGCGGCGGCGACCCCTCCCCTTCCGTCACCCCCGCGCAGGCGGGGGTCCAGGGCGAGTGACGGAGCGGTGGCCCTGGATTCCCGCTTTCGCGGGAATGACGGGGAAAGGAAGGGCGTCGATGGCCAGGCGTTGCCCTACCGCGGCAGGTACGTCGGGATGATGTCGAGCGTGCCCGTTGCCGCCGCGTCGTCGGTGGCGATGGTGGCCAGCACGTTGGCCTTGACGTTGCTCGGCAGCACGAAGCGGGCGAGCTCGGCGTTCTTGGGCTTGGCCCCGCTGCCGGCCGCGGCGGTCGCGGCATAGACCGTCGCCAGGTCGGAGTAGGCGAGGTCGGCCCCGGCGTGGCGGAGCTTCACCGTCAGCGTCTTGGTGTCGGCGAGCGCGAGGGCGGAGTGCGCGCGCACCACCACCTCGATGCCGCCGAGCGTCCCGGCCAGCTTCACCGCCGGGCCGGTCCAGGTTCCGTTCTGCGGCAGCGCCTGGGCGTCGGCCAGGTTCTGGCCATAGACGTTGGCGTAGTTGGTCAGGCCGTCGATCTTGTACATGGCGCGATTCCTTCTCAGCTGAGCGCGACGTTGGCTTCGGAGCCGTCGTAGAGGTTGTAGGAAGTGACCATCGGCACCCGGTTCCAGCTTTCGATCGCCATGTCGATGTTCCTGTCGGCCGGGCGCAGGCGGATCTGGTCGCCCTTGAAGGCGCGCCCCAAGGCCGAGAGCACGCGCTCGTGCATGAACAGCATGGTGCGGCCCGACCCGGTGGCGCGGATGTCGGCCAGAAGGTCGTCGATCTGCATGGCGGTCGGCAGCTTGCCGGTGGCGATGTCGATGTTGACGATGGCCCCCACGTTGCGGGTGCCGGCGACCATGAAGCCCAAGTCGCACTTCATGCGCACGCCATAGACCAGAACGCCCGCCGCCACCTTGTAGAGGGCGCCGCCGTTGATCGGCAGGGTGTCGAACATGACGCCGTTGCCGAAGCCCTTGGAGTTGTAGAGCCCCGAGCAGACGCCTTCCTCGAAGCGGGCGGCGACGATGGAGTAGTTGGCGTTGCCAGAGCCTCCGGCCGAATAGACCGTGTGGGTGGTTTCGCCGGCCAGGAACTTGTCCAGCGCATACTGGCGCAGGTTGTCGTAGACGATGACGCGTTCCGTATTCATGCCGGTGACTTTCAGCACGGGGCCGGTCTTGTCGGCGAAGTACTTCTCCTTGCCGCCGTACTGCTTGGCCTTGTCTTCGCCGACCTCGATGACGCCGCCCATCTTGGCGAGGTCGAACTTGATCAGGCGCGACGTCGAGCCGACTTCCGGCAGCGGCTGGTCCATGGCGACGAAGCCCATGGCGTCGGCGGCGTCCAGTTGGTCGGCGGCGTGCCACATGTCGTGGGTCGAGGCGGTGAAGGGCAGCAGGTTCAGGATCGGCGCCTCCTCGGTCAGGAAGTCGATCTGCTTGGGCTGCTTGCGGCTCTTCTCCAGGGCGATGGTGCGAAGGGTATCGAGAGGCATTTCAGGTTCCTCCTAGGGGGTCAACGAAGGGGTTTACTCGTCACCCCCGCGCTCCTTTCCCCGTCATTCCCGCGGATGCGGGAATCCAGGGCCCGGCGCCGCGTCGCGCGGAGAGGCCGGTCTGGACCCCCGCCTGCGCGGGGGTGACGGGAAGAGGCACGGGGGTGACGGGGAAAGG
>JACZKS010000027.1 GCA_014859895.1 Rhodospirillales bacterium
TCTTTCCAGAGGGGCCAAATCGTGATTCCTTTGCGGGTGGTCTGGCGAGGAAAGGACGGGGCCATGGAGAGGATTGCGGTGGACCTGGGCCGGTTTGGCGACCGGCGCCTGGAAAAAGGGGGGCTGCGCTTCTCGGCCGCATGGTCGAAGCGACGACGGTATGCCTGCGCAGCCTGGGCGACGGTCGGAGCGGGACGGTCCGCTTTGGCCGCTTCTTGTCGAATCCCAAGGTGACGACGGCGGCCCTGATCGAGGGCTGGAGTGCCGGAACGGCGGCGGCGGTTCGGGGGCGCCACGTGCTGGCCCTTCAAGACACGACGGAGGCGCACTTCCGCACTGCGGCCGGGCGCCGTCGCGGCCTCGGCGCCACGGGCAAGGGCAACGTCTATGGGCTGATGGTCCATCCTGTCCTGGTGATCGATGCCGAGAGCGGCGTGTGTCACGGCTTGGCTGGGGGAAAGATCTGGACCCGGAGCGGCTTGGCGCAACAACCCCATCGCAAGCGGTGCAGCGCGGACAAGGAGTCGGGCCGCTGGTTGGATGTGGCCGAAGCCGCCAAGGAGGTTCTGGCCGGAGCCGCCCAGGTCACGGTGGTGGCGGATCGCGAAGCCGACTTGTACGCGGCCTGGGCCGGGGTGCCGGCTCCGGCGTTCCACCTGCTCATCCGCGCGAATACCAATCGCGTGCTGGCCGGCGGCGGGCGGCTGTACGACGCACCGGCCGCGTGGCCGGACGCCGACCGGCGCATCGTCGAGCTGCGCGAGCGCGCCGACCGGCGGCCGCGGCAGGCCGTGCTCACGCTGCGTTACGGCGAGGTCGCCATCAAGCGGCCCGACTACGCCCCGGACAAGCATCTGCCGCCCAGCCTGAAGCTGCGCCTCATCGAGATCCGCGAACTCGATCCGCCGGCAGGCGAGGAACCCCTCCACTGGCGCCTGTTGACCACCCACGCCATCGCCGATGCGGCGCACGCCTGGGAGATCGTTCGTTGGTACACCCAGCGCTGGCATATCGAGCAATTGTTCCGCACCATGAAGAGCCAGGGGCTCGGCATCGAAGACAGCCAGATCGCCGACGCCGAGCGTCTCCTCAAACTCGCCGCCATCGCCACCCGAGCCGCCTGCATCATCATGCAACTCGTCCAGGCCCGCGACGGCAAGACCAACCAGCCCGCCGCCGACGTGTTCCCCTCGGAGGAGATCGCCACCATGGACGCCCTGTTGCCGAAGATCGAGGGCGCGACCGCCAAGCAGAAGAACCCCCACCCGCCGCACAGCTTGGCCTGGGCCGCATGGATCATCGCCCGCCTCGGCGGATGGAGCGGGTATGCCTCGTACCGCCCACCCGGCCCCATCACCATGCGAAACGGCCTCGAACGCTTCAAGGCCATCGCTCTCGGCTTCGCCTTGCAACATGTGTGAATCCCCTAGTGCCTACGCGGGAGTGACGGGTAATGGGGGCGGGCCCCTTCTCCCTTTCGTCATTCCCGCGGAAGCGGGAATCCAGGCGGAGTCGGACCCTGGACTCCCGCCTTCGCGGGAGTGACGAGAGAGACGGATATAGGGAGCTTAGTGCACGGTCACTGGAATTGGCCGTCGAGGAACGCCGCGATGGCGGGGTCGGCCTTCAGCGCCGCAAGCTCCTCGGCGGTCGGCAGTTGCGGCTTGTCGCGCCGGGCGTTGACCATGCAGAGAAAGCCCATCGGCGCCTCGCCGCCGGCCCGGAACTGGTGCCAGGTCATCGGCGGGATGGCCACCAGGTCGTGCGGCTTCACCGGGCGCACATGCCCGCCGACCAGGCAGGTGCCGTGGCCGCGCAGGATCATCACGCCATGGGCGTGCTCGTGGCGCTCCAGGGTCGAATAGCCGCCGGCGGCCATCTCGAAATAGCGCAGCTCGCAGGCGAGTTCCGGCTCGGCGAACAGCACCTGGCGGGTGATCGCCTTGAAGGGGGCGGCACCGTCTTCCTTGTAGGCCAGGAGGTCGACATCCTGCCAGCGGCATCCATCCTTGGCGTCGCGGAATATGTGCTTGGCGTCCATGTCTAGCCTTTCCGTCCCTCGGCATGGCTGGCGACCCGCCGGGTGAAGGCGGCGGTCTCGGCGGCCAGCCTGTCGCCCGCCGCCAGCAGGTTGCCGCCGATCAGCAACATGGTGTCGTTTCCATAGAAATCGAGGATTTCGTCGACCCGGTTCAGCGTCATGCCACCGGCCGGCACCGGCACGCAGGGTTTCACCCCCGGCCACGGCCGGCGGGCTGCTTGGGCCAAGTCCCGGCAGGTCTCGGGCGAATAGCCGAAACGGCCGCCGTAATTGGGAAAGACGGTGGCATCCGCCCCCAGGAGGCGAAACAGCGTGCCCAGCAGGAAGGGGGGCGCGATGCTGGCCGCCCCGGCCATCGCCGGATGGACCATGAAGGCGACCTCGGGAAATTCGCGGGTGAGGGCGTGGAAGGTCGACAGGCCGGCGATCATCGGCGTCACCAGCACGCCATCCAATCCCTCATCGCACGCAATGCGGACCTGGGCGCGCATGCTCTCCAGGTGCCCCGACAGGCTGGGCAGGTAGCGGGTGGTCCCGCCGACCGCGCGCACGGCGGCGGCCACCGCCACCACCCGGCGGGGGTAGGGGCTGTAGGCCTGATCGGCCAGGCCGTGGTCGTCCTTGATGAAGTCGATGCCGCCCTCGGCCATGCGGCCGGCCAGCGTAGCCAGGCCCTCGGGCGCCAGCCCCTGCGGCTTCAAGGCCGAGCAGGTCATGGCCCGCGTCACGGCGCCCGAGCGCGCCCTGAGGCCGGCCAGCCCGTGGTTCGGCCCGCCGAAGGCGGCGGCGACCTCGGGCGGCAGGATGGCATCTTCCAGCGTGACGTCATCGTGGATCGAGGTGTTGCCGAACAGCATGTTGATCAGCTGGCCGGGCTCCGGCCCGGTGGTGGCGACGGCCAAGCCGACGCGCACCCGGAAGCTGCCCTCGCCGATCTCCTCGATCCCCTCGACGCACCCGACGATGTCGGCCAGCACCACCTTGTCCTCGATGGCAGCCACCGGCATCTCGACGCTCTGCTCGACGGCGATGGCCTTGGCCCGGGCCTCGATGGCCCGGGCGGTGCCGGCGACGCGATAGACGGCGGTGATGCGCGGCATGCTTTCCCCCTGCGGGCTTGCCCGATCGATCGGCATCATATAGGCGAGGGCGGCCGGCAATCCACCCCGCGCGTATCCGCCGCGCGGCGGGAGTTTTTGAAACCGCCGGGCCGTTGATGTTTGCTTTTGCGCGACCGCCTTCTTAAGTTTGAAAAATGCCTATGGATGGGCGTTGATTGATGATGCGGGTCGCAAACCGGCCGGTCGCCTGGGGCCTCCCGGCGGCGGCGAGGTCAATCCGCCCGAACTCTGACAGGAGAGACGTATGGCGACGATTGCCATGACCACCGAGAATTTCGAGAACACCATCCTGGAAAACGACATCGTGCTGATCGATTTCTGGGCCGACTGGTGCCAGCCGTGCAAGACTTTCGGACCGGTTTTCGAAAAGGTTTCGGAAAACCACCCCGACGTCGTTTTCGCCAAGGTGGACACCGAGGCCGAGCAGGAGATCGCGGGGCAGTTCGGCATCCGCTCGATCCCGACGCTGGCGATCTTCCGCGAGAAGGTCCTGCTGTTCAACCAGGCCGGCGCGTTGCCGGAATCGACGCTGGAACAGGTGATCACCCGGGTCAAGGACCTCGACATGGACGAGGTCAGGACCGCGATTGCCGAAGAGAACGCCAAGGCGGAAATGGACGGCCCTTCCAACGAGGCGTGATCGCCCACGTTCCCTCTCCGCTCCCAAGGGGCGGAGAGGGAGCGCCGGGCGGTTGCCTTGGCCGTCTTCCTGCCTTACATTCCCGGCGCATTCCGAACGCAAGGAAGAGTTCGATGATCGTCTTCAGCCTGCGCTGCGCCAAGGGCCACGTTTTCGATGAATGGTTCGCCTCGGGGGCCGAGTACGAGGCCAAGGCCAAGGCCGGCGAGCTTCGCTGCCCCGAATGCGGCGAGGGCGACGTGGCCAAGGCCATCATGGCGCCGCGCGTCAGCTCGAGCACCGAAAAGGCCGCCCCGGCTACCCCGTGCGCGACCTGCGGTCAGGAAGGCGGCTGCCCCTGGGCGGCCTGAAGCCGCCGTACCCTTTCCGGGTCAGCCCACCGCTTCGCGGGTATCTTCGGCGGCGAACATCGCTTCCCTGACGGTTTCACCCTTGTTTGACAGGTGCTCCTTGAGAAGGGAGGACAGAAGCGGGCCATTGCGCGCCTCCAGCGCCTTCAGGATCTTCTCGTGCTCCTCGACCGCGCGGGTCCAGCGGGCCCTCGACATGTTGGCGCGGAAGCGGGCCGGGCTGACCCGTCCCGACAGGCTGCGGAAGATGTTGGACAGCGTCGGGTTGCGGGCGGCGGCCAGCATGGCCTCGTGGATGGCCTGGTTGAGGTGGAAATACTCCGGCAGTTCGCCCTTCTGGAAGTGCACGACCATCTGGTAGTGCAACGCCCGGATCTCGGCCAGCTCGGCCTCGGTGATGCGCTGGCAGGCCAGTTCGCCGGCCAGGGCTTCGAGCGCTCCCATGACCGGGAACATCTCCTCGATGTCGCGCAGCGTGAAGGTGGCCACGGTTGCGCCGCGGTTGGGGGTCAGTTCGACCAGCCCCTCGGATGCCAGGACCTTCAGGGCCTCGCGCAGCGGCGTGCGGGATATGGCGAAACGCTCGCACAGCATGCGCTCGTTGATGCGCGTGCCGGGGCGGAACTCGCCTTCGACGATAAGGTCGCGCAACCGACTGACCACTTCGTCGTGCAGGGATCTGCGTGTGATGGCTTCAGGCATGATGGTCGGCATTCTCTCCTTATCCCTTCGGCATTTCCAGCGCGCTTTTTATCACGCTTGCCACATGAAGGGCATCACGCCGGGTTCCGTCGTGGATCTGGTGTCGGCAACTGGTGCCGTCGGCGACGATGATCACATCCTCGCCGGCCGCCCGCACGGCGGGCAGCAGGGCTTCCTCGGCCATCTTCATGGACACGTCGTAGGTGGCGGCGTTGTAGCCGAAGGCGCCGGCCATGCCGCAGCAGCTCGTCGACACGGTTTCGACCGCCAGGCCGGGGATGAGTTTCAGTGCCTTCTCGACGGTCGGCATCAGGGCGAAGGCCTTCTGGTGGCAATGGCCGTGCAGCAGGACACGCCGGCCCTCCATGGATTTCAGCGGCAGCTTAAGCCTGCCGGCGGCGCTCTCGGCGGCCAGGAATTCCTCGAAGGTGACGGCCAACCCCGCCAGGGCGTCGGTATAGGAGCCCGGGATCATGGCCTTGAACTCGTCGCGCAACGTCAACAGGCATGAGGGCTCCAGCCCGATCACCGGCATGCCCTCCTCGACGAAGGGCTTGAGCGAATCGACCATGCGCCGGGCTTCGGCCTTGGCCTCGTCGATCAGCCCGGCCGACAGGAAGGTACGCCCGCAACACAGCGGCCGGCCGCCGTCGGCGGGCTTGGCCACATGCACGCGATAGCCGCCGGCCACCAGAACGTCCAGCGCATCCCTAAGGTTCCCGGGCTCGAAGTAGATGTTGAAGGTGTCACCCAGCAGAACGACCGGGCGGCCGTCGGTGGGCCCGAAGGCGGCTTCCCGGGGCAGGAACGGGCTGCCCTGCCAAGCCGGCAGGGTGCGCCTCCGGCTGAAGCCCAGCGTCTTCTCGCTGATCCAGGCGGCGCCGGGCAGCCGGTCGCGCAGGTTCATGAAAAAGGCCAAGCGAGAGGCCAGGCCGGCATAGCGCGGCAGGAAGGCGACCAGCCGTTCGCGCAGCTTGAGACCGTGGCGCTTGGCGTACTGGTAAAGGAACTCGATCTTCATGCGCGCCACGTCGACGCCGGTCGGGCATTCGCGCTTGCAGCCCTTGCAGCTGACGCAGAGCTGCATGGTTTCGTACATTTCGTCCGACGTCAGCGCCTCGGGGCCGAGTTGCCCGGTGAGGGCCAGACGCAAGGTGTTGGCCCGCCCCCGCGTCAGGTGCTTCTCGTCGCGGGTGGCGCGGAACGACGGGCACATGACGTCGACGTCGAGCTTCCGGCAGGCGCCGTTGTTGTTGCACATCTCGGTGGCGCCGGCGAAACCGCCCCATTCCGACCAGTCGAGCCCGGTTTGGATGGGCAGTTCGGCATAACCCGGCTTGAAACGGAACAGCGCGCGGTCGTCCATACGGGGCGCCCGCACGATCTTGCCGGGGTTGAACAGGTTGGTGGGATCGAAGGTGTCCTTGACCGTCTCGAAGGTCCGGACCATGCGCGGGCCGAACATCGTCTCGTGGAATTCCGAGCGCGAGAGACCGTCGCCGTGCTCGCCCGAATGCGAGCCCTTGTATTCGCGGACCAGCGCGAAGGCTTCCTCGGCAATGGCGCGCATGGTCTTGGCGCCCAGGTCCTGCTTGAGGTTGAGCACCGGGCGGACGTGCAGGCAGCCGACCGAGGCGTGGGCGTACCAGGTGCCGCGCGTTCCGTGCTTCTCGAAGACCCGGGTCAAACGGTCGGTGTATTCCGCCAGGTCGGTCAGCGGCACCGCGCAGTCCTCGATGAACGAGATCGGTTTGCCGTCCCCCTTCATCGACATCATGATGTTGAGCCCGGCCTTGCGTACCGTCGAGATGGCGTTCTGGAAGGCGGGGTCGATGGCTTCCACCACGGCGTCCGGGAAGCCGAGGTCGCCCATCAGCTCCGAAAGCCGGTTGAGCCCGCGCAACGGCTCCTCGGCGTCGTCGTCGGCGAATTCGACGACCAGAACGGCGGCCGGGTCGCCCTTGACGAATTTCTCCACCGTCGGGCGGAACAGCGGGATGTCGCGGGCCAGCGCGATCATCGTGCGGTCGATCAATTCCACCGCGTAAGGGTCGAGCGCGACGATATGACGGGTCGAATCCATCGCCTGGTAGAAGGTCGGGAAATGGCAGACCCCCACCACCTTGTGCCTGGGCAGCGTGTGCAGCTTGAGCTTGAGCGCCGTCGAGCAGGCCAGCGTGCCTTCCGAGCCGACCAGCAGGCGCGCCGCGCGCGAGGCGAACGGCTTTTCCCCCGGGGTCAGCGCGTCGATGTTGTAGCCGCCGACCCGGCGCTGCACCTTGGGGAAGCGGCGCTCGATCTCCTCGGCCTCGGCTTCGGCCAGCCGGCACAACGGGGCCAGGACGTCGCGCAGGGCGGCCGGCACGCCGGGGGCGTCGAGATCGGCCGGCAGGTCTTCGAAGTGCACTTTGCGGCCGTCGGCCAGTAGCGCGTCGATGGCCAGCACGTTATCGGCCATCAGGCCGTAGCGCAGCGAATGGGCGCCCGAGCTGTTGTTGCCGGCCATGCCGCCGATGGTGGCGCGGCTGGAGGTCGAGGGATCGACCGCGAAATGCAGGCCATCCTTCTTGAGCCGGGCGTTCAGCGCGTCGAGCACGATGCCCGGCTGGACGATGACCGTCCGTCCTTCCGGCGAATAATCGAGGACGGCGTTGACGTGCTTGGTGAAGTCGACGAGCAGGGCCTGGCCGATGGCCTGGCCGTTCTGCGACGAGCCGCCGCCGCGCGGCACCACCGGCACGCCTTCGTCGTCGGCGATCTGGATGGCCGCGGCGACGTCGGCTTCGGTCTTCGGCACGACGATGCCGACCGGCTCGATCTGATAGATCGAAGCGTCGGTGCTGTAGCGGCCACGCGAGAAGGCGTCGAACAGCACTTCGCCTTCGATCTCGCGGCGCAACCGCGCCGCCAGCGCGCTGTCTCCGACCCGGTTCCTGGTGGCGTTCGCTTTCATGGTCGACGCCACATTAGCGCCGTGGGATCGTTCCAGGCAAACGACTTAATGATATAATTTTTTTGCATTCATTATTCATACACGATTTTCAGAGGCAAGTCGATCCCGGAAGCTTTTAGCTAATCAATTGAAAACAAACATTTTGAAGTTCAATTGTCGTTAATTCTTGAAAAACGCCGCTTGCCATCCTACAGAAAGTGTGCATTCATAATTCATGCTTGGGTTCCAAGAGAGAGGGGATGGCGAACATGCCGCCATTCCGCCTCGGCGCTTGGCGACCCGACCGTCTTCATCCTTTGGGGGTTTTAACGCATGCTCAACACCTACCAAGCCGGCCGGCATTTCCTGCAGATTCCGGGGCCGACGAACGTTCCGGATCGGATTCTGCACGCGATGGCGAAGCCGACGATGGATCACCGTGGCCCGGAATTCGGCCGGATGGCGCGAGACATCCTCGAAGGCCTGAAGCCCGTCTTCAAGTGCGCCGGACCGGTGATCGTCTATCCGTCGTCGGGCACCGGGGCATGGGAGGCGGCGCTGAGCAACACCCTGCAGCCGGGCGACAAGGTCTTGATGTTCGAAACCGGCCATTTCGCCACCCTGTGGCACGAGATGGCGACGCGCCTGGGCCTGGACGCGCAGTTCGTGTCCGGTGACTGGCGGCACGGCGTCGCCCCGGAAGTCGTCGAGAAGACGCTCACCGAGGATCGCGCCCACACGATCAAGGCGGTCTGCTGCGTTCATAACGAAACCTCGACCGGCGTGACGTCGCGCATCGGCGAGGTCCGCAAGGCCATGGACCGCGCCAAGCACCCGGCCCTCTTGTTCGTCGACACCATCTCGTCGCTGGCCTCCCTCGACTACCGGCATGACGAATGGGGCGTCGACGTCACCGTCGGCTGCTCGCAGAAGGGCCTGATGCTGCCCCCCGGTCTCGGTTTCAACGCGCTCTCGGAGAAGGCCATCAGGGCGGCCGAGAAGGGCGGGTTCCCGCGTTCCTACTGGCGCTGGGAAGCGATGCTGGCGCCGAACAAGACCGGCTACTTTCCCTACACCCCGGCGACCAACCTGCTCTACGGCCTGCGCGAGGCCATCGCCATGCTGATGGAAGAGGGCATGGAGAACGTCTTCGCCCGTCATGCCCGCCACGGCGAGGCGACGCGGCGGGCGGTCAGGGCCTGGGGCCTGGAGATCCAGTGCCTGGACGAGCGCGAGTACAGCGGCGTGCTGACCGCCGTGCGCCTGCCCGACGGCCACAACGCCGACGCCTTCCGCAAGGTGGTGCTGGAGCATTTCAACATGTCGCTCGGCAACGGCCTCAGCAAGTTGCAAGGCAAGGTTTTCCGCATCGGGCATCTGGGGGATTTCAATGACCTCTCGCTGTGCGGTACCCTCGCCGGTGTGGAAATGGGGCTCGGTCTGGCCGGCGTCCCCCACAACAAGGGCGGCATCCAGGCCGCTATGGAGTATCTGCAGAAGGAATAACCCGCCCACAGACCAACCTTGGGCCGTTGCCGTGCGGAAAAAGAAGGAACGCCCGCCCGGCGCGGCCCCAATAAAAAACCAGAATGCCAGATCCCACCGGTTCGAACCGATAACGAAAAGGGAGATATCTTTCATGAAGACCGAAAAAACCTTGAAGGCACTGACGTTCCTGGGAGCTGCCGCGCTGGTTGGCGCGTTCGCCTCGCAGGCCGTTGCCCAGCAGCTCGAGATCAAACTCGGCCACAACGGCAACCCGGGCTCGCTGTTCGACGCCAGCGCGGCCGAGTTCGCCAGGGTGGTCAACCCCAAGTTGGGGGATAAGGCCAAGATCGTCGTCTACGCCGCCGAACAGCTGGGCAAGGACGAGGAAATGCTCAAGAAGCTGCGCCTGGGCACGGCGGAGTTGGCACTGAACTCTACGATCATGACGCAGAAGGTGGAATCTCTCGGCCTCTTCGAGTTGCCGTACCTGGTGCGTGACCGCGAACACATGAAGCGGATCGAGAAGGAAGTCTTCTGGCCGATGATCGCTCCCTTGGCGGAAAAGAAGGGCTACAAGTTCCTCGCCGTTTGGGAAAACGGTTTCCGCCACATCACCAACAACGCCCGCCCGATCGTCACGCCGGAAGACCTCAAGGGCATCAAGCTGCGTACGCCGTCGTCCAAGTGGCGCGTCGCCATGTTCAAGGCCTACGGCGCCAACCCGTCGCCGCTGCCTTACGGCGAGGTGTTCGTGGCCCTGAAGACCGGAACCTTCGACGGCCAGGAAAACCCGTTCCCGCAGATCGTCGGCGGACGTTTCCAGGAAGTCCAGAAGTACCTGTCGCTGACCGGCCACGTCTATTCGCCGGCCTTCATCGTCGCCGACGTCGACCACTGGAAGAAGGTGCCGGCCGACGTTGCCAAGATCATCGAGGACACGGCGCGCGAGGTGCAGGACTACGTGTTCAAGACCTCGGCCGCGATGGACATCAAGTACATGGACGAGGTGAAGGCGGCCGGCGTCGCCATCAACGAGGCCGACAAGGATGCCTTCGTCGAAGCCAGCAAGTCGGTCTATGAGGACTTCGCCAAGGAAGTCCCCGGTGCCGACGAGATGATCAAGAAGGCCCTGGCCGTAGCCAAGAAGTAACTTCCCACCATTAAGGAGCGTCCCTTCCGGGGGACGCTCCTTCTTCTCTGGGCCGGTTCAGGAACGGCCGAAACGGGGGTAGTACCGTGACTAATACGAGTACGTTCTATCGGGTCTACGAAAAGATCCTCGAGGCCATCACCATGACGCTGATGCTGGCACTGGCCACCATCGTTGTGGTCGGGGTCATCTATCGGTGGGCGGGCCATTCGCTGGTTTGGTACGACGAGGTGGCGGCCATCGGGCTCTGCTGGCTTACATACTACGGTGCGGCCCTGGGCGCCTTGAAGCGCTCCCATATCGGCATTCCCTCGATCATCGTGGCCATCAAGCCGCCCTACCGGATGCCGTTCGTCGTCTTTGGGGAAATCATCGTTATCGGCTTCTTCGCCGCCATAGCGTACCTGGGCGTCGTCGTTCTCGACGCGCTCCGGGAGGATACGCTGGTCAGCCTGACGTGGGTGCAGTTGAAGGTCACCCAGTCGGTGATTCCCATCGGTGCGGTCCTCTACATCATCGCCGAGCTCCTCAACTTCCCGATAATCTGGCGGGAAGCGACGGGCCAGGTCGACATGAAGATCAAGCACTAGGGGGAATCGCGTCATGACCATTCTTTGGATGCTTATCGGGATGATCGCGCTTGTTCTCATGAACATTCCGATCGCGGTCGCCCTCGGTGTGGTGTCGGCTGTAGCCATTTTGCTGGTCCAGGGAAGCAACAGCCTTCCCAACATCCCCCTCGTCCTTTTCGAGGGAGCGACCAGCTTTCCGCTGATCGCCATTCCGCTGTTCATCTTCGCCGGCGCCATCATGAACGCCGGCGGCCTGTCCCGGCGGCTGATCGCCTTCGCCTCGGCGCTGCTTGGCTTCATCAAGGGCGGTCTCGCCATGGTGACCATCGGCGCCTCCATGTTCTTCGCCGAGATTTCAGGCTCGGCGGTGGCCGGCGTCGCCGCGCTGGGTTCCATCCTGATCCCCGCCATGAAGAAAAAGGGCTATCCGGCCCCCTTCGCGGTGGCGGTGTCGTCTTCCGCCGCCACGCTGGCCATCGTGCTGCCGCCCTCGATCCCGATGATCATCTACGCGGTGATGGCGCAGGTGTCGGTGGTGCAGGTGTTCGTCGCCGGCTTCGTGCCGGGCATCCTGGGGGGGCTGGCGATGATGGGCCTGTCCTACTGGTTCGCCCGCCGGCACAACTACCCGGTCGAGGAAGTCTTCAGGCTGAGCCGCGTCTGGCAGACGTTCAAGGAAGCGGCGCTTGCCCTGACCCTGCCTCTCATCATCCTGGGCGGCATCTTCGGCGGCTTCGTGACCGCCACCGAAGGGGCCGGTCTGGCGGTGGTTGCCGCCTTGGCCATCGGCGTCATCTACCACGAAATCGACTGGAAGATCCTGCGCAAGGCCCTCATCGACGGTGGCGTGCAGACGGCGGTGGTGATGCTGCTGGTGGCGGCCTCGGCGCTGATCGGCGTCTTCCTCACCGAACAGCAGGTGCCGCAGAAGCTGGCCGCCGATATCGCCGCGTGGACCCAGAACAAGTACGTTGTGCTGCTGCTGCTGAACATCTTCTTCCTGATCATCGGTTTCTTCCTGCACTCGGCGGCGGCGATCATTCTGGTCGTGCCGATCGTCATGCCGTTGATCACCCTGGTGGGGATCGACCCGGTGCATTTCGGGCTGATCGTCACGCTGAACCTCGCCATCGGCCAGCAGACGCCGCCGGTGGCCAGCGTGCTGATCACCGCCTGTTCGATCGGCAAGGCGGACGTTTGGGAAGTCAGCAAGGTCAACGTGTGGTTCATCGGTGTCCTCACCCTCATCCTGCTGCTGATGACGTATGTGCCGGCCATTCCCATGTGGCCCGTCGAATACTTCTTTCGGTAAGGGCTGACGTCGCGCGCCCCGGGCCTTATGGTTCCGGGGCGCGTGATTGTTTTTTTCACGCGGATCAAACCGCCGGGAGACCGAACGATGACCGTTAAAGCCAAGCCGCTGACGCCGGACGCCTTCAAGCCTTACGGCCAGGTCCTGATGGGCCCGGGCCAGGGACCCGAGCGCTATGAATTCGCCGCCGCCGTCGACAACCGCCGCGGCGACAACGCCAAGGCCAATTTCACCTTCATGCGCAGCAAGCTGGCCCAGGCGCCGGTGACCGTGCGCGCCATGGAGCGCCACATCCATTCCAATCAGATCTTCGTGCCGATGAACGGCACCACCTATCTGGTGGCGGCGTGCCCGTCGACGGCCAAGGGCGATCCCGACATCGCCCGCATGGAGGTCTTCGTCGCCACCGGCGGCCAGGCCATCAACCTCGACACCAACGTCTGGCACGCTCCCAACACCCCGCTGGGAGCGCCCGGCGAATTCGTCATGCTGCGCTTCGACGACGGCAGCCCGGCCGATACCGAGCTGCGTCCGTTGGATGCGCCGATCGAGGTCGACGTGTCGGCCTGCCTGCCTGCCCTCGGCCACGCCGGCGGCCGCACCGACAGCTACTGAACACCTCGGGTTGCCGGGGCGGCGGTTCCGGCGCGTCACGAAAAAAGGGGCGACACCGCTGGCGGCGGCGTCGCCCCTCTCGCTCCCGGCGCCATGCCGGGGGCACCCCCCTCAGACGACCGTGAAGCGTTCGGTCGATTCGTTGTAGCGAACGAACACGTACCACAGGCCGAGCAGGCCGGCGGTCAGCGCGTAGGTGCCGCCCCAGCCGCCCAGCAGGACCGGCAGGTAGGCCTGTTCGCCCACCATGGTGGCCTCGACCAGATCAAGCGTCATTTCGGCGGTCAGAAGGTCGAAGGGCTTGACCAGGGCGTTGAACAGCGACCCCGACCAGGCGAAGAAGAACACCGCCACCCACAGCTTCACCTGCCCTTCGCCGGCCCGCCACAGGGCTCCCGACCCGCAGCCGCTGGCGAAGATCATGCCGAACCCGAACAGCCCGCCGCCCAAGAGCGAGCCGATCCAGAAGCGGGCCGGGTTGGCCAGGTAGGGATCGACGATTTCGCGCTGCAACAGCAGCGAGGCCAACGGCAGGCCAAGAGCCAGGCCGACCAGCAGAGCCTTGGTCATGGTGCCGTCGCCGGTCATGAAGGGTTCGCGGATGGCTCTGGCCACGCAGAACCGCGAGCGGTGCAGCGTGAATCCCAGGGCGAAGCCGCCCAGCACGACGATGGCGCGGGTGGCCAGCTTCTCGTCGCCGTCCATCAGCCACATGGCCGCCCAGGCGACCATGGCCAGGGCCAGCCCGGCGCCGATCTTGCCGCCGTGCGTCTTGGCCCAGGCGGTATTGACCGGCTTCGGGGGCGTGGTTCCCCACTTGATGTTGCCCAGCGTCCACATCAGGACCTTGAGGCCGACGATGGCGCCGATCATCAGTCCGAAAAGGTTGACCCAGGCCGAAGCCGCGAAGAACAGCGCCGGGGTGAAGAAACCGCCGACGGTGCAGCCGCCCGCCAGGCTGGCGCCCACACCCATGAAGGTGCCGCCCACCGCGCCCCACACGTAGTCGAGCCGGCGCGCCTTGGCGATCTGGAAGTCGCCCGACATCATCGCCGCGGCGCAGGCCCCGAGGATGAGCGTGATGTTCATCAGCGAGATGCGATGCATCAGCGGGTTTTCAAGGTGATCGCCGATGCCCAGCAGGCCGCCGACGCCGATCAGGCTGTGAAACCAGTCTCCCCACAGCTTGAGCCCGCCGAAGACGCCCCAGAACTGGCCGTCCATCATCAGGCCCAGGGAAAGGGCGACCAGCACGATGGCTCCGATGTAGGGCGACCAGCGCTCGACGAACAGCGCCCGGAAATCCTCGCGGAATCCTTCCAGCCACGCCGGGGCCTCGGCTTCGACTTCGACGGTTCCGGCAACGATGTCATTCGATGGGGGGGTCACGGTCGTATTCCTCGTTGTCTCGTTGTGGAGCGCGTCGCCGTCACTGGCAGCTGGCCGGGTTGTCAGAATCCTTGGCGCCGTAGACGACGAAGGCGGAAATCGCCGCCCTCAGGTCGGCTTCCGGCATTTTCAGGAACTTGGCGGCGGCCTTGTTGCTGTCCTTGACGCTTTCGCGATAGGCCTGGCTGGAGAAATGCGACACCTTGGGGTTCGATTTGCCCGAGGCATCGTGCGCATCGGCGGCGAGGTAGGCGGTCCATTCCGCCTTCGTCTTCTCGCTGGGGGCGATGGAATGACCGGCCTGCTCGGCGTGGCAGGAGGTACAGACCATGCGGTAGTAAACGCGCCCAAGGCGCCAGTCGCCTTCGGCCGCCTGGGCGGTGCCCGCCGTTGCCATCAGGCTCACGGCCAGGGCGCCGAACAGAATTCCACGTCTCGTCATGTTAAGACCCTTTCTTGGGCGGTCGATCAAACGGAGACGCGACCGACCCCCGCGACGGGGAGCCGGTCGCGGCATTCCATTACTTCTGGGCGGTCATGACCTCGTAGGTTCCGTCGGCGCGATAGGTGATGGGGGCGTCGACGAAGTACATCTTGAGATCCTGGCGATCCATCTTGACGATGTCGTAGGCCTCGCCGCTGCGCGCCCCGGTGGCGCACACGAAGACGATCGGCTTGTCGGCGGGTAGGCTGGCCGCCTTGTCCATCACATCGCCGACCGGCATGTTGAGGGCGCCCTTCATGTGGCCCTTGGCGAATTCCGAGGCGTCACGCACGTCGATGACGTGGATGCTGCCGGGCGCCTCGGCCATGATCTTGTTGAACGAGGCCACCGTGATGGTGTCTCCCTTGGGGCCCGCCTCGATGGCGGCCTGGGCGGGCTTGGCGGCGGGAGCCGCAGTGGCGCCGGCCACCGGGGCCGCGCCGTAGGCCTGCTTCCACGCCGGGTAGCCGGCCTGGAACAGCTTGACGTCGGTGTAACCAAGCGCCTTGGCCTTCTCCGCCGACTTCGGGCTCAACGGGCACTTGTCGCCGCCGCAATAGAAGACCAGCGGCGTGTCCTTGGCGGCCGGCAGCTTGTCCTTCATCTTGTCGAAGAAGGTGTCGGGGATGTTGACGGCGGTCGGCACCGACCCTTCCGCGAAGACGCGGGTCGGGCGGGCGTCGACGATCATGACATTGGCCTTGCTATCGATCAGTTCCTTGACGACGACTTCGCTGATCGAGATCAGCTTGCCGGCCTTGATCCACGCCGGGTCGCCTTCGGCGAACACCTTGATGTTGGTGTAGCCCAGCTTTTCGGCCTTGAAGGCCGATTTGTGGCTGAGCGGGCAATCGACCCCACCGCAATAGAAGATCAGGAGCTGGCTTTTGTCCTTGGGCAGCAGGTCGGTCTTCTTGGCGAAGAAGGTGTCGGGGATGTTGATGGCGCCGGGAATGTGGCCTTCGTCGTATTTGCGGGCCGGGCGCGAGTCGATGACGATAACGTCGTCGCGGGTCGGGATGACGGCGTATTCGCTGAACGCCTTCAAGTCGACGATGGTCTTGTACCAGCCTTCCTTGGGGGTGACCGGGGCGTCGGCCGCCGGGGCTGCGGAAGCGCCGGCGAAGGCGAAAAAGATTGCCGCGATCGCCAGGCGGATAGGAAGTGCCGCTTTCATTGGGGGGGTCCTCCTTGAGTGGGGTATCTGCCGCGCCACGGGCGCGGCGGCCTGCCTGAACCGGCAACAATCCGGGGCCGATTCACCGAAACCATGACGTGCCGCCGGCAGGCGGGCCGGCCAGGAAATAATCATTCCTCGGTCTTTCTCATTTGCCGGGGCCGAGGGCCGAATAGGCGCACGGCACCTGCATGAGCGGGTTCTTATTTAGCGACCCATTATATTAGAATCACCTTGATAAGACAAACAAAAACCATATGAAAATTGTGGATTATAGTTGACGATTCCGCACGGGTATGACGGCCTTGGAGGGAGGCTTTAGGTGGCGGACTTACAAAGATTTTTTGTCATTCCGGACGTTAGGCGCGCCCGAAAATCCATAGGATTTCCGGAAAGCGAGCCTTGCGATCCGGAATCCAGACCGCCTTCTCCACGCGACGCGGCCCTGGATTCCGGATCACTGACTTTCCTTTTCCAAATCAAAGATTTGGAGGAAAGTCGTGTCCGAAATGACGGTCTTGTGAATGCACGCCCTACGGCCTACAGCGGACCGCCGTCGACCGGGATGACGCAGCCGGTGGAGAAGCGAAGCCGGGTCACCGCGGCGACCACGGCATCGCCCAGCGCTTCGGGGGTGATGCGGGTCTTCATCAAGCTGGCGGCGATGGCGGGTTCCACCCAGGCCGGATCGCGGCTGACGAAGCCGGTGTCGACGAAGCCCGGCGCGATGGCGAAGACCCGAACCTTGGGCGCCAGCACGCGGGCCAGCGAAAGCGTCATGGTGTTGACGGCCGCTTTCGAGGAACTGTAGGCGATGTTGCTGCCCTTGCCGGTGGGCGCCGAGCTTGACGAGATGTTGATGACGACGCCGCCGTCGCCGGCTTCCAGCAGGCGGCGGAAGGCGCGCACGCAGGCGAAGGGGCCGCGCCAGTTGACGCGGAAGATCTCGTCGATCAGCTCGTCGGTCAGGCCGTCGAGGTCGTCGTGCTTCACCAGCTTGGTGGTTCCGGCGTTGTTGACCAGAAGGTCGAGACGGCCGTAGCGGCGCTCCACCTCGCCGGCCAGCTCCGCCAGGGCGGCGCTGTCGGTCACCGGCACGGCGGCGCCCCAATGGCCGGCCCCGGGCAGAGCCCGGGCGGCGGCGTCGATCTTGGCGGCGTCGCGGCCGGTCAACACCACCTTCGCCCCGGCTTCGGCGAGTTGGCGGCAGATGCCGCCGCCGATACCGCCGGCGCCGCCGGTGACGAGGGCGACTTGATCCTGCATGGGGCGTTCGGTCATGAATTTTTCTCCTCTGTGAACGGCGCCTGCGGATGACGATCTTAACGGCTTTCTCCGGCGGCCGGCACCCGGTATGGTCGGAGGACGGGCAGGAGGAGGAACCCCATGAGACTTTTCGCTCGATCGCTGCGGCTCGCCGCCGCGCTGGCGCTGTTGGCCGGGGCCGGGCAGGCGGCGGCCGCCGAGCTGGCGCCGCACCGCGCCTTCTACAAGGGGACCCTGGAGGTGAAGAGGGCCGGCGCCGGCGCCATGGCCGCCAGCGGCAGCATGGCGACGTCGCTGGAGCGGGCGTGCGACGGCTGGATCACCAGCGCGCAGAGCATCGTTGACGCCACTCTCGAAAACGGCCAGACGGCGCGCCAGGACCTGCGCTTCGCCGGCTGGGAGTCGCTCGATGGCGCCGCCTACCGCTTCACGTCGCGCCAGCGCGTCGGCGACGCCGAGTTGGGCGTCAAGGGCTCGGCGCGGGCGGACGGACCGGCCGGCCCCGGCGAGGTCGAGTACACGCAGCCGGGGAAAAAGACCATCGCCCTGCCGCCGGCGACCGTCTTTCCCACCCGCTACCTGATGGCGCTCATCGAGAAGGCCGAAGCGGGCGCCCGCCAGGAAGTGGGCATCATGTTCGAAGGGGCAGGGGGCGCCGGCCCGCAGCGGGCGGCTGCGTTCATCGGCGCCAGGCAACCGGCCGCCGCCGATGCCGCCGCCCGCCTGGGGCCGCTGGCGGCGCGTCCCGGCTGGCGCATGCAGATCGGCTTCTATGAACCGGACAGCCGCTCGCCCTCGCCCGACTACGAGATCGAGATCCTGCAATTGGACAACGGCGTCGTCACCGAAATGCTGATGACCATGGGGCCCGTCTCGCTCCGCTTTGCGATGCAGAAGGTCGAGGCCGTTCCCGCCCCGCGCTGCCAGCCCTGAAAGGGGCGGCGGGGCGGCCGCTCACTCGGGGATGGTCGGCGGATCGGGATCGAAGTCCCAGCCTTTTTCGGGCTTGGGATAGCGGGCGATCAGCTTGTTGACCAGGTCCACGTGCTCGGCTTCCTCGTAGGCGAATTCCAGGCCCAGCTTGCGGACGTCCTCGTTGGCGGTGTTGTCGGCCACCGAGGTGTAATAGTTCTGCGCCTGAATCTCGGCGTTGCGGGCCAAGTCGAGCGCCTGATACGGGGTCATCAGGTAGTGGGTCTTTTCCATCGAGGGCGTTTCCGGCGCGTGGGCATCGCCCCACTGGAATTCCCACGGCGCGATCTTCGGCAGCGTCTTGCCGGCGGCGCGCTCGCGCATCTCGCCGGCGTGCTTGGCGCTGGCGCGCGCCAGCTTGCGGAAAAGCTGGGCGACTTCCTTGTTGTTGTGGACCTCCATCGAGTCGGCGATTTCCTCGTAGCGCTCGGCGACCTCGGATTCGAGGGCGATGGCATGGGCGAGGAATTCCTCGATCGTCTCGATGGCGACGTTTCTTTCTCCGGCCGAACTGCTCACCTGACGTCTCCTAACCGATCGGGCGCGCGGGGCTTGCTGGCTTTTCTCCGCGCACCATGGTGACGGTTAGTTATACCAAATCGACCCCCAAGTCGAGGCACCAGACGCGCCGTCACCCCTTACGCGCCGCCGCCACCAGTTGGCGCAGCGTGTCGGCCTCGACGGCGCCGGGAATCAGGTGGCCGCCGATGACGAAGGCGGGGGTGCCGTTGATGTTGAGCGCCTGCGCCAGTTCGCGGTTCTTGCCGAGGATGGCGGCAATTTCGGGGTCGCGCATGGCCGTCATCAAGGCCTTGGAGTCGATCCCCACTTCGGCGGCGATCTCCAGGATGCGGGTCTCGTCGAGGCTGCCGCGCGCCGTCATCAGGGCGGCATGGAAGGGCATGTACTTGGCGGGAGTCGAACGCCATACCGCCAGCGCGGCCCGCGCCGCCACCACCGATTCCGGCCCGAGAATGGGCAGTTCCTTGACCACGTAGCGGATTCCGCCGTCGGCCTTGAGCAGGTCGTGCACGGCGGGGAACACCTTCTTGCAGTAGCCGCAGCGATAGTCGGTGAATTCGACCAGGGTGACGTCGCCGTCGGGGGCACCGCCCACCGGCGAGGTGGGATCGCGCTCCAGCTGTTCCTTGCGCTGGGCCAGCACCGCCTGCTGCTGCTTCTGCTGATCCTCGGCCATCCTGGCCTCGTAGGCCTGCAGCGCTTCGATGAGGACTTCCGGGTTTTCCATCAGGTATTCGCGCACGACCTCGCGCACCGCATCCTTCTGGGCCGGGGACAAAGGATCGGCGGCGCTGGCCAGGGAAACCGCGGCGGCAAGGAAAAGGGCGGCGAGGCCGGCGGAGCGGGGAAACGTCATCGGCGGTTCTTCTTTCATCGTTCTGCGAAGGCGAGGGGGGATGATGCCCGAGGCAGGGCCCCGCGCACAAGGCGTTCCCGGGGGCTCTCACCGGAAGTTGACGGGCGGTACCCTCAGCGCGACAGGACGATGCCCGAAATGTTGGCCGCCCCCGGAGCTTCCCCGCCCGCGGCGGCGACGCCGACGAACATGACCTTGGCCGCGGCCGCATCGTCGCCGGGCCAGGCCTGGCGATAGACCTGGGCGAGGTCGACGGTTTCGAACCTCCAAACGCCGGCATTCTCCTCGCCGCCGCGGGCCGTGTAGTGGCGCGGCGCCCGCGGGTCTCCGCGGGGTGGGGTCAGGTTGCCCCGTCTCAGCGCCGAGGTGTCCCAGCCGATGGTCAGCAGGCGGTCGTAGGGCGGCAGGGCCGAGCCTATCCACGCCGTCGGCCGGCTACCCCAGCTGCCGCTGGCGGGATCACCGCCGTAAAAGCCGACGACAAGACGCACCGGGTGTTCGGTGCCGGGGTGGGTTTCGATGGACCACGCCCAGCTCAGATAGGGTGCCACCACCATGATGGCGTCGATGCGCCGCACCAATAGCCCGGTCTGGCGGCCGCTGACGACGCGAAGCGAGCGCACGCCGTCGGCCTCGGCGGTGGTGAACGCCGGGCCGCCGTCGCCTGGATCGATCCGGATCCATTCTCCGGAGACCTTGGCGGGCGAGAAGTCCGGGCCAGGCCCAAGGATGGCCAGCCGCCCGGAGGGGTCCACCGTGGCGCGCGGAACCGTACAGGCGGCGAGGGCCAGGATGACCCCGAGAACCGCGCCCGTGCGGACGCTCGCGACCATCCATCGGCGGCACGCCGGCATCGCGGCCATGGCGGACCTATTCTTCTTCCCTGTCCGGCTTGCCGTCGCGATTGAGGTCGGCGGTGGCGTGCAGGATGTCCTGCGCCTGGACCATCGCCGGGGAATCGCCCTCCAGCAATTTCTCGGCGCGCTTGGCGTATTCGCGGGCCTCGCGCAGGCTGCCGCGGAAGTAAGCCTCCTCGGCCAGCGCCAGCGTGCTCAGCCCCTTGTCGCCCTTGCGGCCGTAGGCGATGGCCAGGTTGCGCCAGATCCACGAGGAATCGGGTTCCGCCCGCTGGGCGATGCGCAGGTTCTCGATGGCCGCGTCGAGCAACACCGGATCGTTCATCTCGAGCTGGATGCGGGCGAGGTCGAGGCGCAGCAGCGGCGAACCCGGCAGCAGCTCGACCGCCGCCTCGTAGGACGGGATCGCCTCGGCGGCGCGGCGGTTCTCGAACAGCATCTGGCCCTTCATTTCGTGGAAGTAGGGGTCGGATGGATTTTCGGCGATCAGTCCGTCGATCAGCGGCAGGGCCTTCTCCAGATCCGGCACTTTGTAATAGGCGATGGCCCGCGCATAGCGCGCCGGCAGGCTGGTGTCGCTTTCCGGGAAGCGTCGCATGGTGCGGGTGGGCGGTTCGAGGAACGCCTGCAGCTTGGCCTGCATGCGTTCATGCAGCCTCTTGTACTCGGCCGGCAGCGGACTGGTGGGCCGGGCCGATTGCCTGATGTGGTTTTCCAAGGCCTGAACCCGTTCGCGGGTGATCGGGTGGGTCCTGAGATAGGGGTCCTGGAAGCGGGTGCTCAGCAATTCCTGTTCGGAGAGCGTGCCCAGGAATTCGAGAAGGCCGGTCGCCGGCGTGCCGGTGGCGTCGAGGAATCGCATGGCGGCGGCATCGGCGGCGGCTTCCTGGCTGCGGCTGTACTGGAAGAAGTTCTCCTGTCCCGCCCGGGCGCCGCCGGCAACCACGGCGGCGCCGACGTCCCCGCGCCCGGTGGCGACGCCGGCCGCCGCGCCCAGGACCATGGCCAGGATTTGCTGGGCCGAGCTTTTGCGCATGACGTCGTGGATGCGCGCCAGATCGCCGCCCGCGATGTGGCCGGCTTCATGGGCGATGACCCCGATGATCTGGCCGGCATTGGCGCCCTGCATCAGAAGCCCGGTGTTGAGGAACAGCTTCTGGCCGCCGGCGACGAAGGCGTTGAGGGTGGAATCGTTGACGATGTAAACCTCGATCGCCGAAGGATCGAGGCCGGCCGCCTGGAACACTGGCGTCGAAAAAACCCGGATGGTATTTTCGATCTCGGTATCACGGATGAACTTGAATCCCCGCGCCGCCGCGGGTGCCGCAAGCGTGGCCGCGAGCAGGACGGCAAGCACAAGAGAGGAAACGCGTTTGAACAAGACCGTCATCCCTTCCATCACATTAAAAGGTAGTGGGAGGAACCGCTGGCGTCAAATCGCCGTCGCTGGGTTGATTTTCCTCACCGGCGGCTGCTCGTCCACGGATGGGCCTCAGCAGGGCACCGTCGGCTTCGTCGAAGGCTTCCTGGGCGGCGTCGCGGCGGACGAACCCAGGGCCGCGACCATCGGGCGCGACGTGCTGTCGGCCGGCGGCACCGCCGCCGACGCCGCGACCGCCATCTATTTCGCGCTTTCGGTCACCATGCCATCGTCGGCCAGCCTGGGCGGCGGCGGCGTGTGCATCGTACACGACTGGAAAACCAAGAAGACCGAGATGCTGGACTTTCTGGCCCGGCCGCCCAAGGCCATCCCGGCCGGCGCCGACCGGCCGACCGCCGTTCCCGGCAACCCGCGCGGCTTTTACGCGCTCCATTCGCGCTTCGGCCGGCTGCGCTGGGAAGCCCTGGTCGGTTCCGCCGAAAACCTGGCCCGCTTCGGCACCCCGGTATCGCGGGCCTTCGCCGTCGATCTGGCGCGGGTGGGCAACGCGTTGCTGACCGATCCCAATGCGCGGCGCATTTTCGGCCAGGCCGGCGGCCAGCGGGTGGCCGGCGAGGGCGAGACCCTGGTCCAGTTCGAACTGGCCTCGATGCTGGGCTTGATCCGCCGCGCCGGCCCGGGCGACTTCTACGACGGCCCGACGGCCCATCAACTGGTTGCAGCGGTCAATGCGGCGGGGGGCTCGCTCGGCATCGACGATCTGCGCGCCTATCGGCCGGCGTGGCGCGAGACCATCCGCGTTCCCTATGGCAACCGGGTCGCCCACTTCACCTCGCCGCCCGGCGCCGCCGGCGCGCTGGCGGCCGGGATGTGGCGGATGCTGGCCGATGACGATCGCTTCGAGGACGCCTCGCCGGCGGTTCGTGACCACCTTCTCGCGGAAACCGCGCTCAGGGCCTTCGCCGATCGCGGCCGCTGGCTTCAGGACGACGGAACCAGCTCCGTGCCGCCGGCCGACTTGGCGGTGCCGTCCCGGACGGCGGCGCTGATGGCCTCCTATCGCGAGGATCGCCACATCCCCGCCGCCGAGATCACCCCGCCGCCGGTCGAACGGCTGGAGAATCCCGCCGCCACCAGTTTCGTGGTCGTCGACCGCGATTCCTCGGCGGTGGCCTGCGCGCTGACCATGAACAACCTGTTCGGCACCGGCCGCGTCGCCGGCGGCACCGGCATCCTGATGGCGGCGGCGCCGGGACCGGCCGGCCGCGGCCCGACCTCGCTGGGGCCGATGATGGTGCTCAACGAGCACGTCAACGAGCTCATTTTCGCGGGGGCGGCGTCCGGCGGCGCCGCCGCGCCCACCGCGCTGGTCGGCGTGGCCGCCCGCGCCCTGCTGGCGGAGCAAAGCCTGGCCGAGGCCATGGAGACGAAGCGCGTCCACCACCAGGGAGTGCCGGACACCACCTTCGTCGAAAGCGCCTCCTCCGAGGAGGCTCGCGAGGAGCTCCGGCGGCGCGGGCATCAGGTGGCGGTTTCGCCGATCCTCGGCCGGGTCAACGCCACCTATTGCCCCGACGGGCTGCCCAGCCATCCCAACCTGTGCACGATCGCCACGGACGCGCCGCCGCGCGGCTATGGGTTGACCGCGATCGGCGGCGAGTGACCCCGCACCTTCGGCACGCCTAGGAAAAGAACAAGGACCGGATCATGGTCATGAAAGTGGCGAAACGCGGCGGTATTCCGCCGTTTATCGTGATGGACGTCATGCGCGCGGCCAACGAGCGCGAGGCGGCCGGCGGCGACGTCCTGCACCTGGAAGTCGGCCAGCCGGGCACCGGAGCGCCGGCGGCGGTCCTCGACGCGGTAAGGGCGGCGCTCGCCTCCGACCGCATGGGTTACACCGACGCCTTCGGGCTGCCGGCCTTGCGGGCGGGCATCGCGGCGCATTACGCCGATCGGTATGGCGTCGCCGTCGATCCTGGCCGCGTGGTCGTCTGCACGGGCTCCTCGGGAGCGTTCGTGCTGGCCTTCCTTGCCGCCTTCGAGGCGGGGGACCGGGTGGCGCTGGCCAGCCCCGGATATCCCGCCTACCGCAACATCCTCAAGGCGCTGGGCGTCGAGGCCGTCGAGGTGCCGGTGGGGCCGGAATCCAATTTCCAGCCGACCCCCGAACTGCTGGAGGATATCGATGGGCCCCTGGACGGCCTGATCGTCGCCAGCCCGTCCAATCCGACCGGGACGATGATCCGCCGCGACGGCCTGAAGGCGATCGCGGATTACTGCGCCGGGCGCGGCGTACGGCTGATTTCGGACGAAATCTACCACGGCATCACGTACGGCGAGCCGGCCGAGACGGCGCTGGCCTTTTCCGGCCAGGCCGTCGTCGTCAACAGCTTCTCCAAGTACTATTCGATGACCGGCTGGCGCCTGGGTTGGATGGTGGTGCCCGACGAACTGCTGCGCCCGGTCGAGTGCCTGGCCCAGAACCTGTTCATCTCGCCGCCGACGGTATCGCAGTACGCCGCCCTGGCGGCGCTGGGTTGCCGCGCCGAACTGGACGGGCACGTGGCACGCTATGCGCGCAACCGCGAACTGCTGCTGAGCGAACTGCCGAAGGCCGGCTTCGGGCGCATGGCCTCGGCCGACGGTGCCTTCTACCTATACGCCGACGTCACCCACATGACCAACGACAGCAGCGCCTTCTGCGCGCGCATGCTGGCCGAAACCGGGGTGGCGGCGACGCCGGGCGTCGACTTCGACCCGGAACGGGGGAACCGCTACGTGCGGTTTTCCTTCGCCGGGCGTACCGAAGACATGGCCGAAGCCGCCCGCCGCCTTATCGCTTGGTTGGGCTGAGCGGGGTCAGCGCCTGCTCCTATTTTCGTCATTCCGGACGTTAGGCGAGCCCGGAAATCGCCAGATTTCCGGGTTGCGGGCCTTGCGATCCGGAATCCAGGAAGGCCATGCATCGCTCCGCGGCCCTGGATTCCGGATCACTGACTTTCCTTGCCAAATCAAAGATTTGGAGGAAAGTAGTGTCCGGAATGACGGCATAATAAGTCCCCGCCCTCTAAGGGCGACGCCACCATCCGCGGCGCGGTTTGATGGCGGCGCGGACCTCCGGCGAGTCGACGTCGACGACCTCCGTCTTGGCGTCCTGCGCTTCCGGTTCCCTGGCGTCTTCCTTCGGGCTCTCGCTCGGCTTTTCCGCCGTCATGACGTCGTCGTCGATCTCGGACGCCACGGCCACCAGTTCGCGGACCGCTGGCACGCTTTCGGCCTCCGGCACTTCCGTCGCCACCGGCGGGAAGGACGGCTCGGCGGCCGGTTCGACGGGGCTGTCGGCCACCGGCTTCGGCTGCTGGGCGTCCTCGGGGGCCTTCGGCTTGCGCGCCCGGTGGCGCCGTTTCGCCGGCTTCGCCTCGGCCTCGACGGGGGCCGCTTGGCCTTCATCGGGGGTTTCCTGGGCCTCCGCCGGCAGCATCACGCCTTCGTCGGGCTCGGCCATGACCTGCGGCGTTAGCACCTCGGGCTCGGCCGGATCGGGAATGGCCAGTGCCTGCGGCGTCGAGGCTTCGGGGTCCATGGCTTCGCCGTCGACGTCCGCCTCCGCCCGGTCCTCGGGCCGTGACCCACGGCGGCGGCGTCCGCCGCGCTTGCCGCGCCGTCGCCGCTTCGAGGTTCTTTCCTGCTCTTCCTCCGCCGTTTCCGGCCGTCCGGGGGCGCCCACCGCCTGGTCGGCGTCTTCGTCTTCCTCGTCGGCCGCCGCGCCGTCGGCGAAACTGGCCGGAGCCGGCAACGGGCCGCCGCTCACGGCCTCGGCTTCATCGCCCCGCTTGTGGCGACGCGACCGCCGCCGCCGCCGCTTCTTGCCGGGCTCCTCGCCCGCGGTTCCGGCAGTCTCGTGCTCCTCGCGCTCCTCGTGTTCCTCGTTCTCGTCGGGTTCGTCGTGTTCGGCCACGGCGGTCGGCCGTTCGCCCACCACCGGGGCGCGCTCGTCCGGATCGCGCACCTTGGTCCGTTCGATGCGGAAGTCCGGCGGCACCAACGTGTCGTCGGCGGCCAGCAACACCTTGAACTCGTAGCGGCGCTCGATGGCGCTCAACATCTCGCGCTTGTGGTTCAGCAGATAAAGCGCGACCTCGGACGGCACCTGGAAGATTGCCTCCAGTGACCGCTTGCGGATGCCTTCCTCCTCGATGGCGCGCAGCAGATGGAGCGCCGTGGAATCGGTGGAGCGGCGAACGCCGGCGCCGCCGCAGTGGGTGCAGATCTCGAAGCTGGTCTCGATGACGCTGGGCCTAAGCCGCTGGCGCGACAACTCCATCAGCCCGAAGGCGCTGATGCGGCCCAACTGGATGCGGGCGCGATCGACGCGCATGGCGTCCTTGAGCCGGCGTTCGACCTGGGCCCGGTTGCGCCCGACCTCCATGTCGATGAGGTCGATGACGATGAGTCCGGCCAGGTCGCGCAGGCGCAACTGGCGGGCGATCTCGTCGCAGGCCTCGATGTTGGTCCTGAGCGCCGTCTCCTCGATGTTGCGCTCGCGCGTCGAGCGGCCCGAGTTGACGTCGATGGAAACCAGCGCTTCGGTGGGGTTGATGACGATGTAGCCGCCCGACTTCAGGCGCACGGTCGGGCTGTGCAGGGAATCCTGCTGGCTTTCCACTTGATAGCGGTGGAACAGCGGCATGCCCTGGTCTTCGTACTTCTTCACCCGCTTCAGATGGCTGGGAATGATCAGCTTCATGAAGTTGCGGGCGGTCTTGTAGCCTTCCTCGCCCTCGACGATGATCTCGTCGATCTCGCGGCTGTAGAGGTCGCGGATGGCCCGCTTGATGAGGTTGGCTTCCTCGTAGACCAGGACCGGCGCGATGGATTCCAGCGTGATCCGCCGGACGTTGTCCCACAGGCGCATCAGGTAATCGTAATCACGGCGGATTTCGGCCTTGCTGCGCTCGGCGCCGGCGGTGCGTACGATGACGCCCATGCCCTCCGGGATGGCGAGGTCGGACAGCAGCGACTTCAGCCGCTTGCGGTCGGTGCCGGTGGGGATCTTGCGCGAGATGCCGCCGCCGCGCGCGGTGTTCGGCATCAGCACGCAGTACCGGCCGGCCAGCGACAGGTAGGTGGTGACGGCGGCGCCCTTGTTGCCTCGCTCCTCCTTGACGACCTGCACCAGCATGATTTGCCGGCGCTTGATCACCTCCTGGATCTTGTAGTTCCGTCGGGTGGAGGGGCGTCGGATCTCGACTTCCTCGACGTCGTCGCCGCCGACCACCTCGAGATCGCCGTGATGGGCCGCCGGTTCGGCGTCGGCGCGCGCATCCGGGTCAGCGAGGCGTTTGGCCTCGGCGGCCCGTTCGTCGGCGTCATGCTCGGCGACCAGGGCTTCGCGGTCGGCGACCGGGATTTGGTAGTAGTCCGGATGGATTTCGTTGAAAGCCAGGAAACCGTGACGGTTGCCACCGTATTCGACAAACGCCGCCTGCAACGAGGGTTCGACCCTCGTGACCTTGGCGAGATAGATGTTTCCTTTTAACTGCTTCCGGGAGGCAACCTCTACATCAATGTCTTCGAGACGGCTTCCATCCAGCACCGCAACCCGGGTCTCCTCCGGATGCAGCGCATCGATCAGCATTTTCTTGGGGGCCATTAAAGATATTTCTCCGCTTCCCCGCGGATCTCTCGGAATGCTTGTTCCAGGATTCGCGGGCGCAACTGTGGACATTGCCGGCGGCGCCTGCGATCACTCCCGGCACTGGCCGCGGGAGCGGCATCACTATGGGATTTGGTCGCGCTGCTCTATCCGGCATAAAAACCTCAACTCGATTGGACCACGCCGCTCGTCCCCGAGATGGGGCGACTAGACCGCGGCATTTCCAAGACCCCTTCGGCCGGTCGTCACGCGAAGAAACGCTTCAAGCGACACCCCGCCGAACCTAGGGACATGATTAACATAACGGCAGCAGGGGGGTTCGACAATCATCTTATTAACGATCTTTGGGGCGAAATTAAGAATTGGTTCATCTTCCGCGGTTAAAACCGAAAGCGTTGAGGGCAATGACCGATACCCGATAGATATGGGGGCGACTTAAATCGGCATTCGCAAGATGTGGCGTTTTGGCATTGGACCTTGTGTGGCCTTGCTCGTGCTGTCGCTGTGCCTACTGGCTGGCGGCGCACGCGCCGTTGCGGCTGCCGATTCGCGGCCCGTCGTCACCGATGTCAGGGTGGGCCAGCACGGCGCGATGACCCGCGTCGTGCTCGATATAGACCGCGGCGCCAGGGCCGAACTGTTCACGCTGGCCGACCCCTATCGTCTCGTCATCGACCTGCCCGAGATCGGCTGGCGGCTGCCCTCCCGGCCGCTGCCCTCGGGCATCGGCCTGTTCGGCAAGATCCGATATGGTCTGTTCAAGCCGGGGACGACGCGGGTGGTGGTCGACCTTGCCGCCCCCACCGACATCGCTGCGGCGCGCTATCTCACCGGCGGCGCCGAAGCGCCGTTCCGCCTGGTCGTCGACCTGGTGGAAAGCACGCCCGAAGGGTTCCTCAGGACGGTCCGCGACGGCCGGCGGGAAGTGCTGCCGGAGGCCGCGGTGGCCGAAGCCGATCCGCTGCCCGCGACGGCGGCGGCGGTGACCGCGCCATCGACGAAAGTGGCCGCCGCCTATCCCTTCGTGCCGTCGCCGCGCCGGCCCGGGAAGGTCCGGCCGAAGCCGCTGATCGTGCTCGACCCCGGCCACGGCGGCGCCGATCCCGGGGCGATCAGCCCGGGCGGAACCTATGAAAAGCACATCACGCTTTCGGCCGCCCGCGAGTTCCGCCAGATGCTGGAAAGGACCGGGCGCTATCGGGTTCTGCTGGCCCGCGAACGCGACACCCTGATCCCGCTGCGCGACCGCGTCACCTTCGCGCGCGAGGCGGGGGCCGATCTCTTCATTTCGCTGCACGCCGATTTCATCCAGACGCCGGCCATTCGGGGCCTGTCGGTCTACACGCTGTCGGAAAAGGCCTCCGACCGCGAGGCGGCCGAGTTGGCCGACAGCGAGAACAAGGCCGATCTGATCGCCGGCGTCGATCTCAGCAAGGAAACGCCGGAGGTCAGCAACATCCTGATCGACCTCACCCAGCGCGAGACGATGAACGAATCTGCCCGTTTCGCCGCCTTCCTGGTCAGAGAACTCGGCCAAGAGACCGAGCTTTTGCGCAATTCCCACCGGTTCGCCGGGTTCCGCGTCCTCAAGGGGCCGGATCTTCCCTCGGTCCTGCTGGAAATGGGGTTCCTGTCCAACCGCGAGGACGAGCGCGCGCTGCTTAAGAAAAGCTACCGGGCGAAGCTGGGCGAGGCCCTGGTGCGGGCGGTCGACAGGTTTTTCCTCAGGGTCGAGGAGGCCTCGCGATAAGGGGGGCCACCGCGCCGCCGGCGCTTCCGGCGTCACCGGCCATAAGTCGGCCATAATTCCGGTTTAGGGAAAGGCAGCGTGGCTCGGATATCCGGTCACCGGGGGCGCCGCGGGCATCGTGCAGCGCCGACTTCGCGAGCGACTGATACGGACACATGAAACGCGCCATCATTTCGATCGTGGGGCTCCTCTTCATCCTCGGCGTCGCCGGAGCCGGCGGCGTGCTGTTCATCT
Source organism: Rhodospirillales bacterium (assembly GCA_014859895.1). Lineage (GTDB taxonomy): Bacteria > Pseudomonadota > Alphaproteobacteria > Rhodospirillales > Shumkoniaceae > Shumkonia. The sequence goes on from JACZKS010000027.1 coordinate 29,471, forward strand.
TCCACGAGTTCGGGCGCGGCCTGCCCGACTATCACCAGCTGGCCGACTACGAACCGCCGGTCATGACCCGCGTCTATGCCGGCGACGGCCGGCTGCTTGCCGAATACGCCGTCGAACGGCGCGTCTTCGTGCCGATCCGGGCGATGCCCAAGCGGGTCATCAACGCCTTCCTGTCGGCCGAGGACAAAAACTTCTACGCGCATCCCGGCATCGACGTCTTCGGCGTGGTGCGCGCCGCCGTGACCAATTTCAGGAACATGGGCTCCGATCGCCGCCCGGTCGGCGCTTCGACCATCACCCAGCAGGTCGCCAAGAACTTTCTCTTGACCAACGAGGTCAGTTGGGAACGCAAGGTCAAGGAGGCGATCCTGGCCTTCCGCATCGAGCGGGCCTTTTCCAAGCAGCGCATCCTCGAGCTCTACCTCAACGAGATCTATCTGGGCTCCGGTTCCTACGGCGTTGCCGCCGCCGCGCTCAACTATTTCAACAAGTCCTTGGACCAGCTTTCCATCGCCGAGGCCGCCTACTTGGCGGCGACCCCCAAGGCGCCCAACAACTACCACCCGACCCGCCATCCGGCGGCGGCCCGCGCGCGGCGCGACTGGGTGATCAGCCGCATGCTGGAAGACGGCGCCATCACCGAGGACGAGGCCATGCACGCCCGCTCGGAACCGCTCATCGTGCGCCCGCGCGCCGACACCGAGCTGGTGACGGCGGAATTCTTTGCCGAGGAGGTGCGCCGCGATCTGGCCAAGCGCTATGGCGAGGACGGCCTTTATAAAGGCGGCCTGGCGGTTCGCACGACGCTGGACTCCCGCCTTCAGGATCTCGCCGACACCATGCTGCGCGAGGGTCTGGAAGCCTACGATCGCCGCCACGGCTGGCGTGGCCCCCTGGCCCGCCTGCCGGCGGGTGCCGACTGGCGGACCGCCCTGGCTGGCCTGCCGCCGGTAGCCGGCCTCGGCCGGTGGGAGCGGGCCGTGGTCCTGGGCGTCGACGAGGCCGGCGCCGACTTGGGTCTGGCCGACGGTTCGTCCGGCCACATTCCGTTGGCCGAGATGAAGTGGGCCCGCCCGTGGAAGGAAGGGCAACATATCGGTCCGTCGGTGCGCCGGCCGGCCGACGTGCTGGCCGTCGGCGACGTCGTCGCCGCCGAGGCCGTTCTCGCCAACAGCGAGGGCAAGGCCTATCCGGCCGCTACCTATGCCCTGCGCCAGATCCCCGATGTCGAAGGCGGACTGGTGGCGCTGGACCCGCACACCGGCCGCGTGCTGGCGATGAGCGGCGGCTATGCCTACGCCGAAAGCCAGTATAACCGGGCGACCCAGGCGTTGCGCCAGCCGGGCTCGGCCTTCAAGCCGTTCGTCTACCTGGCGGCGCTGGACGCCGGCTACACGCCCTCCACCCTCATTCTCGACGCTCCCTTCGTCATCGATCAGGGGCCCGGCCTGCCGAAATGGCGGCCGGCCAACTATTCGCAGGAATTCTATGGCCCCAGCACGATGCGCTTAGGGATAGAGAAGTCGCGCAACCTGATGACGGTGCGCCTGGCCCAGACCATCGGCATGGACAAGGTCAAGGAGTACGCCGAACGCTTCGGTGTCGTCGACAACCTGCAGCCGCAGATCGCGATGGCGCTGGGGGCCGGCGAAACCACGCTTCTGCGCATGACCTCCGCCTATGCCATGATCGTCAATGGCGGCAAGCGCGTCATCCCGACCCTTATCGACCGCATCCAGGACCGCAACGGCCAGACGGTTTACCGTCACGACGGCCGCGAATGCCCGGGCTGCCGGGCCACCTTCTGGACCCAGCAGCCGATGCCCGAGGTGCCCGACAACCGGCCGTCCGTCACGTCTGAGGCCACCGCCTATCAGATGGTGTCGATGCTCCAGGGCGTGGTCGAGCGCGGAACGGGGCGCATCGTCCGCGAGGTGGGACGGCCGCTGGCCGGCAAGACCGGCACCACCAACGATTCCAACGACGCCTGGTTCATGGGTTTCTCCCCCGACCTGGCGGTCGGCGTCTACATCGGCTTCGATCAGCCGAAATCCTTGGGCGATCGCGAGCAGGGGTCTTCCGCCGCCGCCCCCATTTTCCGAGACTTCATGGCCGAAGCGCTGAAGGGCCAGCCAGCGGTGCCGTTCCGCATTCCGCCGGGCATCCGGCTGGTCCGCGTCGAAGCGTCGAGTGGCCAGTTGGCGCAGCCGGGGGATCGCAACGTCATCCTCGAAGCCTTCAAGCCGGATTCGCAGCCGGCCAGCCGCAGCGACGTGGTCGACGGCGTCGGCGCCAGCGACGGCGGCCCGGCGACCGGCACCGGCGGCCTGTATTAGGGCTCCTCTGTTCCGGCGGCTTGTTCTGCCCGGCATTCCGGATTAAAACCCGGCACGAATGCTTTTCGGCAGGAAGGAACGGCGATGCACGCTGAAACCGAAGCAATGGTCCAGGAAATCAAGCAGTCGCTGGAACTGCTGAGGAGGCATCTTTGACTACGATTCCGCCACTCGCCGCCTTTCCGAACTGAATTCCCTGGCCGAAGACCCGGCGCTCTGGAACGACCCCGACAACGCGCAGGCGATCATGCGCGAGCGTACCAAGCTGGAAGCCGGCATCGGCACCATCGACAAGCTGGAGCGCGACCTGGCCGATTCGGTGGACCTGATCGAAATGGCCGAGGCCGAGGAGGACGACGGCGTCATCGCCGAGGCCGAGGCGGCGCTGCGCGCGCTCCACAAGAAGGCCGGCGAGGCCGAGTTCCAGACCCTGCTGTCGGGCGAGGCGGACGCCAACGACTGCTTCCTCGAGGTCCACGCCGGGGCCGGCGGCACCGAGGCCCAGGATTGGGCCGAGATGCTTCTGCGCATGTACATGCGCTGGGCCGAACACCGCCGCTACAAGGTGGAGTGGATCGAGGAAAGCCTCGGCGAAGAGGCCGGAATCAAGTCGGCGACGGTGCGCATCAAGGGCGAGAACGCCTACGGCTGGATGAAGACGGAGGCCGGCGTCCATCGCCTGGTACGCATTTCGCCCTATGATTCCAATGCCCGGCGGCACACCAGCTTCGCCTCGGTGTGGGTCTATCCGGTGGTCGACGACAAGATCGACATCCAGGTCGAGGAAAAGGACGTCAGGATCGATACCTACCGCGCGTCCGGCGCCGGCGGCCAGCACATCAATAAGACCGACAGCGCGGTGCGCATCACCCATATTCCCAGCGGCATCGTCGTGGCGTGCCAGACCGACCGATCCCAGCACAAGAACCGGGCCTCCGCCTGGGCCATGCTGCGGGCCCGCCTCTATGAGGCCGAGTTGCAAAGGCGCGAGGCCGAGGCTCAGGCGTTGCATGACGCCAAGACCGACATCGGCTGGGGCCACCAGATCCGTTCCTACGTGCTGCAGCCCTACCAGATGGTCAAGGATCTGCGCACCGGCACCGAGACGTCGAACACCCAGGCGGTGTTGGACGGCGACCTCGACGTCTTCATGGCGGCCTCGCTGGCCGCCCGCGTCAAGGGTGGTGCCGGGGCCGAGGTCAAGGATCTCGACTGATCCGCCACGGCGGCGGGCGGCTCAGGCTGCTGACGCCGCCTCCAGCACCGCGTCGACGTGCCCCGGTACCTTGACCTTGCGCCAGACCTGGCGGATCACGCCCTGCTCGTCGATCAGGAAGGTGGCGCGCTCGATGCCCATGTACTTGCGGCCATACATGCTTTTTTCGATCCATACGCCGTAGGCTTCACACACGGTTCCGTCGCCGTCGGAAAGAAGGGCGAACGGCAGGCCGTACTTCGACTTGAATTTGTCGTGGCTGGCCACCCCGTCCTTGGAGATGCCGACGACCACGGCGCCGGCGCTGGCGATTCGGGGGGAGGCGTCGCGAAAGGCGCACGCTTCGGCGGTGCAACCCGAGGTGTCGTCCTTGGGGTAGAAGTAGAGCACGACCTTGCGGCCGCGCAGGTCCTTGAGTGCCACCGTGCCGCCGCCGTCGGCGGGCAGGGTGAAATCGGGGGCGGCATCGCCGACGTCGAGGGGCATGGCTGTTCCTTTCGTGGGGGACCGCCACCGAATGTAGGCCGGATTTGGCACCAGACAACCCGTGTCCACCCGGGACCCGTTCACTCCTCGTCCTTGGCCGGCAGATCGCGGGCCGGGTTTTCGATGAGGTCGCGGAAATGCCCGTAGACGGCGGCGGCGGTGGCCAGGATCTTTTCCTTCAACGCCGTCACGTCGGCGGCGGCGCCCACCGCGGCCAGGGTCTTTTCCAATCCCTCGGTGACTTCGGACTCGCGGTCGCGCCGGAAAAACCCCTCGATGGTCAGCCGCAGCACGCCCTGTACCCCCTGCCACAGGTCCAGCGCCCCAATCAGGCCGTCGGCGGCGGAGGCCGCCAGCAGCCCGTTGTCGCGCAGGGCGCGCAGGGCGGTGCGCGTGTTGGTCGAAAGCACCTGCGGATGGGTGTAGGCGTACCGCAGTTGCAGGTACTGGGCGATGAAGTCGATGTCGACCTGGCCGCCCCGCATATACTTCACCTCCCACACGAAGTCGCTGTGGTGTTCGGCGTCCAGGCGTGCCCGCATGTCGGCGACGTCGCGCAGCAGCACGTCGGGATTGCGTGGCCGCGTCAGGGTTTCGCGAATCAACGCCTCGACCCGCCGCCACAGGTCCTGGGGGCCGAAGACGATGCGCGCCCGGGTCAGCGCCATGTGCTCCCACGTCCAGGCGGCTTCCTCGTGATACTGGATGAAGGCCTTGAGGCTCGACGCGATGGGGCCCTTGGCGCCAGACGGGCGCAGCCGCATGTCGACCTCGAACAGACGACCCTCGGCGGTCTGGGCGGTCACCGCGTTGATCAGGCGCTGGCTCAGGCGGGCGAAGTACTGGCTGGGCGGCAGTGGCCGTGGCCCGTCGGAGGCCTCGGCTCCCGCCGGCGTGTCGTAGACGAAGATCAGATCGAGGTCCGAGGTCGGCGTCATCTCGCGGCCGCCCAGCTTGCCCAACGCGATGCAGGTCATGCCGGCGCCGGGAAAATGCCCATGGTTGCGCACGAACTCGGTCTCGACGATGGGATAAAGAGCCTTGAGCGCGGCGTCGGCGATGTTGCTGAAGGCGACGGCGGCGGCGCGCGGCGGCAGGAACCGGCGAAGCAGCTGGACGCCGACCTGGAACTGGCGGTCGTGGGCCCAGCGGCGGGTAATGTCGAGCGCTTCCTCCAAGGCTTGGGCCGACCCCACCAGGCGCGCGAGTTCGGCCTCAAGGGCGTCGGGCGGCGGCGGCGCGCTGAAGAAGTCGCCCGACAGAACGCTGTCCAGGACGGTCGGCTTGCGGCTCAGGTGCTGGGCCAGTCGCGGCGCCCCGCCCATGATCTCGGCCACCAATTCCAGGAGTTGCGGGTTGGCGTGGAACATCGAGAACAGCTGCACGCCTGCCGGCAGCGCCGACAGGAAGGAATCGAAATTGCGCAGCGTGGCGTCGGGGTCGGCGGTCTTGGCCAGTGCCGACAGCAGAACCGGCATCAGCTCGGTCAGAAGCTCGCGGGCCCGGCTGCTGCGCATCGCCCGGTAGCGCCCGTGGTGCCAGCCGCGCACGGCGGCGTCCACGGTGTCCGGCGACTTGAAGCCGAGGCCGGTGAGCGTGCGGATGGTTTCGGGATCGGCTTCGCTGCCGGTGAATACCAGATTGCCGCCCACCGTGCCGGTCGCCGCCAGTTGGGGGGCGTCCTCGAACAGGCGGGCGTAGTGGGTTTCCACGTGGCGCAGACGGCGCTCGATCTCGGCGCTGAACGCCGCCGCATCCTCGAACCCCATGAAGGCGGCCATTTCATCCAGGCCCTGGCGGTCGCCGGGAAGCGAATGGGTCTGCTCGTCGTCGACCATCTGCAGGCGGTGTTCGGTGCGCCTGAGGAAGGCATAGGATTCGGCTAGGTCATGCCGGGTAGCTTCGGCGACGTGGCCCAGCGCGGTCAAGGCCTCCAGAGCCTCCAGCGTACCGCGGCACCGCAATTCGGGCTGCCGTCCGCCCCAGATCAGCTGCTGGGTCTGGGCGAAGAACTCGATCTCGCGGATGCCGCCCCGGCCTAGCTTGACGTTGTGGCCGGCCACCGCGATCTTGCCGCCGCCGCGATGGGCGTTGATCTGGCGCTTGATCGAATGGATGTCCTGGATGGCGGCGAAATCCAGCGATTTGCGCCAGACGTAGGGTTGCAGGCGGGCCAGGAACTGGTGGCCGGCCGCGACGTCGCCGGCCACCGGCCGGGCCTTGATCATCGCCGCCCTTTCCCAGTTCTGGCCGAGGCTTTCGTAATAGATCTCGGCCGCCATCACCGAAATCGCCACCGGCGTCGAGCCCGGATCGGGGCGCAGCCTGAGGTCGATGCGAAACACGTTGCCCTCGGCCGTCCTCTCCTCGAGCAGCCTCACCATGTTGCGGGTCAGGCGGACGACGTCGTGGAGCAGCCGGTCGGGCTCGCGGGTGCGCATCTTTTCGGGGTCGAACAGGATGATAAGGTCGACGTCGCTGGAATAGTTGAGCTCGTACGCCCCCAGCTTGCCCATGCCGAGGATGACCAGCCCGGAGTACCGCTCGGGGTCGTCGGGGTGGGCGAGCTCGATGTGTCCGGCCGCCGCGGCGCCCCGGAGCACGCTGGCGGCGGCGACCCCGATGGCGGCATCCGCGAAGGAAGACAGCGTCCCGGTGACACGCGTGAGCGGCCAATCGCCGGCGATGTCGGCCATCGCCACGGTCAGCGCGATGCGCCGCTTGGCGATGCGCAGGGCACGGCCGATGTCGGTGCCGTCCGCGGGCGCGGCGCGAAGGGAGGCCAGCGAGGCCATGATGTCGGTGGCAATGGCGTCGCCGCCCCTTGCCATCAGGTCCAGCGCGAACCTGGGATCGCGGGTCATGCACAGCGTCAGGTAGGGGCTGTTGCCGAAGACGGCCTCGAGCAGCCGGCGGCCGTCGGGGCTCGCCATCAATTCGCCCGAAATGGCGGTCAATGTGGGGTCGTTTTCCTGGGCGATGGCATCGGCCCATTGCTCCATGCCCAACCGGATGCGATCCGGGTTGGCGCCACGCGGTAGAGTATTGGAAAGAAACTGGAAATCGGGCATATCCAACGAAACCTTTATATCGCACACTGCGCGATGCCGTAGTCGGGGTCAAGATACGCGTCGTGCGACGGGAACGAACCTAAGTGATTCGACGGACTTTCCGGGGATTTGTGCAAATACTTGGCGCCCTCGGTGCCGGCATGGCGATCATGCTGGTGCTGGCTGCCTGGCGTTTGTCGTCGGGGCCGATCACCCTGGCCTTCCTCTCCCCCTACATTGAAAGGGCGCTGAGCGCCGAGGACGGCTCGCTGGCCATCCGCCTGGACGACACCATCCTCACCTGGGCGGGGTGGGTCGTGGTGGCGTTCGGGGTGTTCATCGCGGTGAGTGCGATCTGGAATCCGCGTCTGCTCATGCCGTTCCAGCGGGAGCGCCGACTCGACGTGCGCCCGTCGCAGCTGGGGGCGTGGGCTCCGCCCGTCATGGGGGTGGCCTTCGGCTTCGGGTGGACCCCCTGCATCGGCCCCACCTTGGCCGCGATCCTCACGATCGCCGGGACGCAGGACACCGTGGCCGAGGGGATGTTCCTGCTGTTCATCTACTCGATGGGGCTGGGGGTTCCATTCGTCCTGGCCGGGATCGGCATGACCAGGGCGTACGCGTCGTTCGGATGGTTCAAACGCCACTTCACGGCGATCACCGTCACCTCCGGGGTGCTGCTCGCCGTGTTCGGAATCCTCATGGTCACCGGGAAGCTGGTCGAGTTGAACCGCTGGTTCCAGCAGATCCTCCCCGAGTTCCTCTGGGACGTATAGGCGGACCTCGCCGCGCGGTCCTCACCTACCCTGGCGTCCGATGCAGATTGCTCCCTCCCGAGAGGCATTCATCGCGCTCGCCGCCGACGCGGTGATCGTCCCGGTGTGGACCGATCTGCTCGGGGATACCATGACCGCGGTCGGCGCCTTCGGCGATGTCGCTCCCGACGGCCCCGCCTTCCTGCTCGAGTCGGTAGAGGGAGGCGACCGCTGGGCCCGTTGGTCGTTCCTGGGCTGGGACCCGTTGTTCGTACTCACCAGTCGCCACGGCCTCGTGACCCTGGAGGGTGCCGACATCGACTTCGACGCCACCGACCCCCTTACGGCCCTGGAGTCGCTCCTGAGCCGGATCCGTGTGCCGGACCTGCCGGGCATGCCGCCCCTCCACACCGGGATGGTTGGCTACCTGGCCTACGACGTGGTGCGGTATGTCGAGCATCTTCCCAACCCGCCCCGCGACGATCGGGGTCTGCCCGAGATGCTCTGGATGGGTGTCGGCACCCTGGCCGCCTTCGACCGATTCGCCCAGCGGATTCGTCTGCTGCGGAACGTGCTCGTGGGGGAAGATCCTGGTGCCGACTACGACCGCGCCGTGGTCGTGCTGGCAGAGGCGGCCCAGCGGATCACCTCCGGGCCCGGGCGGCGCGCCGAGCCGGTGCCGGCCGCGATGCCGGTCGAGCCCGCGGTGGCCTCGATGACCGCGGCGGGGTACGGAGAAGCCGTGGAGCGGGCGGTGGCGCACATCCGCGCCGGCGATGCCTTCCAGGTGGTCCCCTCGGTGCGGTTCGAGGTCCCCTTTGGCGGTGATCCGTTCGCCGTCTATCGGATGCTGCGCCTGCTCAACCCGTCGCCCGCCATGTTCTTCCTGCGGGCTCCCGGCGTGGCCATCGCGGGGTCGTCCCCCGAGTTGCTGGTCCGGGTACGCGACGGCCGCGTGTTCAGCCGGCCGATCGCCGGCACCCGGCGGCGGGGGAG
>JACZKS010000002.1 GCA_014859895.1 Rhodospirillales bacterium
CAACATCACGATGGAGATCGACCTGATTGCGCCGATCGCCATGGAGGAAGGCCTTCGGTTCGCCATCCGCGAGGGTGGCCGCACCGTCGGCGCCGGCGTCGTCGCATCGATCATCGAGTAGTAGGAAGACATACCGGCGCCGCAGCATGGCTTGGTTTTCAGGCCATCGCGGCGCCGCATCGGCATAGGAGTGTAGCTCAATTGGCTAGAGCACCGGTCTCCAAAACCGGGGGTTGGGGGTTCGAGACCCTCCACTCCTGCCATTGCATTTAAGCGGCGTATACCTTAAATCCCGACCCGAACCCCTCGTGTAGGCGAATATGGCAAAAACCACTCCAGCGCAGTTCGTCCAGGAAGTACGCCAGGAAGTCGCCAAGGTCACGTGGCCGACGCGCAAGGAAACCATGGTCTCCACTGCCATGGTTTTCCTGATGGTCATTCTGGCGGCAGTGTTCTTTTTCCTCGTTGACGAGATCCTGGCGGTCGGCATGCGCCTGATTTTCGGGTTCGGAGGGTGATGATGGCCGCCAACTGGTATGTGATCCACGTCTATTCGGGCTTCGAGAAGAAGGTGGCGCAATCGATCGAGGAGCAGGCCAAGCAGACCGGCATGGCCGAGCAGCTCCTGAAGGTTCTGGTGCCGATGGAGGAAGTGGTCGAGGTTCGACGCGGCGCCAAGGTCAATTCCGAGCGCAAGTTTTTTCCGGGCTACGTCCTGGTCCAGATGGAGATGACCGACGAAACCTGGCACCTGGTCAAGAATACGCCGAAGGTGACCGGTTTCCTGGGCGGGCGCGGCCGGCCGACGCCGATCTCGGAAGCCGAGGCGCAGCGGATCATGCATCAGGTCGAAGAAGGGCTCGACCGGCCGAAGATGTCGATTTCCTTCGAGATCGGCGATCAGGTGCGGGTCAGCGACGGGCCGTTCACCTCGTTCAACGGCAACGTCGAGGAGGTCGACGAGGAGAGGGCCCGGCTCAAGGTGTCGGTTTCCATCTTCGGGCGCGCCACCCCGGTGGAGCTGGAGTACTCGCAGGTCGAGAAGCTGTAAGCGCATTCCGCCGCCCACGGGGGGTGGCGGTAACGATGCGGGAGGCCCGCCATGGCCGCACCGCGTCCCCTATGAAGACTGATGACAGAGGGAAAAAATGGCAAAGAAGATTCAAGGTTACATCAGGCTGCAAGTGCCTGCGGGGCAAGCCAACCCGTCGCCGCCAATCGGGCCGGCGCTGGGTCAGGCCGGTCTTAACATCATGGAATTCTGTAAGACGTTCAATGCCCAGACCTCGAAGCTGGAACCGGGCATGCCGATCCCCGTGGTGATCACGGCCTATCGCGACCGCACATTCTCGTTCGTCACCAAGACCCCGCCCGTCGGCTTCTTCCTCAAGAAGGCGGCCGGCATCACCAAGGGGACGGCGACGGCCGGCAAGGATACGGTGGCTTCCGTCACCATGGCGCAGGTTCGCGAGATTGCCGAAAAGAAGTTGCCGGATCTGAATACCAAGGACATCGAGGCGGCCTCCCAGATGATCATTGGTTCGGCGCGTTCCATGGGTATCGAAGTGGTGGAGGAATAGGTCATGGCGAGCAAAGGAAAGCGGCTGCGTGTGGCCTATGAAGGCATCAATCGGGAAGCCCAATACGACCTGCCCGAGGCCATCAAGCTGATCAAGAACGGGGCCAAGGCCAAGTTCGACGAGACCGTCGAGATCGCCATCAACCTCGGCGTCGACCCCAGACATGCCGATCAGATGGTGCGCGGCGTGGTGTCGCTTCCCAATGGCACCGGCAAGACGCTGCGCGTCGCGGTGTTTGCCAAGGGCGACAAGGCCAAGGCGGCGACGGATGCCGGAGCCGACATCGTCGGCGCCGACGACCTGGCGGAGAAAGTGTCGGGGGGCGAGATCGCGTTTGATCGCTGCATCGCGACGCCCGACATGATGGCGGTGGTCGGCCGGCTGGGCAAGATCCTTGGGCCGCGCGGCCTGATGCCGAACCCCAAGCTGGGTACCGTGACCAACGACGTCGCCGAGGCGGTGAAGGCCGCCAAGGGCGGTCAGATCGAGTTCCGCGTCGAGAAGGCCGGCATCATCCATGCCGGGGTCGGCAAGGCGAGCTTCACCGAGCAAGCCATTGCCGAGAACGTGAAGGCTTTCGTCGACGCCATCAACCGGGCCAAACCGGCCGGGGCCAAGGGGACGTACCTCAAGGGTATCAGCCTGAGCTCCACCATGGGGCCGGGCCTGAAACTGAACGTGGCGAACCTGGTCGGCGGCTGAGCCGGCCTGCGCCAAGCGAGCTACCTTCCGTTCCCGCGAGGGGCGGAAGGCGGCCGGGGCACACCGCCCCGGACCTGTCCAAGACCGTAGGTGCCATACGCGGGTTTCGGCCCGCCGAGGCCTAAAGGGGAAACCCGCCTGCAGAGACAGTGTCGAGAACCGTTTTCCGGGCGTTTCACCGAAACGCCCGTGGACGGCTTGAACTGACGCAACGGACAGGAGAACCGGTTCCCCCGGAATATTGGGGGGACCAGAAGTCCATCGGCGCAAGGCTCGGACCCAAGGGACCGGGACTTGAGCCAAAAACTGGAGACGATCTGTGGACCGATCTCAAAAGGAAGCTCTGGTCGCTTCGATGCATCAGACGTTCGAGGAGACGGAGGCCATGGTCGTTACCCATTACTCGGGTATGACCGTTGCCGAAATCACCAAGCTCCGCGAACAGATGCGTGAAGCGGGCGCGAGCTTCAAGGTCACCAAGAATCGGCTCACGCGTCTTGCCCTTGCGGGCACGAAGTACGAGGGGCTGAGCGACCTTTTCACCGGACCGACGGCGATTGCCTTTTCAGTCGACCCGGTGGCGGCCGCGAAGGTCACCTCGAATTTTGCCAAGGATAACGAGAAGCTGATCATCCTTGGCGGAGCGATTGGCACGGCCGTGTACGACGCCGCCGGCGTCAAGGCCTTGGCAGCCCTTCCGTCGCTGGATGAGTCGAGGGCCAGAATCATTGGCCTGCTGACCGCGCCGGCAGCTCGCATTGCCAGCCTGCTTCAGGCGCCCGGCGGGCAAATCGCCCGCGTCCTTGGCGCGTACGCCCAAAAAGGGGAAGCCGCGTAAGCCTTCCTACCATCCGTTATCGACAGTTCAAGCCTAGGAGAAAGTTCAAAATGGCGAACCTGCAACAAATCGTCGAGGATCTGTCCGGCCTCACCATCATGGAGGCCGCAGAGCTCAGCAAGATGCTCGAGGAGAAGTGGGGCGTTTCCGCTGCCGCGCCGGTCGCGGTTGCGGCCGCGGCTCCCGCCGCCGTGGTCGAGGAGAAGGACGAATTTACCGTCGTTCTGGCCGCGTTCGGCGACCAGAAGATCAACGTCATCAAGGAAGTCCGGGCCATCACCGGCCTCGGGCTGAAGGAAGCCAAGGACCTCGTTGAGGGCGCGCCCAAGCCGGTCAAGGAAGGCGTGAAGAAAGACGAGGCCGCGGAGATCAAGAAGAAGCTGGAAGCCGCCGGTGCGACGGTGGAACTGAAGTAACGTGCCGCATTTGGCGCGAAACGCCAGCTTTGCCTAAAGCCGGCCCGGGGCCGGATGGGGGAGCCCTTACGGGGATTTCCGCCATCCGGCCCGACCGGTCTTCTAACGCATCCACCCGAATTGGCCTTGCCGCGGCCGGGAAAAGTGGATGTACCGATATCGACGGGTGCCGAACCCCTTCGGGGGAAAACCGGCACCGAGGGTCCTGACAAGGGCCGTTTCAGGGTCTCGTTTCCGTAGGCGGCGGTGGTCGACGGAGGACGGGACGGAACCGGATAGCACACTGCGGGGATTTGGAATGGCTATGTCTTTTACCGGTCGCAAGCGTATTCGCAAGGATTTCGGCAGGCTGTCGACGATCGCGGCAATGCCCAACCTTATCGAGGTCCAGAAGACCTCCTACGAACAGTTCCTGCAAAGGGACACGCGGCCCGAAGAGCGCACCGACACCGGCCTCCAGGAAGTTTTCAAGTCCGTGTTCCCGATCACGGATTTTTCCGAACGCGGCACGCTGGAATTCGTGCGCTATCAGTTCGAGGAGCCGAAGTATGACGTCGAGGAGTGCCAGCAGAGGGGCATGACCTACGCCGCGCCGCTCAAGGTGACGCTCCGCCTGGTCGTCTGGGACGTCGACGAGGACACCGGGTCCCGTTCCGTCCGCGATATCAAGGAGCAGGACGTTTACATGGGCGACATGCCGCTGATGACGGCGAACGGCACGTTCGTCATCAACGGGACCGAGCGCGTCATCGTTTCGCAGATGCACCGTTCGCCCGGCGTCTTCTTCGACCACGACAAGGGCAAGACCCATTCCTCGGGCAAGTTCCTGTTTGCCGCGCGGGTGATCCCTTACCGCGGCTCGTGGCTGGACTTCGAGTTCGACGCCAAGGATCTGATCTACGTGCGCATCGACCGCCGCCGCAAGCTGCCGGTGACGACCATGCTGATGGCGCTCGACGGCGCCCCCACCGAGGCACTCCGCGCTGAGCGCGCCGAGGGCAAGCCGCTCGATTCAAGCGAAATCAGCGGCATGAGCTCCGAGGAAATCCTCAACTACTTCTATCAACAGGTCGTCTTCACCCGCACCGCCAAGGGATGGCGCACGCCGTTCCTGCCGCAGCGCATGAAGGGCACCAAGCTCACCGTCGATCTGGTCGACGCCAAGACCGGCAAGGTGGCGGCCGAGGCCGGCACCAAAATGACGGCGCGACTGGTCCGCCAGATCGAGGAGAAAGGGCTCAAGGAACAGCTGGTTCCGAAGAACGATCTCATCGGCCACTACGTCGCCGAGGACATCATCAATGAGGCCACCGGCGAGGTCTACGTCGAGGCCGGCGAGGAAATCACCGAGTCCGTCCTGGAAGCGCTCGAGGCGGCCGATGTCGCAACGATCCCGACCCTGGCCATCGACCACATCAACGTCGGCCCCTACATCCGCAACACCCTGGCCGTCGACAAGAACTCGTCGCGCGAGGAAGCGCTGATCGACATCTATCGCGTCATGCGCCCCGGCGAGCCGCCGACCCTGGAGACGGCGGAAGCTCTGTTCCGCGGCCTGTTCTTCGATAACGAACGCTACGACCTGTCGGCCGTCGGCCGGGTCAAGATGAACTCGCGCCTCGGCTTCAAGACCGAGGACACCCTTCGGACGCTCCGCAAGGAAGACATCCTGGCGGTGGTCAAGGTCATGGTCGAGCTCAAGGACGGCCGCGGCGAGATCGACGACATCGACCACCTGGGCAACCGGCGCGTCCGCTCGGTGGGCGAGCTGATGGAGAACCAGTATCGCATCGGGCTCTTGCGCATGGAGCGCGCCATCCGCGAGCGGATGAGCTCGGTCGACATCGACACCGTGATGCCGCACGACCTCATCAACGCCAAGCCGGCGGCCGGCGCGGTCCGCGAGTTCTTCGGCTCGTCCCAGTTGAGCCAGTTCATGGACCAGACCAATCCGTTGTCGGAGATCACCCACAAGCGGCGTCTGTCGGCGCTTGGACCGGGCGGTCTGACCCGCGAGCGGGCCGGCTTCGAGGTGCGCGACGTGCATCCCACGCACTACGGCCGGGTTTGCCCGATCGAGACGCCTGAGGGCCCGAATATCGGCCTGATCAACTCGCTCTCGCTCTACGCCCGACTCAACGAGTACGGGTTCCTCGAGACCCCCTACCGCAAGGTGGTGGACTGCCGGGTGACCGATGATATCGATTACCTCTCGGCGATCGAGGAAGGGCGGTTCGTCATCGCCCAGGCCAACGCGGCGCTCGACAAGAATGGCCGCATCACGGGCGACCTGGTGTCGGTGCGCAAGAACGGTGAGACCGAGCTGACCTCGGCCGAGCACGTCCAGTACATGGACGTCGCCCCGAGCCAGATCGTGTCGGTGGCTGCATCGCTGATTCCGTTCCTCGAGCACGACGACGCCAACCGGGCGCTGATGGGCTCGAACATGCAGCGCCAGGCCGTGCCCTGCCTGCGGCCCGAGAAACCGGTGGTCGGAACCGGGGTCGAACGCACCTGCGCGGTCGACTCTGGAACCGTGGTGACGGCGGCCCGGGGCGGGTCGGTCGACTACGTCGACGCCAATCGGATCGTGGTTCGGGTCAACGACGAGGAAGCCGTCAGCGGTGAAGTCGGCGTCGACATCTACAACCTCATCAAGTACACCCGCAGCAACCAGAACACCAACATCAACCGGCGTCCGATCGTCAAGCGCGGTGACGTCATAGTGCGTGGCGACGTCATCGCCGACGGCGCCTCCACCGATCTGGGCGAGCTCGCGCTCGGCCAGAACATGCTGGTGGCGTTCATGCCCTGGAACGGCTACAACTTCGAAGATTCGATCCTGATCTCGGAGCGGGTCGTGGCCGAAGACCGCTACACCTCGATCCACATCGAGGAGCTCTCCGTGCTCGCCCGCGACACCAAGTTGGGGGTCGAGGAAATCACCCGCGACATCGCCAACCTCTC
>JACZKS010000028.1 GCA_014859895.1 Rhodospirillales bacterium
GCGCAGAAGGCGGCCAGGCGTGCCGCCATGTCCTTGCGCGCCGCCGCCACCGCGACGCCGCGCGTCGCCATGGTGTCCTCCAGCGCGTTCAGCCAGACGTCGTCGGCCCGCCGCCCGGAGGCCGCCTCGCGCAGCAGCCGCGCCCGTTCGCGCAGCGCTTGCTCGTAGGCGGTGACGCGGCCGGCATGGGCGGCGTCGAAGCCGAACACCAGCCGGTCGACGAAACGCCGGCGGGCCGAACCGCCCTCCGAGAACAGCCGGTCCATGCGCGGCGTCAGCCAGACGGCGGCAAAGTGCAGGGCCAGGTCGGCCTGGCTGCGCACGGTCTCGCCGTCGATTCGCACGACCCGCCGCTCGCGCCCGCCAGCGGCAAGACTGGCGGCATCACGCCCGGTACCGAGATCGGTGGCGCCATGCGGGCCGTGCACGCCGGCGGCGACCGCCCAGACCCGCCCCGAATCGTCTTCCGGTTCGCCCCCCTCGCGGCGCGCCACCTCGCCCAACTTGGCATTGCGCAGGCCGCGGCCGGGCACCAGGAAGGACAGCGCCTCGAGCAGGTTGGTCTTGCCGGCGCCGTTGGCCCCGGTCAGCACCACCGGGCGGTCATCGGTTTCCAGGCGCAGGTGGCCGTAGGAGCGGAAATCGGTTAGCGCCAGGCGCGCCACCGAGAATTTCGCCACCGCCACGGCCGCTCCGACGGAGGACCCGACCCTTGCCAAACCGTACGATTCGCTCAGGGCCGCACCCCCCTAGACGCGCATGGGCATCAGCACGTAGAGCGCGCTGGCGTCGCCGACCTCGCGCACGATGGTGGGCGAGGCCGAATCGGACATGATGAACTGCGCCGCATCCCCTTCGATCTGCTGGGTGATGTCGAGCAGATAGCGGGAATTGAAGCCGATCTCGATGGCGTCCGCGGCGTAGGCCACCTCCAGCTCCTCGCTGGCGGTGCCGTTGTCCGGACTATTGGCCGACAGCACCAGGTGACCGCCGCCGACCGCCAGCTTCACCGCGCGGGACTTCTCGGTGGAGATCGCCGACACGCGGTCCACGGCCTCGGCGAACTGCTTGCAGTCCACTTCCATGATCTTGTTGTTGTCCGACGGAATGACCCGTTCGTAATCCGGGAAGGTGCCGTCGATCAGCTTGGAGGTCAGCACGACATCGTCGAAGGAAAAGCGGACCTTTGTCTCCGACAGGGCGATGACGATGTCTTCGCCGGTCTCGTCGATCAGCTTGCGCAGTTCGGCCACCGTCTTGCGCGGCACGATGACGCCGGGCATCCCGGTCGCCCCCTCGGGCAGCGGCAATTCGACGCTGGCCAGGCGATGGCCGTCGGTGGCCACCGCGCGCAGCACGTCGACGCCGTCGCGCTGGCTGGCGTGAAGGTAAATGCCGTTCAGGTAGTAGCGCGTCTCCTCGGTCGAGATGGCGAAGCGCGTACGATCGATGAGCCCCCTGAGTTCGGCCGCCGGCAACTTGAATTCCTGGGGCAGATCACCGCCCGCCATCACCGGGAAATCCTCGGTCGGCAGACAGGACAGCGTGAAGCGCGAGCGCCCCGAGCGCAGCGTCAGGTTGTTGCCGTCCGCCGTTTCCATCTCCACCTGGGAACCGTCCGGCAGCTTGCGCACGATTTCATAGAGGGTATGGGCGGGCGCCGTGGTTTCGCCGGGCGTCGCCACGTCGGCCTCGACCGATTCGGCGATGTCGAGATCCATGTCGGTGGCGTTGAGATTGAGCCGGCCGTCCCTGGCCTCGACCTTGACGTTGGACAGGATCGGAATGGTGTTGCGGCGCTCGACCACGCTTTGGACGTGTCCCAGCGACTTCAGCAAAGCGGCACGCTCGATGGTCAGTTTCATGGCACCAACTTATCCAAAGTGTGGCCTTCCCCCCACGGGCGAATCCCGACGCCCGTCAGTTTCCGCACGCTGGTCGCCGAAGTGTACCGTGAAGGGCCCCCTGTAGAGGCCGGCCATTATATCAAAAGTGCTTGGAATCAAAAGCACATTCGACCGCGACCACAGCCGCCCGGACGGCCTCTCCCGAGGCCCTCCGCAAGACGGCCATACAGGCCCCCTCAGCCCTCCAGCATACGACGTAGAAGCTCGACGTCCTCGGCGAAGCCGGCATCCCGCTCGCGCAGCTCGTCGACCTTGCGCACGGCATGCATGACGGTGGTGTGGTCGCGACCCCCGAACTTGCGCCCGATCTCGGGCAAGGAGCGCGTGGTGAGCTGCTTGGCGAGATACATGGCAACCTGACGGGGCCTCGCCACCGAACGGGCGCGCCTCGCCGAATGCATGTCGGAGATGCGGATGTTGAAGTGCTCGGCCACCCGCTTCTGGATCTCCTCGATGGTCACCCGCCGGTCGTTGGCGCGCAGCAGGTCGTGCAGAACCTCCTGGGTGGTTTCCAGCGTGATCTGGCGGCCCACCAGCTGGGCATGGGCGACGATACGGTTCAGCGCCCCTTCCAGCTCGCGGACGTTCGAGGTGATCTTGTGGGCGAGGAATTCCAGCACGTTGCGCTTGACCTCGACGCCCAACTGATCGGCCTTCGACTGCAGGATGCCGAGGCGCAGTTCGTAGGTGGTGGCGTGGATGTCGGCGACCAGCCCGCAGTTGAGGCGCGACTTCAGGCGCTCCTCGATGCCCTCCAGGTTGGAAGGCGACTTGTCGGCGGAGAGCACGATCTGCCGGCCCTGGTCGACCAGCGCGTTGAAGGTATGGAAGAATTCCTCCTGCGTCGAATCCTTGCCGGCGATGAACTGGACGTCATCGATCATCAGCACGTCGACCGAGCGGAACTGCTCCTTGAAATCGACCGTGTTCTGCTCGCGCAGCGCCCGGATGAACCGGTACATGAACTTCTCGGCCGACAGATAAATGACGTTGCGGGTGGGGTCGCTCTGGCGGATACGCCAGGCGATGGCATGCATCAGGTGGGTCTTGCCCAATCCGACCCCGCCATAGAGGAACAGCGGGTTGAACGACACCTGAGTGGCGTCGGCCACCCGTTGCGCCGCCGCATAGGCGAACTCGTTGGGCTTGCCGACGACGAAGCGCTCGAAGGTGAAGCGGGGGTCCAGTGGGGCGCCGATGTCGACCACTGCCTCCTCCGCCACCGGCCCCATGCGATGGGCGGCGGGAACGGCCAGCGCGGGCGCGATGGCGGCTGGCCTGTCGGCCGGCCGGACCGGGCGGTCGCTGAGCACCACGACGTCGACGCTGTGGATTCCCGGATTCTCTCCCTGCCAGAGTGTGCACAGGCGATCGGCGTAGTGAGTGACGATCCAATCCTGCATGAATCGGGTTGGCACCGACAGGCGCACCTGGCCATCGGCCATTTCGCGCACCGTGATGGGTTTCAACCAGCTCTGATACGCGGCTTCTCCGATCTCGGAACGCAAGCGTCCACAGACCGCTTCCCATTGCGAATGCAATCGGACCTCCCCAATTCCGTCGTTCATCCTCAGGTGCCCCCAAACCTTCAGTCGTCGTGGCTGTCGGACTTATCGGCCCCATCTGTCATCGCCCATCCGACCCGCGAGGAGCGAATTCCACGACGAAGCATAGCCAACATCTATTCCGGCAGGGGAAACCCCCACCGACGCATTTTCGAGGAACACCACGCCCCCAGAAACTCGGGTGGTTATCCCCCTTCTAAGCCTTCGGCTCCTCCACGACCGGAACCCCAGCCGAACGGGCATATCCCACAAGACCCTGTTATATTCGCGAAATCTTTTATCGATTTCTTGCGCGCCCCGTTTTGAATTTCTTCCCGGAGCATACCTTGTTTTCTAATGACGCAAAAACAACTCCGCCGCAACCATTAATAATGCGTCAGCTTTATTTGTAATTTTACCTTTAAATTCTAGCGCTCCCAAATCGAATACTGAAAACACCATGAATTGAAGGGTTTCGATCCATCGGGGAGACCAACACTGTACCGGCCACCCCCCGGTGTTGCAATAAGACCGAAAAGCGAACGTCGAAAAAAATTCGCTTGACTCTCCCCGTCCCGCCGAGTCCCCGACCGCCGCCCCGCGGGCACAAAAAAGGCCGCGCCCAACGGGTGCGGCCTTTTTGGATTCGAGAGTGAATCAGGCGGTCATCGCCTTGATCCGGCGGGACAGCCGCGACACCCGACGGGCCACCGTATTGCGGTGCAAAAGCCCCGCCTTGGCGCCACGCATCAGCTCCGGCTGGACCTCGCGAAGAGTCACCGCGGCAGCTTCCTTGTCGCCGCCGGCGATCGCTTCCTCGACCTTGCGGACGAAACTGCGAATCCGGCTGACCCGCGCGCGGTTCACCTCGGTGCGACGCTCGATCTGGCGGATGCGCTTCTTCGCCGACGAATTGTAGGCCATGCGTTCAATCCTGTTCTTCGTGTCCCGGAAAAGATCGCAGGCTTATATATCCCGCGCCCAGGTCCGTCAACCCTTGGCGTGGCAAGCCGCGCCCACCGTCATCGGCCACCGGGCGAGAGGACGAATCGCACGACGACCCCGCCCGGTTTCTCGGCCAATTCCAACGTGAGGGTTTCGCGCTCGCGGGTGAACACCGCTTCGCCCTGGCGGCGCCAGCCCAGCTCGGGCAGCGTCGTCGCATAAAAGGCCATCACCTCGGCACGCGACAGAGGCCCGGAGGCTTCGGTCTCGACGACCCGCCCCGAGGGCGAATCGAACACCAGGGCCGTACCTTGCTCCTCGACGAGGCCCGCCATCAGGGGCAGGTCGTCGATGCCGCTGACGAAATCGCTGTCGGCGGCACCGGCCGCCGCCATTGCCACCGTCAACAGGAAAGCCAGCGCCCCCGCCTTCCAACAATGCCGAACACTCGTCATCATCCCGGTCCTACCTCATCGCTGGCGCTTCGTACAATAGAAAGTCGAGCGTCCCGCCTGGGTGATGCGGCGAATCCCCCTTGATTTGCCGTCACAGTCGCAACCCGGACAGGCTTGGCCTTCCCGGTCGTAGACCGCGAAGCTGTGCTGGAAGTAACCGAGCTCGCCCGACGGCTGGCGATGGTCGCGCAGCGACGAGCCACCGGCGGCGATGGCTTCCTCAAGTGTCAAGCGAATCGCCTGCGCCAACCTGTCCGCCCGCCGGCCGATAACGTGGTCGGCGCCGCGCAGCGGCGACAGCCCGGCCCGGAACAGGGCCTCGCTGGCGTAGATGTTGCCGAGCCCGGCAACCACCGACTGGTCCAGCAGCGCCATCTTGATCGGCCCCCTGCGTCCGGCCAGGCGGGCCGCCAGGGCCGCGCCGTCGAAGCCGTCTTCCAGCGGTTCGGGTCCGAGGCCGGCCAGCAGCGGATGGGCGGCCAGGGCATCGGAACGGGCGAGCGCCATCAGGCCGAATCGGCGGGGATCGTTGAAACGTACCGAGTGGCCGCCGTCGGTTTCCAGCACCACGTGGTCGTGGCGCTCGGGTGCCGGGACCGGCGGGGCGAACACGCAGATCCGCCCGGACATGCCGAGATGACCGATCAGGCAATCGCCCGAGTCGAGGGATACCAGAAGGTATTTGGCGCGCCGGCCAAGCGCCGTCACCCGCCGCCCGGTGAGACGCGCCTCGAAGTCGTCGGGGAGCGGCTGGCGCAGGTCGCGCCGGCGCGCCAGTACCCGCACGAGAACGCGCCCCAGGAGGGCCGGTTCCAGCCCGCGGCGCACGGTTTCCACTTCGGGCAGTTCGGGCATGGCGTGAACGACTTTCCGGGTTGGCTGGGCCGGTTCTAGCGTAGCGCGTGCCCGTGGCTTAGGCTATCTTTCCGCGTCATGTCCAATCGATCCCAATCCCCGGCCGGCGAACCCGGCCCCGCCGACGATGAGGCGACTACCCATTTCGGCTTCCGTGCGGTGCCGGTGGAGGAAAAGGCGTCGCTGGTGCGTGGCGTGTTCGAAAGCGTGGCGCCGCGCTACGATCTGATGAACGACCTGATGAGCTGGGGCGTGCATCGGCTGTGGAAGTCGGTGTTCATCGACAGGCTGAACCCGCAGCCCGGCATGCGGCTGCTCGATGTCGGCGGCGGCACCGGCGACATCGCGTTCGCCTTCCTCAAGCGAGGCGGCCGCGACGTCACGGTGTGCGACATCAACGCCGAGATGCTGGGAGTCGGCCGCAGGCGCGCCATCGACCGCGGCCTGCTTTCCGGCGGCCCGGCCTGGGTATGCGGCGACGCCGAGCGGCTGCCCGTCGAGACCTCGTCGGTCGATTCCTATACCACCGCGTTTTGCATCCGCAACGTCACCGACATTCCCGCCGCTCTGGCCGAGGCGCATCGCGTGCTGAAGCCGGGCGGACGTTTCCTCTGCCTCGAATTCAGCCAAGTGGTGCTGCCCGTCCTCGACCGCCTGTACGACGCCTATTCCTTCCGCGTACTGCCGCTTCTGGGCCAGGTCGTCGCCCAGGATCGCGACGCCTACCAGTACCTGGCCGAGAGCATCCGCCGCTTCCCGCCGCAGGAGAAATTCGCCGCCATGATCGCCGAGGCGGGGCTGGAGCGGGTCCGCTACTGGAATCTGTCGGGCGGCATAGCCGCCATCCATTCGGGGTGGCGGCTATGATGGGCCGGAACGTCAGGAATGTGCTCAGGCTGCTCCGGATCGCCCGCATCCTGGCACGCCACGATGCGTTGTTCCTGCTGGAGCGCACCGACGTGGTGAGGGGCGTGGTGTGGGCCGCCCGACTGCTCGCCCACCGGCAACGCCAGGGCCGCCCGGGGCAACGCCTGGCCGCCGCGCTGGAAGAAGCCGGCCCCAGTTTCATCAAGATGGGCCAGGCGCTCTCGACACGGGCCGATCTGATGGGCGACGAGGTCGCCGCCGACCTCTCGTCGCTGCAGGACGACCTGCCGCCCTTCCCCGGCGAACTGGCGCGCGCCGCCATCGAGGCCGAATTCGGCAAGCCCGTCGACGCCCTCTTCCGCTCGTTCGACGACAAGGCCGTCGCCGCCGCCTCCATCGCCCAGGTCCATTTCGCCGTGACCACGGACGGCCGGGAGGTGGCGGTCAAGGTGTTGCGGCCGGGTATCGAGGCGAAGTTCACCCGCGATCTCGACCTC
This sequence comes from Rhodospirillales bacterium, assembly GCA_014859895.1. Lineage (GTDB taxonomy): Bacteria > Pseudomonadota > Alphaproteobacteria > Rhodospirillales > Shumkoniaceae > Shumkonia. The sequence goes on from JACZKS010000028.1 coordinate 7,071, forward strand.
TTCTACTGGGGAGCCGAACTGGCGCTGGCGGCGAGGCCTGCGCTGCGCCGCTTCAAGCCCGTCGAGTCGGTACGCACGCTGGCCGATACCGTGGCGCTCGAAATGGACCTGCGCTACGAGGCGGCGGCCGCCTCGGAACTGGCCGAGAATTTCATCGACGATCCCACCTTCAACGTTCCCGAAGTCGACTGGGCCAGGACCGGCCGGCGTGTGCTGACCACGGCCAGGGTCAGCGGCATTCCCATCGACGACCGCGAGGCCATCCTGGCCGCCGGCCACGACCCCGAGGTGGTGCTGAAGAACGCCGGCAACGCCTTCTTCAAGCAGGTTTTTCGCGACGGCTTCTTCCACGGCGACCTGCACGCCGGCAATCTGTTCGTGCAGGCGGACGGCAGCGTCGCCGCTGTCGATTTCGGTATCATGGGAAGGCTCGACCGCCGCAACCGGCGCCACCTCGCCGAATTGCTGCTGGCCTTCCTTTCGCGCGACTACCGGCGGGCCGCCGAAGTCCACTACGAGGCCGGCTGGATTCCGCCGGTCAGCTCGATCGACGGCTTTACCCAGGCCTGCCGCTCGATCGCCGAGCCGATCCTGGACAAGCCGCAGAACGAGATTTCCATGGGCCGGCTGTTGGGCCAGCTGTTCCAGGTCGCCGAGACCTTCCAGATGGAGGCCCAGCCGCAGCTCCTGCTGCTCCAGAAGACCATGCTGGTCGGCGAGGGCACGGCCCGCCGCCTGAGCCCCGATTCGAACATGTGGTTCATGGCCCGCCCGCTGGTCGAAGACTGGATGGCCGAGCTGATGGCGCCTGATGCCCGCCTACGCGAGACGCTGGGCGAGCTGATCAAGGCCGGCGAACGCCTTCCCCGCGTGCTGGACAGTCTCGAGCGCAGCATCTCGATGATCGCCGCCGGCGAACTCAAGCTGCATCCGGAAACCCTGCACGCCTTGCGCAACGACTCGTCGAGCCGCCTGTCGCTGATCGCCACCTGGGTAGCCATCGCGCTTTTGGTCGGCGCGCTCGCCTTTCTTTAGTTCCCTTCCACCACATGAAACGGCCCGGGATCGGGCTTGCATCCCGGCGTCGGGCAGACTAGGTTCTAACCACACCATTTTTTCCGTGATTTTTTTTGGAATAGGCCGTGCTTCAGGGACAACGCATCCTTTTAATCGTCGCCGGGGGAATTGCCGCCTACAAGTGCCTCGATCTGATCCGCCGGTTGCGGGAGCGGGGCGCCTCGGTGCGCTGCGTGCTGACCCGGGCCGGCGAGCAGTTCGTCACCCCCCTTTCGTTGGCCGCCTTGAGCGAGCATCCGGTGCATCGCGACCTCTTTTCGCTGACCGAGGAGAGCGAGATGGGCCACATCCAGCTGTCGCGCGAGGCCGACCTCGTGCTGGTGGCGCCGGCCACCGCCAACATCCTGGCCAAGATGGCGGTGGGGCTGGGCGACGATCTGGCGAGCACCCTGCTGCTGGCGGCCAGCGCGCCGGTGATGGTGGCGCCCGCCATGAACGTCCGCATGTGGGAGCACCCGGGCACCCAGGCCAACCTGGCGACGCTCGAAGGGCGCGGCATCCGGCGGGTCGGGCCGGCCGAGGGTGCCATGGCCTGCAACGAATACGGCATGGGGCGGATGGCCGAGGTCGACGACATCCTGGCCGCCATCGAGGCCTTCTTCGGCGAGGCGGGCCGCCTGACCGGGCGCCGCGCCCTGGTCACCAGCGGCCCCACCCATGAACCCATCGATCCGGTCCGCTACATCGCCAACCGTTCGTCCGGCAAACAGGGTCACGCCATTGCGGCAGCCCTTTCCCGCCTCGGCGCCGCCGTCACGCTGGTGACCGGCCCGACGCACGAATCCGATCCGCCCGGGGTGACGGTGGTGCGCGTCCAATCGGCCACCGACATGCTGGCCGCCTGCCAGACGGCCCTGCCCGTCGACGTCGCCGTCTGCGCCGCCGCCGTCGCCGACTGGCGCGTCGCCGAGCCCTCGTCCGGCAAGATCAAGAAGACCGCCGGCGGCAAGCCGCCGATCCTCGAGCTTGCCGAGAACCCCGACATCCTGACCACGCTCTCCGCCACGGGCATCCGCCGCCCGCGGCTGGTCGTCGGCTTCGCCGCCGAAACCGAGCAGGTGGTCGAGAACGCCCGGGAAAAGCGCTCCCGCAAGGGCTGCGATTGGATCGTCGCCAACGACGTGTCGGCAGTCACCGGCACCTTCGGTGGCGACGAAAACCAGATTTACCTGATCACCGCCGACGGGCCGCAGGCCACCGAGGCATGGCCGACGCTTTCCAAGCACGAGGTCGCCCAGCGGTTGGCCGAGCGCATTGCCAACGCCCTGGAGACGGCGCGGTGAGCGGGGTCTCCGTCGCCGTACTGAGGCTGCCGCACGGGGCCCACCTGCCGCTGCCGGCCTACGCCACGCCGGGCAGCGCCGGGGTCGACCTGATGGCCGCCATCGAGGCGCCGCTGACCCTGGCGCCGGGAGCCCGCCAGTTGGTCCCCTCCGGCATCGCCATCGCGTTGCCTGCCGGCTACGAGGCGCAGGTGCGGCCGCGCTCCGGTCTGGCCATCAAGCACGGCATCCTCCTGGTCAACTCGCCCGGCACCGTCGATGCCGACTACCGGGGTGAAATCATGGTCATCCTCGCCAACATCGGGGCCGAAGCCTTCATCATCGAGCCGGGCATGCGCATCGCCCAGATGGTGGTCGCCCCGGTCAGCCACGTCGCCTGGGAACCGGTCGACGCCCTCCCGGGAAGTGGGCGGGGCGCTGGCGGTTTCGGCTCGACCGGCCTCCACGCAAAAGGTTGAACGCCATGTTCCGTGTGTCCAAGAAAATGCTGTTCGCCATCGAAGCGGTGCTCGACATCGCCTATCACGCCGGCAGCGAGCCGGTGCAGAGCCGCGAGATCACACGCCGCCAGGGCATCCCCCGGCGCTACCTGGAACAGGCCTTGCAGAACCTCGTGCGCGAGGGCGTGCTGATCGGCGTCAGGGGGCCGCGCGGCGGCTATCGGCTGGCCCGCGAGCGGCGGCGCATCTCGGTCGGCGACATCGTCAGGGTGGTGCGCGCCATGGACGGCTCAGAGGACCCGCTGGAGGACGTCGGTGGCTCCAACCTGGGGCGCGAGGTCATCCGCCCGATGTGGCTGGAACTGCAGCAGTCGGTGTTGGTGTCGCTCGACGAGATCACCATCGATTCGCTATGCACGCGGGCCGACGAGGCGGGAATCGTCAGCGAAGGCCGTCGCAACCTCGACTTCACCATCTGACGCCCCCATCTGCCTGAAGCCGGCATCGTCAAGGCGTAATTGCGGAGAAATAACGTTTTCCTTGACGGGATTGGAAAAAAATAACATTTTTTTTAAGGATATTCACTAGCCAGGGAAGGGCCGGACCCATGAGCACTCGACCCCATGTCACCACGGAAGCCGCTTTTACGTCCGAATTTCGCGGCCGCATCTACGACAGCATCGTCGACACCATCGGCGCCACGCCCCTGGTCCGCCTTTCCAAGCTGGCCGAGGACGCCGGCAGCAAGGCGATCATCCTCGGCAAGTGCGAGTTCTTCAATCCGCTGGCCTCGGTCAAGGACCGCATCGGGCTGGCCATGGTCGAGGCGGCCGAGGCGGCCGGCCGCATCAAGCCCGGCTCGGTCCTGGTCGAGCCGACCTCGGGCAACACCGGCATCGCGCTCGCTTTCGTCTGCGCCGCCAAGGGCTACCGGCTGATCCTCACCATGCCGGAAAGCATGTCGGTCGAACGGCGCAAGATGCTGGCCCTGCTGGGCGCCGAGTTGGAACTGACCCCGGCCGCCAAGGGCATGACCGGGGCGATTGCGCGCGCCACCGAGATCGTCGAGCAGAACCCCGGCGCCATCATGCTCCAGCAGTTCGAGAATCCGGCCAACCCGGCGGTACACCGCCTGACCACCGCCGAGGAGATCTGGGCCGACACCGCCGGCAAGGCGGACGTGCTGGTCTCCGGGGTCGGCACCGGCGGCACGCTGACCGGGGTCGGCGAGGTGCTGAAGGCTCGCAAGCCAAGCTTCAAGGTCGTCGCCGTGGAGCCCGAGGACAGCCCGGTGCTGTCTGGCGGTGTGCCGGGACCGCACAAGATTCAGGGTATCGGCGCCGGTTTTGTGCCCAAGATCCTCAACGCCTCGGTCATCGACGAAATCTTGAAGATCGGCAACGAAACCGCGTTTGCCACCGCCCGCAAAGCGGCCCGCCTGGAAGGCCTGCCCGGCGGCATCTCTTCGGGCGCGGCACTGGCCGCGGCGCTGGAACTGGGCCAGCGGCCGGAAATGGAAGGCAAGATGATCGTCGCCATCCTGCCGTCGTTCGCCGAGCGCTACCTCTCGACCGCCCTTTTCGACGGCCTCGGCCTCGAGTAGAAAGGCGGCCGGCCGACCGGGACGACGTCATGGATTTCACCGAAGAGCAGATCAACCGCTACGCCCGTCACATCCTGCTGCCCGAGGTGGGCGGCGAGGGTCAGGCGCGCCTGCTCTCCTCGCGCGTCCTGGTGGTCGGGGCCGGCGGCCTCGGCTCGCCGCTGCTGCTCTACCTGGCGGCGGCCGGGGTGGGGACCTTGGGCGTGGTCGACGACGACGCCGTCGACCTCACCAACCTGCAGCGCCAGATCGTGCACAGGACGGCCAGCGTCGGCCAACTGAAGGTCGATAGCGCCGCCGAGAGCCTGGAAGCCGTCAACCCGGGGGTGAAGGTGATCCGCCACCCGGTCCGCTTCACCGCCGCCAACGCCGCCGAACTGATTTCCAGCTATGACGTGGTGGCGGACGGCAGCGACAACTTCGAGACCAAATTCCTGCTGAACGACGCCTGCTACTTCGCCAAGAAGCCCTTGGTCGGCGGCGCCATCCTGCGCTTCGCCGGCCAAGTCTATACCTTCAAGGCCTTTGAGGCGGGCGACAACCCTTGCTACCGCTGCATCTTCCGCGAGCCGCCGCCGCCCGATTCGGTGCCGACCTGCGCGCAGGCCGGCGTGCTGGGCGCGCTGTGCGGTCTGGTCGGTTCGACCCAGGCGGTCGAGGTGCTCAAAGAGCTGCTGGGCATCGGTGAGAGCCTGGCCGGCTCGCTCCTGGTCATCGATGCGCTCACCACCACGTTCCGCAAGATCCGCGCCAAGCGCGATCCCGGCTGCCCGCTGTGCGGCAGCGCGCCTTCCATCCGGGACCTTTCGATCCATGCCCAATGAGGCCAGCCCCGACAAGCTCTCGATCGTCGTCTTCTCGGGCGACTTCGATAAGGTCCACTATGCCCTGGTGCTGGCCAGCGGCGCCGCCGCCATCGGCAAGGCGGTGACCCTTTTCTTCACCATGGAGGCCAGCCGGGCCCTGATGAAGCCGGCCACCGACGGCACGCCGTCCTGGCGCCAGCTGCCGGTGGCGAGCGGCGGCTGGCGTGATGCCGGGGCCATGGACGACGCCTTCGCGGCGCGTGGGCTGGCCACCTTCGAGGAACTGCTGACGGCCTGCCCGGAACTCGGCGTGCGCTTCCTGGTCTGCGAGATGGGGCTGAAGGCGATGGACCTCTCGCGTGCCGACCTCCGGGGTGACATCTCCATCGAGGACGGCGGCGTCGTCACCTTCGTCACCGACGCTTCGGCCAGCGGAGCCATGCTGTTTATCTAGGGCCTTTCCCGCCCCAGGATCAGCCCGCCCAGCGACGCCCACACTGGTCCCGGCCGGCCCCTACCCACCGGCCGTCCCTCGAGTCGCACCACCGGGCGGATGCCGGCGACGTTGGTGAGCAAGATCTCCGAGGCGGTTTCGAGATCCGCCGGGGTCAGGCTGCGTTCCTCGGCCTTGAGAAGATCCCGCACCGCCGCCCGCATGAGGCCGGGCAGCGCCCCGTCGGCGACGGGAGGCGTGACCGCCACACCCTCGATCACCGCGAACAGGTTGGCCGCTGTCGCCTCGGCCAGCAAACCCGAGGAATTGAGCAGGAGAGCGTCGTCGGCGCCGCGGCGCTGGGCCTCCATCAACGCAATGATCCCGTCCAGATAATTGAGCGACTTGAGGCGCGCTAACGGAGAATAGGGGTTGCGCCGTGTCGTTGCGGCGATCACCACGGCGGCCGGGGCGGGCGGCGCCAGGGCCGTCGGCGCCGCCGTGATCAGAATAGTGGGCGAAGGCTTCTCGGGCGGTTTAAGGCCGCGTGGCGCCGGACCGCGGCTGACGGTGAGGCGGGCGGTACCGGTTTCCATCCCCGCCGCCACTTCGGTCAACGCCTCGGCAAGCGCGTCGTCGGCATAGGCGAGCGGCAAGGCCAATTCGGCGCAGCCCGACCGCAGGCGGGCGAGATGGGCGGCCACCCGCAATACCTTCCGATCGCGGATGGCCAGCGTCTCGAACAAGCCGTCGCCCAGGGTGAAGCCGCGATCGTCCACACGCAAGCGGGCCGATTCCAGGGTCGCGCACGTGCCGTCGAGCCAGATCGTCATCGGATGCCCCTCTCTTGCCGAGGGTCCAGGCATGCCAGCAGGGGCCTGGCCTTGTCCAGCGTCTCCTCGTACTCCTCCTCCGGCCGCGAATCGGCGACGATGCCGCCGCCAGCCTGCACGATGACGGTATCGCCATCGACGACCAGGGTACGGATGACGATCGAGGAATCCATAGCCCCGTCGAAGCCGATCCAGGCGATGGTCCCGCAATAGGGGCCGCGCCGGGCCGGCTCCAGTTCGCGGATGATCTCCATAGCGCGGATCTTCGGCGCCCCGGTGATCGAGCCGCCGGGAAAGGCGGCCCGCAGGAGGTCGACCGGCCCCAGCCCGGGCCTTAAGTCGGCCTCGACCGCCGACACCAGATGATGGACCGAGGCGAAGCTTTCGAGTCCGCAGAGCGTCGGCACGCGGACGCTGCCGGTGACGGCGACTCGCGACAGGTCGTTGCGCAACAGGTCGACGATCATCAGGTTCTCGGCTCGATCCTTCGGGCTTGCCATGAGCTCGCGAGCCAGCGCCGCGTCCTCGGCGGGGTCGGCGCCGCGCCGCCGGGTGCCCTTGAT
>JACZKS010000029.1 GCA_014859895.1 Rhodospirillales bacterium
CCCCCAACCCCTCCACCATGTCCTTCAACACGTGATCGGCCAGAATGCGCAGCCGGCCGCCCGACAGCACCTGGAGCGGCGTGTGGCGGTTGCCGATGTGCCAAGCCACGCGGGCGGCATGGCCGGCCCCCGTGCAACGGATGTCGAGCACCGCCTCCTCGGCGGCCTTGACCGCCACAAAGCCGCCCTCTTCGAGCGCCAGGCCATCGCCCTCGGCCATTAGTACCGCCCGTTCGAGGTCGAGCAGAAAGGGATGGCCGGCATCGTCGGTAAGGCGCAGGCGCCGCCGGTGACGCTCGTCGAACGGCAGCGTCACCGTCGCCGCCGCCTCGCGGGCGGGCCAGCTTCCGGCCGGATGGTGGGTGATGGCGCGGCGCATGGTCAGAACAGGAAATAGCGCTGAGCCAGCGCCAACTCGGTGGCCGGAGCGCAGGTCAGAAGATTGCCGTCGGCCCTGACCTCGTAAGTCTCGGGATCGACCTCCATGCGCGGCGTATAGGCGTTCAGCACCATGTCCTTCTTGGTCAGCTTCCGGGTGCCGCCGACCGCAACCAGTGGCTTGCCCAGTCCATAGGCGTTGGCGACGCCGCCGGCCAGCCCCTCGGCCGACACGAAGGTGACTGAGCTAAGAGTCAGCGCGCGGCCGAAAGCCCCGAACATCGGGCGATAGTGAACCGGCTGCGGCGTTGGGATCGAGGCGTTGGGATCGCCCATGGCGGCCGCCGCGATGGTGCCGCATTTCAGCACCATGTCCGGCTTGACCCCGAAGAACATCGGCCGCCACAGCACCAGGTCGGCCAGCTTGCCCACTTCGACGGAACCGACGTGGCTGGCGATGCCGTGGGTCAAGGCCGGGTTGATGGTATACTTGGCGACGTAGCGCCTGACCCGCAAGTTGTCGTTGTCGCCGCTTTCCTCGGGCAGGCGGCCACGCTGCTTCTTCATCTTGTCGGCGGTCTGCCAGGTGCGGATGATCACTTCGCCGACCCGCCCCATCGCCTGGCTGTCCGAGGCGATCATCGAAAAGGCGCCGAGGTCGTGCAGGATGTCCTCGGCGGCAATCGTCTCGCGCCTGATGCGGCTTTCGGCGAAGGCGACGTCCTCGGGGATGCGGGCGTCCAGGTGGTGGCAGACCATCAGCATGTCAAGATGCTCGTCGATGGTGTTGACCGTGTAGGGACGCGTCGGGTTGGTGCTGGACGGCAGCACGTTCGCCTCGCCGCACAGCTTGATGATGTCCGGCGCATGGCCGCCGCCCGCCCCTTCCGTGTGAAAGGCGTGGATGGTGCGCCCCTTGAAGGCGGCCACCGTGTTCTCGACGAAGCCTGATTCATTCAGGGTATCGGTGTGGATGGCGACCTGCACGTCCATGTCGTCGGCCACTGTCAGGCAGGTGTCGATGGCGGCGGGCGTGGTGCCCCAATCCTCGTGCAGCTTGAGCCCGCATGCCCCGGCCGCCACCTGCTCGCGCAGCGCCTCGGGGCGCGACGTATTGCCCTTGCCGAAAAAGCCCAGGTTCATCGGCAGCCCCTCGGCCGCCTGGAGCATGCGCGCGATGTGCCACGGCCCCGGTGTGCAGGTGGTGGCGTTGGTGCCGTCGGCGGGGCCGGTGCCGCCGCCCAGCATGGTGGTGATGCCGGCGTAGAGCGCGTCGTCCACCTGCTGCGGGCAGACCCAATGGATGTGGGCGTCGATGCCGCCGGCGGTGACGATGCGCCCCTCGCCGGCTATGGCCTCGGTGCCCGGGCCGATGACGATGTCGACGCCCGACTGGACGTCCGGGTTGCCGGCCTTGCCGATGGCGGCGATGCGGCCGTCACGGATGCCGATGTCGGCCTTGACGATGCCCCAGTGATCGACGATCAGCGCGTTGGTGATGACGGTATCGACCGCGCCGCCGCCGCGCGACACCTGCGACTGGCCCATGCCGTCGCGGATCACCTTGCCGCCGCCGAATTTGACCTCCTCGCCGTAGGTGGTGCGGTCGGCCTCGACCTCGATGATCAGCTCGGTATCGGCCAGGCGCACCTTGTCGCCAACCGTCGGCCCGTACATGCCGGCGTAGGCGGCCCTTTCGATTTTGTATGCCATGGTCCTACCCCTTGAGCGGGCCGTCGACGCGGCCGTTGAAGCCGATCACCGTACGGGTCCCGGCGTACGGGACCAGCGTCACCTCGCGCGACTGGCCGGGCTCGAAACGGACCGCGGTACCGGCCGGGATGTCGAGGCGCATGCCCCGCGCCTTGGCACGATCGAAAGCCAGCGCGTCATTGGTCTCGAAGAAATGGTAGTGCGAGCCGACCTGGACAGGCCGATCGCCGGTATTGGCGACGCTCACCTGCACCGTAGGCCGCCCGGCATTGAGTTCGATCTCGCCCGGCGCCGTGAAAATCTCGCCTGGAATCATCCTAAGGCCTCCCTCAGCGGATGGGGTTGTGGACGGTCACCAGCTTGGTACCGTCTGGAAAGGTGGCCTCGACCTGGATCTCGTGGATCATCTCGGCGATGCCGTCCATCACCTGTTCGCGGCGGAGCACCTCGCCGCCCGCCTTCATCAGTTCAGCAACCGAGCGACCGTCGCGCGCGCCTTCGACGACGAAATCGCTGATCAGGGCGATGGCCTCGGGATGGTTGAGCTTCACCCCCCTCTCCAGCCGCCGGCGCGCCACCATGGCGGCCACGGCAATCAGCAGCTTGTCCTTTTCCCGTGGTGACAGGTTCACGACCTTCCCCTTCTTCCAAACCCTCAGATGTACCAGAACCGCGGCAGCCGGGCCGGCAGACCCGCCACCTCCCGGCGGAAGCCGGCCCAGAACCCCCCATAGGCGCGGCGCATGGCCGCCCCTTCGGCAGCGATCCAGCGCGCCACCAGGACGCCATTCACCACGGTGGCCGCACTGCGTACCTCGTCTCCCGCTTCCTCCAGCAGCGCGCGGGCGGCTTCGAGCCGTGCCCCCGCATCGTCGCCGACATAGACGGCGGTGGCGCAGGCGGCGGCGCCGCCCAGACCGGCCGGGTGGGCCAGCACGCCAGCCATGTCGCCCTCGATGTGGAGGGCATCGGCCCACCTCAGGCGCCCATTGCAACGCACTTCCCAGGCATCGCGCAGCAGGCCTGTGTGCAGCCGTTCGCCCATGGCGGCGCGGCCCAGCGCCAGCATCTCGCCAGCCAGGACGCGCGCTCCCGGCGCCGCCTCGATCACCGTGCGCCGCCTCAGCCGGGCGCCATTGAAGACTATGGTTTCCTGCGGCAGCCATTCCAGCCAGGCGTCCGGCCCGGCCTCCAGCAGCATGTCGATCCGGCAGTCGGCGCCGGCCGATCGATAGACCTTCTCGGCCGCCTGGGGGCTCACCAGTACCGCCGTCCCCTCGCCGGCGGCGATGCGCACCGCGATTTCGTCGCCGCCGACCAAGCCACCCGAGGTGGTGACGAGAACGGCGCTGGTCAACTCGCCCAACGGCGGCGTCGGAAAGAGAACCCGCAGCGGATCGTGCTGAAAGAGCGAGGCCAACGCCGTGCGCCCCTGGCGATGGGCGAAGACAACCTCGGCCTTCCCCCGCACGCCGGAACCGGACGCATAGCGAAGGGCGGCGGCGGGCGTCGTCAGAACCTCGGTTTGGCGGATTGCCGCCCCTATCGTCATTCCGTTCCCCCGGCCGCGGCCCGCGGCGATCCTTTGCGATGGAGCGCCCGGATCTTTGATGCTGATCGGGTTCAGCAAGATGCGGGCCACGCGAGGCTCGCTCTCCAGATTGCCGCCTTGGCGGCTTGTCGCGGCGCGGAGCTGCCTTAGGGGAAGGCAATAGTGGTCATTCTTTACGCATCCGCCCAATAATCGGGCGATTTTCATCCCCGCCAGCAAGAGACAACCGACGCGCGGTGCCTCGCATATATTTTTCCGTAAGTTGGAAAAAAATGTGTGGCAAAAAAGCCCTACTGTTTTTATTCTTTCCGCTTAACGGAAATAAATGCTGCTCGCTGTCGCGGATAGCTGGCGTTTCCGGAATGTCCTTTTGACACCACCCACCATCCTGCGCCGCTCGCCATTGCTCAGTTGAATTTTTAATTAAAAAAGTTCGGGAGGAACCCTTGGAACATACGGCACCGTTGCCCCAATGGACGATGTTCGCGATCCTGGCCGCTCAGGGCATCATCTACATTCTCGCGGTGTGGCTGATCGGCCGCGCGCGCGGCGCCACCGCCGAGTCCTACCTGACCGGCGGCCGGGACATCGGCCACGGCATGATCAACGCCTCGATCATTGCGACGTGGATCTGGGCGGCCACCCTGATGATCAGCGCGTGGACCGGCTATACCTACGGCTTCATCGGCCCGTGGTGGTATGCGCTGGGCGCGGTCATTCCGCTGCCGATCATGGCCTACCTGGGCCGGCAGATTAAAAGGATCGCCCCCAACGTGCGCTCCTACCCCGAATTCATCCGCTTCCGGCTGGACAGGAAGAATCACCTTCTCCACTCGCTGATCGCCATCATCGTCAGCTTCTGGGTGGTGCTGATGATCGTGACCGGCGGCGCCGTCATGGGCGTCACCTTTACGGGAGCGCCGTTCTGGGGGATCGCCATCACCATGGTGGTCATCTTCGTCTCGTATTCGTCGATCGCCGGCCTGTGGGCGAACATCTTCGCCGACACCATCATGACGCTCGTCATGTACGTCTGCCTGATCTTCGTCTCCGTCGGCGTACTCGTCGTCATCGGGCCGAACGCGATCTACGACGGCGTGGTTAACGTCATCCACACCAAGCCCGTACTGCAACCCGCCCTTAGCGAGGCCGAGCGTGCCAGCCAGTACGACGGTCTCAACTGGCTGAACGCCGCTGGATTGGGCTTCCTGATCGTCAACACCATCGGCAACTTGGGCGCTGTCCTGTGCAACCAGACCTACTGGGGCCGGGTCATCGCTTCCGACAATCCCAAAACGGTCTTCAAGTCCTTCATGGCCGCCGCCGTCTGCTGGTGGCCGATCCCGCTGGCCACCGGCACGGCGCTGGGGGTCGGCGCCCTGGCCCTGGGCCTGACCGTCGGCGAGACTTATACCGTGGGAAGCGCCTCCATCCTGTTTTCGGAAGCCGAGGCCGTCGCCCCGACCATGGTCTTCATAACCTTGGGCTACGTCGGCCTGGCTGCCTTCGTCATCGCGGTCGGCGGCGCCACCGTCAGCACCGGAGCGGGCGAGATCCTGGCCGTGGTCACCGTGGCGGTGAACGACATCGTCAAGGGGCACCTGAAGAAGGATGCGACCGACCACCAAATGCTGGTGCTCAGTCGGCTGGGTCTGTTCGTGGTCGCCGCCCTGGTGGTCGCCGTCGTCATCTACTGGCGCGCCATCGGCTTCGGCTTCGCCGGCATGTACCAGGCGATGGGCATCGCCTTCTCGTCGGCGGTGGTTCCGCTGATCATGGCGACCTTCTGGACCAAGACGAACCGCAACTCTGTGTTCTGGGCCACCATCGTCGGCTCGATCTGCGGCGTCGCCTACTGGGTCCATACCGACATGGACCTGCTGTGGGGAGTCGTTGCCAGCAACATCATCGTCATCGCCGTATCGGCCCTGATCGCCATCCCGTGGACCCTGATCCGGCCGCAGCCGTTCGATTACGAGGGCATGCTCGACTCCGGGTTCCAGACGGATGCCGATCCGGCCTCGGTTCCGGCCGAATAGAATTGAGGAGGCTCAAACCATGCTTTCGGAATCAGCGTTCATCGTCAACCATTGGATCACCATCGTGTGGCTCGTCGCTGCCGGCCTCTATACGGCGTACGCAATCATAGCCGACCTGTATCGCGCCAAGGTGCCGGCCGAGGACGCAGACCAAGACTGACCTCCCGCTCGTTTCGTCAGTCAAACTAGGCCTCCGGCCCGGCAACGGTCCGGAGGCTTTTTTTCGATTCAGACCGTCAGGTAACGGCGGACGTCGTCTTCGACCATCGTCTCCCCCGTTCCCGCCAGGACCACCTCGCCACGATCCATGACGGCGAAGGTGTCGGCCAATCCGCGGGCGAAATCGAAGTACTGCTCGACCAGCAGGATCGCCATGTCGCCACGCCCGGCCAGCAGGCGGATCACCCGCTCGATGTCCTTGATGATGGAAGGCTGAATGCCCTCGGTCGGTTCGTCGAGCACAAGCAGGCGCGGCCGCGTCACCAGGGCGCGGGCAATGGCCAGTTGCTGCTGCTGGCCGCCCGACAGATCGCCGCCGCGCCGGCCCAGCATGTCTCGCAACACTGGGAACAGGCCGTACACTTCGTCGGGCACGTAGCGCAGGCCGCGGGGCAATGCCGCGAAGCCGGTGTGCAGGTTTTCCTCGACGGTCAGCAGCGGAAAGATCTCGCGGCCCTGGGGCACGAAGGCGATGCCGCGCGCCGCCCGCTCGTAGGAGGGCAGGCCGGTGATATCCTCGCCCTCCCACAGGACGCGCCCGGAACGAACCGCCTGCTGGCCGACGATGGCGCGCAGCAGGCTGGTCTTGCCGACGCCGTTGCGCCCCATCACGCAGGTGACCTTGCCCTTCTTCGCGGTCAGTTCGATATGGCGCAGGGCCTGGCTGGCCCCGTAGAAGAGATCGATACCCGCGACCGCCAGCATGGCCCCCCCTTATCGGCCCAGATAGACTTCGACGACGCGGGCATCGTTCTGCACGGTGGCAAGCGAGCCCTCGGCCAGCACCGAGCCTTCGTGCAACACCGTCACCCGGGCGTCGAGGGCACGCACGAATTCCATGTCGTGCTCGACCACCACAACCGAGCGGTCGCCTGCGATGCGCTTCAGCAGTTGCGCCGTCTCTTCGGTTTCGGCATCGGTCATGCCGGCGGCCGGTTCGTCGACCAGCAGCAGGTGCGGGTCCTGCATCAGGAGCATGCCGATCTCCAGCCACTGCTTCTGGCCGTGCGACAGATCGCCGGCCAACGCGGCGCGCCGCTCGGTAAGCCCGACGGTTTCCAGCATTTCGTCGATGCGCAGGCGCTGCTCGGGCGTCAGGCGGAAGCCCAATGACTGGAACACTCCGCGGCTGCCAGCCAGCGCCAATTCCAGGTTGTCGAAGACGCTCTGGGTGTCGAACACGGTGGGCTTCTGGAACTTGCGGCCAATGCCCAGATTGGCGATGCGCGCCTCGTCCAGCGCCGTCAGATCGACGCCGCCGTTGAACACCACCTGGCCCTCGTCGGGGCGGGTCTTGCCGGTGACCACGTCCATCATGGTGGTCTTGCCGGCGCCGTTGGGGCCGATGACGGCGCGCAGTTCGCCGGCCAGCACGTAGAAGCTCAGATTATTGAGCGCCTTGAAGCCGTCGAAGCTGACCGAGACCCCGTCGAGATAGAGGATGGTATCGCGCTTCTGGGGGCTGGCATGGAGCTCGCTCATGGCCGCTCCTCCGACCGGCCGCGGGCCGGTACGAGGCGACGCCACCGCCAGCCTCCGCCGGCTCCGCCGAACTTGAAGGCCGGTACCGTGCCGACGATGCCCTTGGGCAGGAACAGCGTCACCGCGACGAACAGGCCGCCCAGGGCGAACAACCAGATTTCGGGAATGGCGCCGGTGAGGTAAGTCTTGGCGAAGTTGACGAGGATGGCCCCCAGGATGGCGCCGTGCAGCGAGCCGCGGCCGCCCACCGCCACCCAGATGATGATCTCTATGGAATTGGCCGGCGCGAACTCGCCGGGATTAATGATGCCGACCTGCGGCACGTAAAGCGCGCCGGCAATGCCGGCCAGCATAGCCGAGACCACGAAGACGAACAGCTTGTAGTATTCCACCCGGTAGCCGAGGAAGCGCACACGGCCCTCGGCATCGCGTACCGCCAGCAGCACCCGGCCAAGCCGGGAGGCGACGATGACGCGACAGAGCGCATAAGCCCCCGCCACCGCCAGCGCGCTCGCCGCGAACAGCACCGCCCGCGTGCCGCCGGCCTGCAGGTTGAAACCCAGGATGTCCTTGAAATCGGTGAGGCCGTTGTTGCCGCCGAAGCCCATGTCGTTGCGAAAGAAGGCGAGCATGAGGGCGAAGGTCATCGCCTGGGTGATGATCGAGAGATAAACCCCGGTCACCCGCGAGCGGAAGGCGAACCAGCCAAAAACCAGCGCCAGCACGCCGGGCACCAGCACGACCATGAGGGCAGCGAAGGGAAAGGCGTCGAAACCGTACCAGTACCAGGGCAGCTCCTTCCAATTGAGGAAGACCATGAAATCGGGCAATTCGGCGTTGCCATAGACGCCGCGCGTTCCGATTTGGCGCATCAGGTGCATGCCCATGGCGTAGCCGCCCAGCGCGAAGAAAGCACCGTGCCCCAGGCTGAGGATGCCGGCGAACCCCCAGATCAAATCAACGCTCAAGGCCAGGAGCGCGAAAGTCAGGTACTTGCCGATGAGCGCGACCACGTAGGGAGGCACGTGCAGCGGGCTGCCCGCCGGGACCATCAGGTTGAGAACCGGCACCGCCACCGCCGCCGCCACCAGCAACCCGACGACGATGCGCCCGGTGGCATCGCCGAGAACGGCCGTTACGATGGGGCCGGCGGCGCTACGCATGCTCACGCCTCCACCGCACGGCCCTTGGGAGCGAACAGGCCGCGCGGTCGCTTCTGGATGAAGAGGATGATGGCGATGAGCACGAAGATCTTGCCAAGCACGGCGCCGGCATAGGGCTCCAGGAACTTGTTGACGATGCCCAGGCTGAAGGCGCCGACCAGCGTTCCCCACAGGTTGCCGACTCCACCGAACACCACGACCATGAAGGAATCGATGATATAGGACTGCCCGAGGTTGGGGCTGACGTTGTCGATCTGGCTCAGCGCCACGCCCGCCACCCCGGCGATGCCCGAGCCGAGGCCGAAGGTCAACGCATCGACGCGCCCGGTGCGGATGCCCATGGCCCCAGCCATGCGGCGGTTCTGGGTGACGGCGCGCATGGACAGGCCCAGCGACGTCTTGCGCAGGATCAGCGCGATGACACCGATGACCATGAGGCTAAACACGATGATGGCGATGCGATTGTAGGTAAGCACCAGTCCGCTTGCCGTTTCGTAGGCGCCGCTCATCCACGACGGGCTGCCGACCTCACGGTTGGTCGGGCCGAAGACGCTGCGCACCAGTTGTTGCAGGATCAGGCTGATGCCCCAGGTGGCCAGCAGGGTCTCGAGCGGCCGTCCGTAGAGGAAGCGGATGACGCCACGCTCCAGCGCGATGCCGACCAGTCCGGACACCAAAAAGGCGGCCGGTACGGCGACAAACAGCGACATGTCGAAAGCGCCGGGCAGGTGAGCGCGGAAGGCTTCCTGCACGACGAAGGTGGTATAGGCCCCCAGCATGACTAGCTCGCCGTGCGCCATGTTGATGACGCCCATGACGCCGAAGGTGATGGCCAGCCCGACGGCCGCCAGCAGCAGCACGGAGCCCAGGCTCACGCCCTGGAAGACGTTGCCCACCGCGCCCCACAGGACAAGGCTCTCGTCGATGCGCCTGAGCGTGAGGCCAGCCGCCTGGGCCACCTCGCCGTTGCCGACCGCCAGGCCGCCCAGCAGCGAGCGTACATCCGGGTCGGCGAAACTGCCCAGTGTCTCGATGGCGGCCAAGCGCTCGGCCGTCTCGCCGGCGCCCACGGCGGCAACGGCCGCCCAGGCCCGTTCCATCCGTCGCTTGACGCCATTGTCGGTCTCGCGGGCCAGAGCCTTATCGAGCAGCGGCAGCATATCGGCGGTCGGCGTCTTGAAGACGGCGTCGGCGGCGGCGGCACGGGTGCCGGCATCGGCGGAAAACAGCGTCAGCGCGCCCAGCGCGCCGCGAATGGCACCGCGCATGCGGTTGTTGACGGTGATCTTGGTGAAATCGGCGATCGCGGCCTCGGCGGCCTCGGCCCCGGCGGTGGGATCGGCCACCAGGAAGGCCTTCCCCCTTTCCTCGCCGATGACGACGGCGCTATCGGCGTTGCGCACGTACAGGCGACCGTCGAGCAAGGCGTTGAGGATGGTTTCGGCCCGTTGATCGCCGCTGGCGCCCAGCTGGGCCACGGCCTCGACCTTGCGCGAAAAGCTGCGATCCGCCAAGCCGGCCAGCCCGTCGGTCACGGCGTCGGCCGCCGCCACGACCGGGATGCCAGCCAGCCCCAAGGCCAGAAGCAGCACCGCGACGAACGAGCGCAGGAAGTCGAACATCGGGACCTCGATTGGGGAAGGCCGGGACGGCGACGGGAAGAAGTAATGTATCTGCGAGTCCTACCGCCGGGGTGGCTCGGGGAAGGCGATACCACCCCGGCGGAGGTCTCCGTCGTCTGTTGGGCTCAGTTGACGGGGTATTTCGGTTTCTCGCAGTTGCCGCAAACCCAAGGGAAGGTCCAGTCGGCGGTCAGCTTGGCGCTTTCGGGAATGAAGTCCGACCAGGCGTCGCCGACCACCAGGCCGTCGGTGTTCCATACCACCTCGAACTGGCCGTCGGACTGGATCTCACCGATCAGGACCGGCTTCGAGAGGTGGTGGTTGGGGTTCATCACCGAAACGCCACCGGTCAGGTTCTTGACCCTCTGGCCGTACATGGCCTGGCGCACCGCGTTGACCTCGGTGGTGCCGGCCTGCTCGACGGCCTGCACCCACATGTTGAAGCCGATATAGTGGGCCTCCATCGGGTCGTTGGTGACGCGCTTGGTGTCCTTGATGTAGGCGTGCCACTTCTTGATGAAGGCGTCGTTCTCGGGCGCCTTGACGCTCATGAAGTAGTTCCACGCGGCCAGGTGACCGACCAGCGGGCCGGTGTCAAGACCCGCCAATTCCTCTTCGCCGACCGAGAAGGCGACCACCGGGATGTCCTCGGCCTTGATGCCCTGGTTGGCCAGTTCCTTGTAGAAGGGCACGTTGGCGTCGCCGTTGATGGTCGATACCACCGCCGTGCGCTTGCCGGCCGATGCGAATTTCTTGACCTCGCCGACGATGGTCTGCCAGTCGGAATGGCCGAATGGCGTGTAGTTTTCCATAATGTCGCTATCGGCAACCCCCTTGGCATGCAGATAGGAACGCAGGATCTTGTTGGTGGTACGCGGATAGACGTAATCGGTCCCCAGCAGCACCCAGCGTTTGGCGGCACCGCCGTCGGCGCCCATCAGATAGTCGACCGCCGGAATGGCCTGCTGGTTGGGCGCGGCGCCGGTATAGAAGACGTTGCGCGAACTTTCCTCGCCTTCGTACTGCACCGGATAGAACAGCAGCCCGTTCAACTCCTCGAACACCGGCAACACCGACTTGCGCGACACCGAGGTCCAGCAGCCGAAGACGACGTCGACCTTGTCCTTGGAAATCAACTCTCGGGCCTTCTCGGCGAACAGCGGCCAATTGGAAGCCGGATCGACGACGACGGCCTCGACCTTCTTGCCAAGAAGACCCCCCTTCTTGTTCAGATCGTCGACCAGCATCAGAACGGTGTCCTTGAGCGTCGTCTCGCTGATCGCCATCGTGCCCGACAGCGAATGCAGAACGCCCACCTTGATGGTATCCCCCGCCGCCTGGGCGCCGGCGCCCCACGCGCTGGCCGCGGCAAGCGCCCCGGCACCGACGAGGGTTCGAATGCTCCGCTTCATCGAAAAACCTCCACCACAAGTGTTGTTGCACCACCCGTTTCTTCGCAAAAAGGGGGCCAACCGTCCGGCGCTGTGGATGGAACGGGAATAAGATTTTGTTTTCAGCTATTTATGCAAGAGATCTTGGCAGGTTGGGAGTGGGATATGAACGGCTTAGGCCTACCAATAGGTTAATTTTTAGCCAGTTGCAAAATTGTGATTAATATTTAATCGCTGTTGCGATCACTGTGTGCCCGGCTTGACGCCCCACTCCCGAGAGATCACCCTTCGGCCAGGAGCAATGACCTTGCTCCGCCATGAGGTTGTTGCACCACGACGGCCTCGGCCCCCGTGTGCCCCTTGGGTGCACGGGGGTTTTCATTGCCCACCCCCGCATGGCCGCACCCACAACTTTTCGATGTCTATGGCGAGCAAACCAAAACCCCAAGACTACCTCTGGATCGTCATTGAAATAGTTTATTAGAATAACTATAAAAATGTGATCCAAAAGGTGCACATAGAGGGAGGATGCGCCCAAAAAGAAGCAAGCGGACCAACGCCCCGACAGGGGACAACAACGTTTCAGCCCGGAGGCTTCCATGCGCATTCGTCACCTCATCGCCGTGTCCTCGGCCCTCGCCCTAGCGGCGGGAGCCGCCCTCGCCGCCGACGACACCAAAAACCTGGAAAAACTGTCGAAGTTTCAGCTGACGGGGACCAGCATGGATATCCCCACCATCCCCCAGGAAGGCAAGAAGGCCGAGAACATCCGCGCCTTCCTCAGGCACGTCAAGCTGCCGCAGGGCTTCAAGATCGACCTTTTCGCCATCGTTCCCGACGCCCGCCACATGGCCGTCGGCAACAACGTCGGCACGGTCTTCGTCGGAACCCGCAAAAGCAAGGTTTACGCCGCCACCGACCGCGACATGGATCGGGAAGCCGACGAGGTCAAGGAATTTGCGCCGAGCCTGCGCATGAACGTCCCGAATGGGCCCTGCATGAGCCCCGACGGCTTCCTGTTCATCGCCGAGCACAACCGTGTGCTCGTCTATCCGGCCGCCGAATTCTTTTACGAGACCCCCGACGTCGCCGCTTTTGTGGTGGTCGACCAGGGCCAGTTGGTGCCGGTCGAAGAAGAATCCTTCAATCACGGAGCCCGCACTTGCGCCATCGGCCCCGACAACAAGCTCTATATCACGCTCGGCCAGCCCCATAACGTAACGCCGGCCGAGAAGGTCGAGCTCTACCGCAAAGTGGGCCTCGGCGGCATTATCCGCATGGAGCGCGACGGCACCAAGCGCGAGGTGGTGGCCACCGGCATCCGCAACTCTGTGGGCCTCGCCTTCAACCCTGCCAACGGCCAGTTGTGGTTTACCGACAACCAGGTCGACGGCATGGGCGACGATATCCCGCCGGGCGAAATCAACCGCATCACCGCCACGGGCCAGCACTTCGGCTTTCCCTGGTATGGCGGCGGCAAGACGCGAACCACCGAGTTCCAGAATTCAGAACCACCGGCCGACGCGGTGTTCCCCGAGGTCGAGATGGACGCCCACGCAGCCGACCTCGGCATGACCTTTTATACCGGCAGAACGTTCCCCGAGAAATACCGGGGCGGCATCTTCAGCGCCCAGCACGGGTCGTGGAACCGCACGACGCCGGTCGGCGCGCGCGTCATGTTCACGCCACTCAAAGAAGACGGCAGCGCCGGCAAGACCGAGGTCTTTGCGGACGGCTGGCTGGATGAGTCGACCGGCGAGTACCGCGGGCGCCCGGTCGATGTGAAGACGTACCTCGACGGCTCGCTACTGGTCTCCGACGACAAGGCCGGCGCCATCTATCGCATTTCGTACAGCAATTAGGCCGATCGTTGGTCGCATCGAATGGCGGGGTCGGGAGTTCATCCCGGCCCCGTCCGTTGGTCCGGCACCTCCGATCTCCGTTCCCCGACCCAATCAACGGATTCACCCCGGCATGAACCGAACCTTCGATTTTCGCCTCTATCGCCCCCTGCTTCTGATCACCGGACTGGTTCTGGTGGTGGCGCTACCCACCGCCGCCGTCGTCGGCGACGCGGCGGCCGGCAAAACCAAGGCCAAGGCCTGCGTCACCTGCCACGGCCTCGACGGCATCAGCCGCATGCCCGACGCCCCGAACCTGTCGGGCCAGATCCCGGAGTATCTGGCGTTGCAGCTTCGCGCCTATAAATCCGGCGAACGCCGCCATCCGGTGATGAACGTGATAGCCAAGCCGTTATCCGATGAGGATATCGACGATCTGGCCACTTGGTATTCGGAGATCGAGGTCACCGTCACGCCGCCCCAGTAAGAGGCACTACCGGCCTTTTTCCGCACGGGTCTTGGCGCGGCCTTTGCCGGCCGGCCGGTCGGGCACGCGCGGCAGTCCGGTGTGCTGGGTCAGGAACACCTGGTCCTTGTGCTTGCGACCGGTCCGTGCCCCCTCGCCTCCGGCCCGGCCGGTTCCGACCGGCTGCCAGGCCGGCACCAGGTGCTGCTTGCCGGGGCCAATGAGGTCGGCCCGGCCCATGCGCTTCAACGCGTCGCGCAGCATCGGCCAGTTCTCGGCATCGTGATAGCGCAGGAAAGCCTTGTGCAGGCGGCGCTGCCGGAGCCCCTTCACGGTCACCACCCGCTCCTCGTCGTGCCGTCGCACCGGACGCAAGGGGTTGCGCCCGCTGTGGTACATGGCGGTGGCCACCGCCATCGGCGAGGGCAGGAAGGCCTGCACCTGATCGGCGCGGAAGCCGTTGCGCTTGAGCCAAAGGGCCAGGTTCATCATGTCCTGATCGGTGGTCCCGGGATGGGCGGCGATGAAATAGGGGATCAGGTACTGCTCCTTGCCGGCCTCCTTCGAGAAGCGGTCGAACAGCGCCTTGAAACGATCGTAGGTACCGATCCCCGGCTTCATCATTTTGGAAAGCGGCCCAGCCTCGGTGTGCTCGGGCGCGATCTTGAGGTAGCCGCCGACGTGATGGGAGGCCAGTTCCTTGACGTAGGCGGGACTTTGCACCGCCAGGTCGTAGCGCACGCCCGACGCAATCAGCACCTTCTTGATGCCGGGCAACTCGCGGGCCTTGCGGTAGATGCGGATCAAGGGGTCGTGGTCGGCGTTCAGGTTCTTGCAGACCTCGGGATAGACGCAGGACGGCCGCCGGCACAGAGCCTCGATCTTCCTGTCCTTGCAGGCCATGCGATACATGTTGGCGGTCGGCCCGCCCAAGTCCGAAATAACGCCGGTGAAGCCTTCGACCTTGTCGCGGATCTGCTCGATCTCGCGAAGGATCGATTCCTCCGAGCGGCTCTGGATGATGCGGCCCTCATGTTCGGTGATCGAGCAGAAGGTGCAGCCACCGAAGCAGCCGCGCATGATGTTGACCGAGAAGCGGATCATCTCCCAGGCCGGAATGCGCGCCCCCTTGTAGACGGGATGCGGCGAGCGCGCGTAGGGCAGACCGTAAACGCCGTCCATTTCGGGCGTCGTAAGAGGAATGGGCGGCGGGTTCAGCCATAGTTCCTTGTCGCCATGGCGCTGCACCAGGGCGCGGGCGTTGCCGGGATTGCTTTCCTGGTGCAGTTGCCGGGAAGCGTGAGCGTAGAGCGCGGGATCGCCGCTCACCTGGTCGAAAGCCGGCAGCCGCACGACGCTGGTTTCACGCGCATCGTTGGCCACGCGCGGTCGCGCCGCCTCGTCCTCGATGCTGGTCAGATCGAGCACCGTCCAGCCGTCGGGCACGGCGTCGCGCAGGAAGGCGGTACCGCGGATGTCGGTCATGTCGCGCGGCTTTTCCCCCTTGGCCGTCCGATGGGCGATCTCGACGATCGCCCGTTCTCCGTTGCCGTAGACCAGAATGTCGGCCTTGGCGTCGATGAGGATGGAGCGGCGCACCTTGTCGGACCAGTAGTCGTAATGGGCGATGCGCCGGAGCGACGCCTCGATGCCACCCAGCACGATGGGCACATCCTTGAAGGCCTCGCGGCAGCGCTGGGCATAGACGATGACGGCGCGGTCGGGGCGCTTGCCGCCTTCATCGTTAGGGGTGTAGCTGTCGTTGTGGCGCAGGCGGCGGTCCGAGGTATAGCGGTTGACCATGGAATCCATGTTGCCGCCGGTCACCCCGAAAAACAGATTAGGCCGGCCCAACGCCGCGAACGGCTCGGCCGAGGTCCAGTCGGGCTGGGCGATGATGCCGACCCTGAAGCCCTGCGCCTCCAGCAGGCGGCCGACGATGGCCATGCCGAAGCTGGGATGATCGACGTAGGCGTCGCCGGTGACGATGACGATGTCGCAGGAATCCCACCCCAGCAGGTCCATCTCTTCCTGCGATGTCGGCAGGAATGGCGCTGGGCCGAATCGTTGCGCCCAGTAAGGACGATACGAAAATAGGTCCTTGGCGGCGGACGGCATGGGGCGCAGCGCTCCGGCGAGGGGAAGTCATGGATATGGCACGTCACGGCGCATCCTGCAAATCCCCTTCGGAAAAATGCGACGTCCTCAGTTCCGCCTCCCTCCCGTTAGCCTGCCGTGTGCACCATATTGGCGGGGGCCACGCCGCCTCTTGTCGTTTCGTCGTCAACAGACAGAAAGCTCTCGCTACCCATGACTCCCGTTCTGTTCATCGCCGCCGGCATCATCCTTCTTTTCGCCGGAGGCGAAGCCCTGGTTCGCGGCTCGGTGGCGGTCGCCACCCGCCTGGGCGTGTCCAAGCTGGTGATCGGCCTCACCCTGGTCGGCTTCGGGACCTCGACGCCCGAGCTGGTCACCAGCCTGCGCGCCGCGCTGGCCGGCTCCCCCGCCATCGCGGTGGGCAACGTGGTCGGCTCGAACATCGCCAATGTCCTGCTGATCCTGGGCGTTTCGGCTCTGGTCCGCCCGCTGCCCTGCGATCCGGCGGCGCTGCGCCGCGACGGCTCGGTCATGGTGGCCGCGACTGCAGCGCTGGTCGGCCTCGCCTTGATCGGCACCGTCGGACGCATAGCCGGCAGCCTGCTGCTGGCAGGTCTCCTCGTCTACCTGACGGCCACGTTCCTCGCCGAACGGCGCAACGGCAGCAGATCGGCCCAGATGCACATCCACGAGGCCGAAGATGCCCTGCCCGCCAATCCGTCGCTACCGCTCAACTCCATCATGGCGGTGGTGGGCATCATCGCGGTAATCGCCGGCGCCGGGTTCCTAGTCGAAGGGGCGACTATCTTGGCCCGCCAGGCCGGAATTTCCGAAGGTGTGATCGGCCTGACGGTGGTCGCCGTCGGCACCTCGCTGCCCGAGTTGGCGACCTCGGTTGTGGCCGCCTACAAGCGCCATGCCGACGTCGCGCTGGGCAACATCATCGGCAGCAACATCTTCAATGTCTTGGCGATTCTCGGCGCGACCGCTGTCGTCCAGCCGCTGGCTGTCCCCGCAGAGATGGCCCGCTTCGACGTCTGGGTGGCCCTGGCGACGGCGCTGGTGCTGATGGCCTTCGCCTTCACCGGCGCGCGCCTGTCAAGAACCGAAGGCGGAGTCCTGGTGGGAGCCTACGTAGGCTACGTCGCCATTCTGGCTACCGGCATCCTCTAAGATCAGATGACGGCAACGCCGAAGGGGTCGATGGCGACGAGCACCGGCTCGCCGGGGCGGAACACCTCGGACCCCGCCGGCGTGACGACGAACATCTCGTCGCCCCGATGATCCACCATATATTCGTTGGAGGAACCGACGTAAGCCCACGAGCGGACTTCCGCCGGCAGCCCCTCCCCCGTTCCCGGGCGCAGCAGCCGCATGGATTCCGGCCGCACCGCGATGTTGACCGGCCCAACCGACACGCCCGGCCGCACGCCGGAGAGCGCCAGCCGGTAGCCGTCGATTTCGACCGAAAAAGCGCCGCCGCCTCCCACCGCCATCCCTTTCAGGATGTTGGCGTCGCCCATGAAGGTGGCAACGAAGGTCGAGGTCGGGCGACGGTACAACTCCTCCGGCGTCCCGATCTGGGCGATCTTCCCGGCGCTCATCACCACCACCTCGTCGGAAACGGCCAGCGCCTCCGATTGGTCGTGGGTGACGTAGACCGAGGTAATCCCCGTGCTCTGCTGCAAGCGCCGGATGTCTTCGCGCATGCTGCGCCTGAGCTTGGTGTCGAGGTTGCTCAGCGGTTCATCGAATAGCATCACCTTGGGCTCGAGGATGAGGGCGCGGGCCACCGCCACCCGCTGCTGCTGACCGCCCGACATCTGATCGATATAGCGCCCGCCGAAGCCGGCCAGCCCAACGTCGGTCAGCGCCGCATCGACGCGCTGCCGCCGTTCCGCCGGCGCCACTTTCTGGACCTTGAGGCCGTAGCCCACGTTCTCCTCGACCGTCATGTGCGGGAAAAGGGCGTAGGACTGGAACACCATGGCGACGTCACGATGGCTGGCCGACAGCGCGGTGACGTCCTGCTCGCCGATGCGGATGCGCCCGGCGTTGGCCATCTCCAGGCCGGCGATGAGGCGCAGGATGGTGGTCTTGCCGCAGCCCGAGGGGCCGAGCAGGGTGGTCAGGCTGCCCGCCTTGATGTCGAGGTCAATGGCGTCGATGACGACGTTGCCGTCGAACACCTTGGTGACGCCTTCGAGCGTGACGCGGCAGGATGCGGCATTGATGGTCATGCCTTGCGTTCCTTCCAGGCCACGCGGCGCTGTACGCGCGAGCGGCCGACGAAGTGGTCGATGAGAATGGAAACGATCAGCATGGTGAGGATGAGCACGGAACCGTAGGCAACCGCGACGCCGTAGTTGCCGCGCTCGACCCGGGCCAGGATGTACGTTGTGGAAACGTTGGTCTGGGCGGTGACCAGGAAGATGACGGCGCTGACCGAGGTGACGGCGCGGATGAAGCTGTAGACGCTGGCCGAAATGATGGCCGGGCGCAGAAGCGGCAGCACGACCGACACGATGGTGCGCAGCGAGCCGGCCCGCTGGGTCAGCGACGCCTCCTCCAGCGACTTGTCGATTTGCGACAGCGCCGAAACGCCGGTGCGAATGCCAACCGGCATGTTGCGGAAGATGAACGAGATGACCAGGATCAGCGCGGTGCCGGTCAGCTGAATGGGCGGAACGTTGAACGCGAGGATGTAGGCCACCCCCATCACCGTACCCGGGATGGCGAAAGATATCATCGCGCCGAAATCGACGAGCCCGCGGCCAACGAAGCGTTTGCGGGTCGTGACGTAGGCGATGAGGATGCCGAGCACGGCAGTCAGCGGAGCCGCGATCAGCGCCAGTTTCATGGTATTGAGGTAGGATGGCCAGCCGCCGTACCCCAGTCCGGCCAACCACAGCTCGGCGTGGTGCGCAAAAGTCGGCGTGTAGTCGGCGCCCCAGTTCACCACCAGCCCGCCCATGAAGATGCTGCCGTAAAGGACAGCGTTGAAGGCAATCCAGCCATAGACGATGACGCCGCACGCCCGCTGCATCCATTCCGGCATCGCCGTCAGATGGCCGCCGGTGCCCTTGCCGGTGACCGTGACATAGGATTTGCGGCCGATCCACCGGTTCTGAATGAGAAAGATGGCGAGCGAAATCGAGAGCAGGGTGAGCCCCAACGCCCCGGCCCGCGAATAATCGAGCCGCGAGCCGACGATGCTGAAATAGATCTCCGTCGCCAACACGTCGAAATCGCCGCCCAGGATCAAAGGGTTGCCGAAGTCGGCCAGCGATTCGATGACGGAAAGCAGGAAGGCGTTGGCGATGCCCGGCCGCAGCAGCGGAAAGGTGACGTATCGGAAAGTCTGCCAGTCCGATGCCCGCATGGTCAGCGAGGCTTCTTCCAGCGCGGGACTGATGGTCCCGAACAGGCCGTGCAGGACGAGGTAGCTGACCGGCGTGAAGGCCAGCGTCTGCGCCAAGAAGATGCCGGTGAATCCGTAGATGTAACCGGAGCGCTGGAACCAGCCGGCGCTGCCTTCGGGGACCAGCAGGCCCCCAGCGCCAAAAAGGGAAAGGAGAGCGTCGTTGATGGTGCCCGAACGCCCGAAGATGAGGATGAGGGCGAGGCCGACCACGAAGGGCGGCGTGATGATCGGCAGGATCGAGAAAATGCGGATCAGGCCACGGAAGCGCGAGGTCGCGCGCACCGCATAGAGGGCGAACACGAAGCCGAGCACCGTCGTCGAGACGCCGACGGCGATGGCGAGAACGATCGAGTTGAGCAGCACCCGGCCAAATCCGGCCGACGTCACGATCTCGAAGAATCGGAAAGGCGTGAAGGTGCCCTGGGCGTCGACCAGGATCTTGATGAGGATGGTCGAGATCGGAAACAGGATGAAGGTGACGACAAGCCCGGTGATAAGCAGGATCGAGCCGGTCATGAAGGCGTCGCCCTGCACGTAGCCGAGCCGGGCGACGGCCAGGGCGGCGATCCCGCCGAGGACGACGACCTGCACAGCCGCCCCCAGCCCCAATGGCAGGCCGACCATCTTGGAGCCGATCAGGAGCGAGATCACGGTCGCCGCGGCAACCGCTGCGTCGAGGCGGAAAGCCAACCCGGGCTCCACGCCGCGCCAGGGGCGCAGCGCAAGCAACAGGCAGGCCAGGGTCGGCAGCCAGGGAAGAGCCACGCCGAGACGCCAGCCGACGGCATCCCACAGCTCCGAGGCGAGGGCGTCGAACAGGCCGTAGTCGAGGGCCTTCCACGGCAGCACCGCAAAAGCGACAATGCCGATTGCCGACCACGCGAGGATCGCGCGCCCGCTTTTATCGGCGTCCGAGGGGGAAAGGAGGATCATCCGCAGCGCAAAACAAGGGGGCGCGGAGGTCGTCCGCGCCCCACTGCCGTTGCCTTAGCGGGCCAGCGGCTTTACCTCTTTGATCCAACGATCGATGACCTGGTTGCGCGTCTGCTCGCTGCCGTACTTCACGAAGTCGTAGTTGATGAGCTTGACACCGTCCATGCGGATCGCTTCGGGCGGGATCTTGGCGTTGACGTTGGTGGGCGTCTGGAACGAGCCGGTCGTCGCCGCCACTTCCTGGCCTTCCTTGGATAGCGCCCAGTCGGCGAACAGCTTGGCGTTCTCCATGTTGCGGGCGCCCTTGATGATGCTCAAGCCGCCGATCTCGTAGCCGGTGCCCTCGCAGGGGACGACCATCTTGAGCGGGAAGCCGGCCTTGATTTCCTTGGCGTGGTCATGCAGGAAGCCGAAGCCGATCAAGGCCTCGCCGCGCGCTACCGCGGTGCCGGGGGCCGATCCCGACTTGGTATACTGGGCGATGTTCTTGTGCAGTGCCTTCAGATAGTCGAAGGCCTTGTCCTCGCCCCACAGCTGGACGTAGGTTGCCAGCGCCGTGTAGGCAGTACCCGAGCTTTCCGGGTTGGCCATCTGGATCAGTCCCTTGTACTCGGGCTTGGTGAGGTCGGCCCAGCACTTAGGTTCCGCCAATTTCTGCTGCTTCAGAAGCTCCGTGTTGTAGCTGAAGCCGAGAATGCCGACATAGATCCCCGCCGAATGATTGCCCTTGCTGGTCGCTGGATTGCGGTAGGGTTCGGCGACCTCCTTGAGCATGGGCGACTGGTAGGCCTCGAGCAGCCCGTTGACGCCGGCCTGGCTGTGCGGGTCCAACGTGCCGCCGTACCAGATGTCCGCCTGCGGATTGTCCTTCTCGGCGAGGATGCGGGCGTAACCGCTCCCCGAGCCGATCGGCGTCATCGACACGGCAACGTCTTTCGACTTGCCGAAAGTTTCCATCGCCTTTTCGCACCAGTCGGGCAAGGCGCTGCAATAAACCACAAGCCGGCCCTTGGCCGACGCGTCACCGGCGCCAAAGGCGAAAGCCGCCGCGACGAGAACGGGAATGACAAACCGCTTCATTTGAAGCCTCCCTATTTTTGAAGAATGTTGTGAAGCGCATGCTACCGCCGAGCTCTCGCCCTCCGCAAGCGCTCCGTGCGCATGCTTCTCCGATGTTCGCGATATCAGTAATCGAGTTTCCAGCGGGCGCCGATCTGGCTGCCGCTGGTCGGCCCGACCTCGGTTTCGATGGTCACGTTGGGCGCCACCTCGACCTCGACCGTGGCCTCACCGCTCTTGGCGCCGGCGCCCTGGCTGACACCCACGTATACGTCCTTGGACAGGTAGCGGCCGGCCGTCAGCGCCGGGCCGCGTTCCTTTTCGCCGGCATCGACCCGCAGGACGTCGACCCCCAACGCGCGGCGCGCCGTTTCCAAGATGCCCAGGCCGCCCGATCCCGACAGACTGGCCACCGTTTGCGCCAGTTGCGCCGCCTCGATCGCCGAAATACGCGACACCCCCCGACCAAAAAGGATGCGCGACACGATCTCGTCCTGCGGCATCTCGGGCACCGAGGAGAGCGTTACCTTGGGGTCGTCGGCCCGGCCGCTGATGTGGAAACGGGCGGAGAAATCGTCGCCGCGGTATTCCGCCGTGACATCAAGGACGGGAATGGTTGAAGCCGGATCGCGGAAAGCCACGGTGGACGCCTGCTGCAGGTGGAAGGTCTTGCCGGCGAAGGAAACCTCTCCGCGCACCGGCTTGACCTGCCCCGTCACCCGGGGTTCGGCAGCCGGACCGGTCAGGCGGAAGGCTCCGCTCCACTCCGATTCGAGCCCCCGGCCACGAACGAACAGGCGGTTGGGAATGGCGATGGCAAGGTCAAGCGTGGCCCCCGGCGGCGCCGATCCGCCGGCCGCCTCGACAGGTTCGATCGCGGTCGGGCCGTTGACCTCGACGACATCAAGCGCGACCACATCCGGCGGCATCCGGTCGACCAGCCGCACTTCGGCCTCGTCCACCGTCAGCTTTCCCTTGATCGCCGGCCCCAGTACGGGGCCGGTAAGGACGATCTCACCCGACGCCGTAGCCGAGACATCGTCGCGATGTACGATGCCGGCCTTGTCGGCCTTGAACACCAGGTCCAGCGGAAAGTCGCGGGTAGGGCTGAGGCCCAACGTGCCCGATCCCTCTATTCGGCCGGTCCCGGCGAGCCCGCTCGCACGCACGATGTTCAGGGTGTCTCTCTCGATGCGGGCATCCAGCACGACGTCGCCGATCAAGGTGCCGGAGACGAGGTTTTCATAGCGTCCGTCTTCGATGCGAAGATGCCCCTCCGCGCGGGGATCGGACAGGCTGCCGGAAAAATTCGCCGCGAGATCCAGGCGGCCGACGAGGCGGTGCGGGTCGGGTACCAGCGATCCCAGCAGCACCGCGAGATCGCCCTGGCCTCGCAGACTGGCGGACAGGGACTGCTTCTTGTCCTCAACGACAGCGAACGGTGCCGCGGAAATCCGTACCGGCAGGCGTCCGTCGAAAACGAGGAAGGAACCGCCCGGTCCTTCGATATCCACCTTGAGGGTAGGCATGCCGCCGGCCAAGGCGCCCTCGGCGCGGGCGCGCATCGCCATCGGCTCACCGGCGACGCTCACCGTCGCCTGCATGGTCGACAGGCGAAGACGGCCATTTGGCGCCGCCGCCGAGCCGCTCAAGCGCACCTCGCCGTCCAGCGTGCCCGCCGCCATCTGTCCCGGCACGAGCGACAGCGGCAGGCGGCGCAGGTCAGCCACCAGATCGATCATCCCGCCGCCCAGTTTCAAATCGCCTTCCACCACCCCGTCACCGACCCGCAGCCGCAGATCACCGAGGGCCAGATCATCCCCGGCAATACGCAAGCGAGCCGGCCGATCCAGGGCGAAAGGCCGTTCCTGCATTCGGCCGGAGAGCGTGTTCATGGTCAGGACCACGGCCCCCTCGGCCACTGCCAGACTGCCTGCACCCTCGGCCGACAAAGGGGTGCCCGTTGCCGTGAACGAAATATCCAGGCGCTCCGGCCCGCCGCGGGCACGAGCCTCGACAGTCGTCAAGCGCATGTCCTTACGGGTCAACCCGGCGACGCGGAGGCGCCCGTCGATCCGTCGCTCGCCCAAAACGTCGCCGACGACGACCTTCGCCGTTATGCCGTCGGCTGCAACCATCTCTCCATCGACCGGCGCGATGCGTGGCCGCTTGGCCTCGACGTCGAGCAGGATGTCCTGGCGGCCGGCGTCGGGGCTGAGACTGAGGGTCATACCGAGGCTACCGGCCAGCGGCAGGCCGGCCAGCCCCGACCACGACCTCAGTTGGGGCGCCGTTGCGGTGAGACGACCGTCGGCGACTCCGCTGGCGAGGTCGAGGATAACGGCCCCCGACAGCCTCGACCCCAGAGTTTCCCCGGCGATGTTGCGGAGCGCCAGCCGGCCGTCCTCGGCCTGGGCAAGATCGGCGGCGAGGCTGACCGTGTCCCATGGTGCCTCCACCCGGGCGGCCAGCCGTCCCCGGGGCCGCGTCAGGGCGTCGTCGACCCGATAGTCGATGCCGAAGTCGCGCCAGGGTTGGCCTGCCACTCGCAGGCCCTCGGCCGTCAGGCGTCCTCTCAGCGAAGGCGCCGCCGTCGCACCGGCGACTGTACCCTCGAGGGTCGCCCCTCCGGCCAGATCGATCCCAGCCTGCGCGCTCAGCGGCGAAAGATCGGCAAGCCGCACCCGGTACGCGCCATCGAGGTGTCCGAGGTCGGCGGCAAGGACCGCCCTTCCGGCCGCCGATACGTCGCCGCCGTCGAGGCTGATGGAGTCGAATTGCCAGGTGCCGGTGCGGTCCCTCGCGATCTCGGCAGCCATCGCGACATTGGAGCCGAGCAGGCTGGCGGCCGCCCCGGTTTCGGGCAGGACCAACCCGTCGAGGTTGGCGGTAACAGTGCCGCGCACGGCGCCATCGGCAAGGTGCAGTGCCGTCGTCACCGTGGCGTTGCCACCGACCGGCATTCCCAGCAATCCCTGCAGGTAAGCGAGGTCTGGCACCTGCAGGGAGCCGGCGAAATCGGCCCTTCCGGCGACGGCAAAAGTGCCGGAGAGCGCGGCGTCGCCGCCCGCCATGCGCAGCCGCGCCGCCTTCACCTCGACATCTCCGTTGGCCAGGATGCGGCCATCCGCCTCCAGCCGCACGTCGTCGCCCACCATCGCCTCGAGCCGCTTCTCCTCGAGCGTCAGCTCCACAAAGCGCAACCAGCCGTCCACCGTCGCTGGACCGCCGAAACCCTCCGTGAAGGCATAATTCGCCGTCAGGACCGCCCGCTCCGCCATCCCCCCCGGCAGCGTAAGGTTCTCCACGCGCGCATCGAGGCGGCCGGCGGGTCGCGTCAGGGTTCCCTCCAGGGTCGCCGTCGCTTCGGCCGAATGGGCCGCCACCGGCGCCGTCAGAAGCGCCAGGACGCCGGGGTCGCGCACCCTGACGAAGGCTTGACCGTCGGTCTTCAGCGTGCGGCCATCGATGGTCGCACGCAGCAAGACATCGGCGGCATCGCTGGCCAATCGCGCATCGAGCGCATGCGTTTCCTCCTCGCCGGGATCCCAGTCGGCTTTCACGGTAAAGGCGACCGCCGGTTTGGTCAGGCCGCGCAGTGCCTCGGGGAGGGCGGCGGCGACATCGGCGGTACCATCGAGGGCGACCAATAGGCGCGGGCCCAACACCACGTCGACCTCGGCCTCCAGCGTCGCCAGCCCTTCGGCCGCGGCCTTCAATTGCCCCCGCCAGCCGTCGAGGGAGCCCTCCCCTTCCAACGTAGCCGTCACCGCCGGACGACCGGGAAGATCAAGCAACCTTGCCAGGAGGCCGCCCTGGGGTTCGGCCAACGATAGACTGAGGTCCAGCCGCCGGGACAGAAGCGCGTAGTCGGCTCCGGCGCTGAGGCGCCCGCCCGGCCCGTCCCGTCGCACGATCTCCAGCCGCAGGAGGCCGCTGCCGTCCTCGCGGACCGTTGCCTCGCCGTAGAGAGCAAGCATCGCCGCATCGCCCAGCACCGGCGCATCGAGATCCAGCGCAGCGACGGTAAGGCGGCCGATAGCGACGGTCACCGGAAGGCGCAGATCCTCGAGCGTCGTAGCTTCTACCGGTTCGCCGGGCGGTGGCGGACGATGCAGGGCCAGCCGCTCGATATTGAGGGAGGAGATCTCCAGGCGACCGCCGAGGAGAGCCAGCGGCCACCATGCCACGTCGATCTCGGTCACGCTGAGCCAAGGGTCTTCCCGGCCGCCAAGGACGAGCCTGCCCACCCGAAGGCGATCCAGCGAGGCTTCGGCAAGGCGATCGATCGCCACCTCCATGTCGAGGGCCGCGCCCAGGTTACGCTCGACGAAGGGAACGGCGAAACGTCGTCCGGCCTCCGTCTGCAACCCGCCGTAAACGACGCCCATGGCCAGGGCCAGCCCGCCAGCGAGGGCGAGTAAAACGAGGACGGCAAGGCGCAAGGCGAAACGGCCCTTCATGTCAGAATGCCTGGCCCAAACTGACGTAGAACTCGAAGAAACTGTCCACGCCGTCGCGGCCGTTGATCGGAAACGCGAGGTCGAGGCGCAACGGTCCTACCCGCGTGAAATATCGCGCCCCCAAACCGGCCGCCCACTGGAGGGTCTCTCCCAAAGGCGGAAGCGAGGCGTCGAAGACATTGCCGCCCTCAACAAAAGGCACCAAGCCGAAGTCCTCGGTCACCCGCACCCGCGTTTCGAAGCCGACCTCAACGGCCGAACGACCGCCCAGTGGATCGTTTTCCGAATCCAGTGGGCCCAAGCTCTGAAAGGCGTAGCCACGCACCGAGCCGCCGCCACCGCCATAGATTCGCTTGCTGGCCGGCAGCTGGTCGGTCTCGGCGCCGAGCAGCGAGGCAAGCCGGAAGCGGGCGGCCAGAACCACGCGATCCTCGGTCATCACCGACAGATAGGCCGAGCCGCCGAGTTCCTGGGTCAGGAAGGTAATGTCACGCTCCAGGGTCCCCACCGACGGCGTCAGTCCGGCGGTGAGTCGCGTCCCTTGGGTGGGGTCGAGGGCGTCGTCGGTGGTGTCGCGGGTGACCGACGCCGGCAGGCCGCCGATGAGGAAGGTCTCCTCCCCGGCGTTGTCGTGGTCGTTGTCGTTGAGCACGGAATAGTCGAGAGACGGTCCCACCCGGCCCGACCACACCCGGGCGAACTTGCGCTCGATGCCGACGAAAGTGGTGACGGTGCGCTCGCGGTAGGCGTCGGTATCGTGACGTATGGCCGCCGCGTTGGCCAACGCCGCCTGCTCGTAGCGCCCGACATTCGGTTTGCGGAAGTCGGCAGTCAAGCTCTGCTCGACGAAATCTCCAGCCGCCCTGAACTTCAGGCTTTCCTGTTCTCCCAGCAGATTGCGGTGCTCCCATGACACGTCGCCGCCAACCCCGCGGTCGGTCGAAAAATTGGCGCCGGCGCTGATCGTGCGGGCCGCCCTTTCAGTCACGTCGACAATCACCGGCAGCGTGCCGTCGGCCGCCGGCGAACCGAAGGGAAGGATGGTCACGGTCCCGAACAGGTCGGTCGCCCACAGGCGCGTTCGCAACTGGTCGACCATCCGCTGGTCGAAAACGGCGCCCTCGGCCCACGGCACCAGCCGTTGGAGGTAGGCCGGCTCGACCGCCTTCGTCCCTCGGAACTCGGCCTTCCCAAGATGCGCCAGCGAGCCGGGGTCGACCCGCAGTTCCACCCGCATGGTGGCATCGGCATGATCCACCGTCACCCGGCGGTCAAGCACCCGGGCCAAAGGCCGGCCTCGCTCGGCCAAACGGCGGATCAGCCCTTGCTGGGCCGCAACGACGGTGACGCCCTCGGCCGGCACGCCCAGGTGCAGGTCGAGTTCCTCGAGATCCTCGATCAATCCCCCGCGCTCGGCCACGCCCTCGTAAAGGATGGAGAATTCACCAAGCAGATACAGCACGCCGGTTTCGACAACGAGATCGACCTTAACCGGTGACACGTCGGCATCGACATGCGGTGTCACGGTGGCGGCGTAGAACCCCTTGGAACGAAGCACCTCGACCAAGCGGGCGCTGTCGTCCTCGGCGCGACGGCGCAACCCCGCCAGGCTGCCTGGCGGCCGCTCCCGCAGGGCTACCAGTTGCGAGCTTTCCCGCAGTAGGAGGGCGATATCGTTCTCAACAACTCCGGAAATGACCACGGTATAGGCCACCCCAGGCGCCGCCCCGGGAGTCGGGACGGCGTCATTCTGGGCCCGCGCGGCCGGTACCGCCGATGCCGCCGCCGCGACGATGGCAACGGCCGCTAGGGCGACGAGACGGCGGACGGGCGACGGCAAAACGACGGAGTCCTTTCGAGATTGCGGCAAGATGGCTGCGACGACACCCCGATGGTTCATCGGGAAAACGGCAATCCGATGGCACCGTTCGCACCAATGTCTTGCTGCGCCTCAGCCAAGATGCTGCCACCCACAACGTACTGTTGTGCAATTGCCTGATTTTTAGCCAAATTATGCGGTTGACTATTATTTGAACTCGCTTGCTACATTATTGTTTTTATACAGTTATTACCCTCTGCTCGAAGTGGCATGCCATTTGCGAAGTACCGATCGGACACTTCGCGTCAGTGCCGCCACAAAAACAGGCGGCAGCTTGGCAGAAACTAACGTGGTAGGCGCGGCCCCGCCAAAGGATATCGCGCCGGCCAAGCACAGGGAAGCCACCGAAATGTATCAAGCCACCATAGACCTGTTCGCCCAGGCCGCTGTCGCCAAAGCCGAAGCGATGCGCAAAAACCCGTTTGGCTTTTTGGTCGCGGCGGCCATGGCGGGCGCCTACGTGGGCATCGGCATCGTTCTCATCTTCTCGCTGGGCCAGATGGTCGATCCCTCCGTCCGCGCCCTCGTCATGGGCGCCTGTTTCGGGATCGCCTTGACCCTGGTCGTTTTCGCCGGTTCCGAACTGTTCACCGGCCACACCATGATGATGACCCTGGGCGTGCTCAAGGGCTCCGTCGGCCTCGGCAGCCTCGGGCGTTCCTGGGTCATGACCTGGATCGGCAATCTGGCCGGTTCGGCCCTGCTGGGATCGCTGTTCGTCGCCGGAGGCGGGGGGTTGATCCTCAAGGAAGGACCCAACCTGATCTTCACGGTCGCGGCCGTGAAGATGAACAGCCCCGCCATCGAACTCCTGGTGCGCGGCATTCTATGCAATTGGCTGGTCTGCCTGGCCTTGTGGACGAGCGCGCGGGCGACCTCCGATTCGGCAAAGTGCATCCTGATCTTTTGGTGCCTGTTCGCCTTCATCGCCAGCGGCTTCGAGCATTCGATCGCCAACATGACGATCTTTACCATCGCGCTGCTTGGCAACCACCCCGACACCGTCAGCCTGGGCGGCATGGCCTTCAACCTGCTGTGGGTCACCATCGGCAACGCCATCGCCGGCGTGCTGTTTGTAGCCGCCGGCTACTGGCAGGCCAACGGCAACGGCTTCTTGGCGCGAAGAGGGGCCCTCAAGTCCGAAACCGTCGCCACCCCCGCCGGCGAGTGAGGGGGGCTCATGAGCAACGGATTCACGCCTGAACAGCAACGCTATCTGGAAGGGCTGGTCGCGGGCGTTTCGGCGGTCGCGGGCGGGCCGGCGGCGGCGGAGCCGACCGGCCCCGACGCCGCCCACCTGATCGCCATGAAAAAGGCCGAGGCCGAGGGTGGCAAGTTGGCCGATCCCGAGAAGTTCAAGCGCCAGGAGCACCCCTTCGACGCCTACCAACGTATGAAATCGCAGGCGGCACAAGGCGAATATCCGGCACCGCAGGATAATTTCCGCTGGCGGTTTTACGGCCTCTTCTACGTGGCGCCCAACCAGAACTCCTACATGTGCCGGCTCAGGATGCCGAATGGCATCCTCACCCACTGGCAGATGGCGGGGCTGGGCAGGTTGGCCGAAAGCCATGGCGGGGGCTACGCCCACGTGACGACGCGCGCCAACCTTCAGATCCGCGAGATCGAGGCCGTCAACGCGGTCAGCATGATCGAGGCCATCCTAGATCTCGGGCTGTGCACCCGAGGCTCGGGGGCCGACAACATCCGCAACGTCACCGGCACGCCGACCGCCGGCATCGACCCCCAGGAACTGTTGGATACACGGCCCTACACCAGAGACTGGCATTTCCACATCCTGAACGACCGCTCGCTCTACGGGTTGCCGCGGAAATTCAACGTCGCCTTCGATGGCGGCGGGAAGGTGGGCGCGCTGGAGGACACCAACGACATCGGCTTTCAGGCCGTCGAGGTTAGCGACGGCGCCGGTGTCGAGCCCGGGGTATGGTTTCGGGTCGCCATCGGCGGCATCACCGGGCATAAGGATTTCGCCCGCGACACCGGCATTCTCGTCCGGCCGCAGGAAGCAACGTTCCTTGCCGACGCCATCGTTCGGGTCTTCATCGATCACGGCAACCGAACCGATCGCACCAAGGCGCGCCTGAAATACCTCCTTGATGCCTGGGGACTCGAGAAGTTCCTGGAGGCGGTCGAACAGAAACTCGGCCGCCCGCTGGATCGCATCGAGGCCCGCCAGATCAAGGAGCACGTGCCGCCGGACCGCATGGCGCACCTTGGCGTACATCCGCAAAAGCAGCCCGGACTCAACTGGATCGGCGTCGTCCTGCCGAGCGGCAAGCTGACCGCCCAGCAGATGCGGGGCCTGGCCGACGTCGCGGGAAGGCTGGGCGATGGCGACATCCGCCTGACCGTGTGGCAGAACCTCATACTCTCCGGGGTCGCCGACGATAAAGTGCCGGCGGTGGTGCAGGCCATCGACGACCTCGGCCTCTCCACCCGGGCGACCTCGATCCGCGCCGGCCTCGTCTCCTGCACCGGCAATGTCGGGTGCAAGTTCTCGGCCTCCGACACCAAGGGGACGGCGGAGCTGATCGCCACCCACATCGAAAGCCGCTTCGATCTCGACCAGCCGATCAACATCCACCTGACCGGCTGCCACCATTCCTGCGCCCAGCATCACATCAGCGATATTGGGCTGCTGGCCTGCAAGATCGCGAAGGGCGAGGGCGTCGAACCGGTCGAGGGCTTCCACATCTACGTCGGCGGCGGTTTCGGCGCCAACGCCACCATCGGACGCGAGATCTGGCGCGACGTCGAGAACGCCGACTGCCCGGCCGCCATCGAGAAGCTGCTGAAGGCCTATCTCGCCTATCGATCGAATCCCAACGAAAGTTTCTTTGAGTTCGCCAACCGCTATCCAGTCGAAACCCTGCTGAATCTTGCCGAGGATAAGGCGGCATGACGACCCAAACCGCCACCCGGCCATGGCAGATCGTGCCGCCGACGGCACCGTTCTCGGACGACGAACGGGAACGGCTGAACGCCTTCTTCCTGACCGTCTGGCCCGATCGCCCGAGTGCCGCCGGCCTGCCGGCGCAGGTGGGGGCGAACGAGGATGCCGCCGAAGAAGACCTACCGTGGAAAGACCCCGCGATGCCGTTGGCGGAGCGGATGACCCGAGCCGAGGGCCGCCCGCTGAGACACCGCATGATGGCGGCCATGGGCCAGCAGGACTGTGGCCAGTGCGGGTACGACTGTTCGCGCTACGCCGAAGCGATCCTTGAACAGGCCGAACCGCGCCTCCAGCTTTGCGTGCCTGGCGGCAAGGAAACCTCGCGCATGCTGAAAAGTCTCGTCGAGGAAATGGGCGGTGGCGTGCTGGACCCCGACGATATGGCGGCGAAGGCGGCGGCGGCGGCGAAGCTTCCTACCGACGACCGCCCCGGGCGGTCGCGGTCCCGCCCGGTAGAGGCCCGCTTCATCGGCCGCCGTCGCCTGAACGGCCAGGGCTCGGAGAAAACCACCATCCATGTCGAACTCGACCTCGAAGGATCGGGACTCGACTACCGGGTGGGCGACAGCCTGGGCATCCTGCCCAGGAACGACCCGGCGCTGACCGATCAGGTCATCGCGGCGATCAACGTGCCGCCCGACTTCCCGATCGCCGGGCGCCCGTTTCGCGACGTCCTCATCGAGGAGACGTCGCTGGGAACGGCGCCCGACGCCCTCTTCCAGCTGGTCTCGTACATCACCGGCGGCGAGCGGCGGCAGAAGGCGAAAGCGCTGGCCAAAGGCGAAGACCCAGACGGCGATGCCGCCACCCTCGACGTGCTGGGCGTCTTCCGGAAGTTCGAAGGCATTCGTCCCGATCCGGAAGCGCTGATGGAAGTCCTCGATCCCTTGCAGCCCCGGCTCTATTCCATTTCGTCCTCTCCTAGGATTCACCAGGGACAGGTCCATCTGACGGTCGACGTCGTGCGCTACGAAGCGGCCGGCCGGCTGCGCCTGGGTGTGGCGTCCACTTTTCTGGCCGAGCGCGTCCAGCCGGGAGAAGGCATGAAAGTTTACGTCCAGGAGGCTCACGGCTTCGCGCTGCCGCCCGATCCCGCGACGCCCATCGTCATGGTCGGCCCCGGCACCGGGGTGGCCCCCTTCCGGGCCTTCCTTCAGGAACGCGATGCCATTGGGGCGCCCGGTCCCGCTTGGCTATTCTTCGGCCATCAGCGCGAGGCAAGTGATTTCTTCTACGCCGAGGAGTTCCGGAACTTGCGGGAACGCGGCGTCTTGACCAACCTCTCGCTCGCCTGGTCCAGGGATGGCGCCGAGAAGGTCTACGTTCAACATCGCATGTGGGAACACGGCGCCGAGTTGTTCAAATGGCTGGAGGCCGGAGCCCATTTCTACGTCTGCGGAGACGCCATGCGCATGGCCAAGGACGTGGAAACCGCGCTGAACAACATCGTCGCCCTTCACGGCGCCCGGTCGCCCGATGACGCCAGGGTCTACGTTCAGGACCTCAAAATGCAGGCACGCTACCAGACCGACGTCTACTGAGATTGCATTTGTCTTTGACCTTCTCGCGCCGCGGCGTTGTGTCCTCGGCCAATCGCGGTCATTCTGGAGAGCGCCGCGAGAGGCCAGAGGGGGTTGCATGCCTACCGGTCGGGGACTGTGGTACGTATCGAAAGGGGTCGTGGCATTACGGCCGGTTGACGTCCCGCCACGGGACGATGCTCGCCTTTTGATCCGCGCCCTCTTTTCGGGCGTCAGCCGCGGCACCGAACGCCTGGTCATGAACGGACTGGTTCCGCCGAGCGAGCATGCCCGCATGCGCTGCCCCCACCAGGCCGGCGATTTTCCCTTTCCGGTGCAATACGGCTACGCGCTCGTCGGCTTGGTGGAGGAAGGGCCGGCGGATCGGATGGGACAAGCGGTTTTCGTCCTCCATCCCCATCAGGATCGGATCTGTGTTTCCCCCAGCGAAGCACGGCCCCTGCCGGCCGGATTGCCGCCCCGGCGCGCCGTGCTGGCCGCCAACATGGAGACGGCGCTCAACGTCGTCTGGGATGCCGGGATCGCCCCGGGCGATAACGTACTGGTCGTCGGCGGGGGTGTCGTCGGGTTGCTGGTGGCCGGCGTGGCCGCGCGCATTCCGGGAACCCGCGTGACCGTGGCCGATGTCGATCCGTCGCGCTCGGCCATCGCGGCTCATCTGGGCGCGACGTTCGTATTGCCCGACCAGGCGCCCGGCGAACAGGACGTCGTCATTCATGCCAGCGCCTCCGAGGACGGCCTGCGTCTCGCGCTTGCCTGCGCCGGCGCGGAGGCAACGGTCGTCGAGGCCAGTTGGTTCGGTTCCGCCACCGTCGGCCTGCCCCTCGGCGAGGCCTTTCATTCCCGCCGCCTGCGCCTTATCTCCTCGCAAGTCGGCGCCGTTCCCGCCGACCGCCGGGTCCGCTGGACCAACGCCCGGCGCCTCGATACCGCGCTTGCGCTGCTCGGGGATGCCGCCTTCGATGAGTTGATCACCGGCGAGATCGCCTTCGCCGACGCGCCGGCCCGCCTGCCTACGGCGCTGGCCGCCGGAAGCGACGGACTGATGACCGTGCTGACCTACGCCTGAGGCTGGAAAGGACTTCGCGCCATGTACACCGTCGAGATCCGCGACCATGTGATGATCGCCCACAGCCTGGCGGGCGAGGCCTTCGGTCCGGCGCAAAATCTCCATGGCGCCACGTATGTGGTCGACGTCGCCTTCATGCGCAGCCAACTCGACGAGAACGACATCGTCGTCGATATCGGCCTCGCCCAGGAGGTGACGAAGGAAACGCTGGCCGCGCTCAATTTCCGGAACCTCGACGAGCATCCCGACTTCGCGGGCCGGCGCTCGACCACCGAGGCCGTGGCCCGCTGGGTCTTCGAGCGCATTCGCGACGCCATCGCCAACGGCGACCTGGGTGCGGCGGCGTCGGGCATCGAGCGGCTGCGCATCACCCTGCACGAATCGCACGTGGCGCGCGCCTCCTACGAGGCCGAGGTCGGCGGTGCGTGACGTCTGGTTCGCCATCCCCGGCGACGTTGAGACGCAAACGGGCGGATATGTCTATGCCCGCCGATTGATGGCCGCGTTGCCGGGTGTGGGCTGGGGCCCACGCCTGCTTTCCTTGCCCGGCGGCTTTCCCGATGCATCCCCGGACGAACTGGACCTGTCGTATCGGTTGTTGGGTGACCTGCCGCCGTCGTCGCTGGTCGTCGTGGATGGCTTGGCCTTCGGCGTTCTGCCCCGGGACATGCTCGACCGACTGGCTCATGTCTGGGTCGCCCTCGTTCATCATCCCCTGGCCTTGGAAACCGGCCTTGCCCCGGCCGCGGCGGCCCGCCTGTGCGTGTCCGAACGCGAGGCCCTCGGAGCAGCCCGAGCCGTCATCGCGACGAGCCCGCATACTGCGGAAACGCTGACCCACGATTACGGTGTTACCGAAGAGCGTATCCACGTTGCCGTGCCCGGTACCGACCAAGTCATGCGGGCGCGGGGCAATGGCACGGTACCATGCCTCCTCTCCGTGGCAACGGTGACCCGGCGCAAAGCCCATGACATGCTGGTGAATGCGCTTTCCCGCCTGCGGAAGTTGTCCTGGCGATGCCGGATTATCGGCAGCCTGGAGCGCGAACCGGAGACCGCAGCCCGCGTCGCGGCCCTCGTCCGTGAAACAGGACTGGAGGGGCGCGTCACCCTGGAAGGCGAAATCGTCGGCGACAGCCTCGACGCCGCCTATCGGATGGCAGACATCTTCGTCCTGCCGTCTCGCCACGAGGGTTACGGCATGGCGTTCGCCGAGGCCATGGCCCATGGCCTTCCGGTGATCGCCTGCGCGGTCGGCGCGGTACCACAGACGGTCCCACCGGATGCGGGCCTGCTGGTCGCTCCCGACGATGTCGAGGCTCTGGCGGCGGCGTTGCGGAAAGCGATTGCCGATGAGAGATTGAGACGGCGGCTCGCGGACGCGGCATGGGCCCATGGCCGCACGTTGCCAACGTGGGCGGAGACGGCCCGCAACG
The DNA here is from genome assembly GCA_014859895.1 of Rhodospirillales bacterium. Classification (GTDB taxonomy): domain Bacteria; phylum Pseudomonadota; class Alphaproteobacteria; order Rhodospirillales; family Shumkoniaceae; genus Shumkonia. The sequence continues at coordinate 34,742 of JACZKS010000029.1, forward strand.
TCGCCGCCGCCTTGACGGCGGCCTCGACATGACCGGCTTCTCCCCGGAATGGCTCGACCTCCGCGAGCCTGGGGACGCGGCCTCCCGCAACGGCGAGGTCCTCGCAGCCTGCGAGCGGGCGTTTGTCGGCCGCGACGAAGTATCCGTTTGCGACCTCGGCGCCGGCACCGGTGCGTCGTTGCGCGCCTTCGCCGATGTTCTGCCACTCCGCCAACACTGGACCCTGGTCGATCACGACGAAGCCAATCTTGCGTCTGCCCGCGAACGGTTGATCGCGTGGGCAGGCGACTCAGAAATTCGGGAAAGCGGATTCATGCTCTTCCGCGGCGGGCAACGCATCACGGTGGATCTGGTCCGCCGCGACCTCGCACTCGAACCCCGCTGCTGGCCGGACGGAACCGAGCTTGTTGCCGCCTCGGCGCTTTTCGACCTCGCGTCGGAGGAATGGATCCGCCGGTTCGCCACCGCGCTGGCGGCCGACCGCCTGCCGCTTATGGCCACGCTGACCTTCGACGGGACCATCGCGCTGGCCCCGCCGCATCGCCTGGATGCGGCGATTGCCGGGGCGTTCCAGGCACATCAGGAGCGGGACAAGGGATTCGGGACCGCCGCCGGGTGCCGCGCGACAGACATCCTTGCCGCCTGTCTCAAGGATGCCGGTTACATGGTGACAATCGGCTACAGCCCGTGGCGGCTCAGTCCGTCTCTCGAAGGACTGCGCGCGGCCCTCCTCGACGGCGTTGCGGTGGCGGTCGGCGAAACGGGTCTGCTCGATCCGCAGGACATCGCCGTATGGCGGGCCGCCGGCCAGGCCGCCAGCTCCATCGTGGTCGGCCATCGCGACCTGTTCGCGGCCCCGGATCAGCCGGACCGATAGCCCGGCAGCATCCGGCGCAGGGTTTCGTCCCCACGGATGAAATGGTGGTGCAGGGCGGCCGCCACATGCAGCGCCAACAGGCCGGCCAACGCGAAGCCGAGCCACCGGTGGAGGCCGAGCAGGACACCGGCGAGCTGTTCATCCTTATCCAACATGGCCGGCCACTCGAAAAGTCCGAAGACCATGATCGGTGCGCCGAAAGCCGAAGTGCCGGCCCAGCCCAGCACCGGCATGGCCAGGAGAACCGCATAGAGCGTCCAATGGGAAATCCGCGCCGCCACCACCTGCCAATCGGGAAGGCCGGGCACCAGCGGCGGGGCCGGACGGTAGATCCGCCACAGGAGGCGCGCGGCCATCAGGATGAGGATGAGAACCCCCAGAGAGCGGTGGAGGTCATAAAGGTCATTCTGCAACGGGCCCTGGCCGACCCGGACCATGGCCAGGGCCACCGGGATCGCCGTCAGGACGGCGAGGGCCGTAACCCAATGAAAAAGCTTGGCGGCGGCGGAATAGCCGGCGGAACGCTTCGATCTCATGGCAGGTCATCCTTTACCCCAATCCCCGGATGGGCCCTAGCGCCTTCGCCCAAGGTCGCAATCGAACAGGACGTCACCTTCGTCAAATGTCGTGACCGTCACCGACGGCCGCACCGCCTCGTCGAGCCGGGCGATCTCGGCCAACTGGATCCCGGCCCGACCCGAACCGATGATCATCGGCGCCACCAGAACGTGCAGGCGGTCGAGATACCCGGCATCCAGGAATTTCGATATCGTCATTCCCCCGCCCTCGATCAATATTCTGTGAAGTCCGAGGTCGGCCAGGGCCTGCACAATATCGCCGGGCGCGAACCGTCCGGCCGCCGCCGGAAGGCGGATGGCTTCGACGCCAGCCCGCGGCGAACGGCCGGTCGCACCGATGACAACGCGCCGCGCCCCTTCTTCCAGGCAGCGTGCAGTCGCGGGCAACCGTCCGGCCGGATCGATGACGACGCGAGCCGGATTGGGGCCGGTCACCCGACGGACGGTCAGTTGAGGATCGTCGGCAAGCGCCGTCCCGACGCCGACGACGACCGCATCCACCAACGCCCGCAAGCGATGCAGATGCGTAATCGCGGATGGCCCGTTGATGTAGTGGGAGTGGCCGCTTGCCGTGGCGATGCGGCCATCCAGTGATTGTCCGATCTGGGCGATCACCAGGGAGTTCGTTTGGTGCGCAGGAACTATTAGAGGGAGATAGGTGTTGATGAAAGAGTTGCTCCCTATCTTAGGAGGGAGCGTTCCCCCGTGTGCAACCGCCACGAGGGTCTGCCAGTCTTGTTCTTCGGCGCCGTGCGAACTGCATATTCTGGGGGTCATCGCCGTGTCTTTCCAAAAAACCTGCTTTGCGACCCAATCTCCGAACGTGCTTTCTATAAGTGCTACCGCAAAAGGCGCCTTGGCAAGGCTGACCCCCGATCCGGTGTGCGTTTCAGTCGAGCGCGCCATCCAGGAGTTGCGCCAGGGCCGCGCGGTCATCGTACGGGGTCTTTCGGAAGCGCTCGTGGTTGCGTCGGCGGAGACCCTGGGGGGTGACGAAATCGCCAACATTGCGAGCGCCTTCGGCGAGGAGGTGGGGCTGGTTCTTGCGGAACCGCGTTTGCGCCATATGGGGTTCGAAGCGCCCGGTGCAATGCGTCTGGCGCTGTCCGGGCTGTCTGCGGGCGAGATCGAACGCCTGTTCATCACGGCAACCCCGGCCGTGCCGGAGACGCCGCGCAGGCCGGCATCTGCCATTGAGTTGACGGCTCTCGACCTGGTGAGGACCGCCCATCTGATTCCCGCCGCAGTGGTCATGCCCGCCACCGTCGCCGTGGAGAATATGGTAACCGTCGAAGCGACGATGATCGACCTTTACCCCGACCGTTCGGTACGCGACTTGCGCATCGTGGCGAGGGCCCCGGTGCCGCTGAGCGACGCGCCTGTTACCGAATTCGTCATGTTCAGCAGTGCCAACAGCTCTCGCGACCAGCTCGCTATCGTTGTCGGTGCCCCCGATCCCGCTCAACCGGTGTTGACCCGGCTGCATTCGGCGTGCCTGACCGGCGACCTGTTCGGCAGCCTAAAATGCGATTGCGGCGATCAACTGCGGCTGGCCGTGCAGGCCATCAACGCCGCGGGAAGCGGCCTATTGCTGTATCTGGACCAGGAAGGCCGCGGCATCGGCCTGCGCAACAAGATGCGCGCCTACGGGCTGCAGGCGCAGGGCCATGACACCTTGGATGCCGACGCCATCCTCGGCTATGGCCCCGACGAGCGGCGCTATGGCATTGCCGGGCGGATGCTCGATCTTCTGGGCTTCCGCCGCATCGTGATGCTCACCAACAACCCCGACAAGATTCGCGCCATAGAGCAAACGGGCGTGACCGTCGAGGGCCACCGGCGGCTCCTGGGGGCGGTCAATCCGCACAACGCCGTCTATCTCTCCACGAAGGCGACCCGGGCAGGACATCTTCTCGACAAGGCGCCGAAACCGATCGTTGCGAACCAAGTCAAGACGCACCCGTCCAAACCGCCCCAGCGACCTCCTCAAGCAGTCTGACCAACTGCTCGGCCGCATGGTCGACAAGCGCCTTGCCGATCTCGGATCCTGCGAGGTCGGGCCGGCCGATCCAGCCGCCGGCGGCGAGATCATTGGCTTTCCACCCCCAGGCGAGGGGGCCGGAAGGAAACAGCATGGGCGCAGGACTGTGCGGCGGCGCCGGCGCGATGGCGTCCCGGATCACGAGCTGGGGCGCCAGATGGAGGATCGCCGAGGTCTCGATCCAGCCGCCATGGACATCAGCCGCCATGGGGCCGGGCGCCGCAAAGTCTGGCGGCAGGCCGAAATCGAGCCAGTGGACATTGACCGCCAGCATGTCGAAGCGGGTCCGCAGCCGGAGCGCGGCAATGGCCGCCGCTGCCACATTGCCGCCGTGGCCATTGAAGAGGATGACGCGCCTGACTTCGGCCAGGGCCAGACCCTCGGCCACCGCGACAATCTGGGCGATGAGGGATTCCGGTTCGACCGACAGGGTTCCCGGCCGGTCGGCATGTTCGGCCGAGGCGCCTAGCCACAGGGTGGGCAGTCGCAGCACGCGGCGGTCACGCCCTCCATCAGCAACCGCAGCACGCGCCAGGATGCCGTCGACGATGATGCCGTCGGTGCCAAGCGGCAAATGGGGGCCATGGGATTCGATGGCGGCCAGCGGCAGTACGGCGACGACGTCGCCTGCTATGGGATATGCCGTCTGGGCCAGATCGGCATAGGGTAAAATCGTCATGGACTCCCCTCCCCCCCGGATGGTGCGGCAGCGGTCGCCATGTCCGGGGTGAACGTGGCGAGGAGGCGACCGCGTAGGGCCTCCATCGGCCAGGTCGGCGCCGCCGGGTTGGGCGTCATGCCGCTGGTCCAGCCCCAATCTTCCATCGCCGCCAGCACGGATCGGTCACGTGCGATGATATGGACCGGCACATCCGGCCGCGACGTATCGCCGGCGACGAACGGCATCGGCTGGTGGTCGCCGACCACGATCATCAGCATGTCGTCGTTTGTGTGTTTGGCAACATAAGTCGCCAGGGTTTGCAGCACATAGTCGATCGAGCGGATGTACTGGGCGCGAATGGTCTCGGCGTCGGCCCACACCACTTCCGGAGCGTCCCCCGTACGCATGGTCGGGCCGAAGATGGCGCCGTCGCCGATCTGCTCCCAGGGAGCCAGGACCGGTATCGGCGTCCACGGCGCGTGACTGGAAATCAGAACGACCGTCGCCATGATGGGCGGGCGGTTCGTGGCGCCGAGTTCCAGACGGTCGAGCGCGGCCAAGGTGTACTGGTCGGGCATGGAAATCCAGCCGAACGGAAGTCCGGCATAGCCGAGGTCGGCGGCGGCGTGGACCCGCTCGTAACCGAAGGATTGGGCGTCCGGCCATGCCGCCGTGATGCCGGGAACAACGGCCACCGTGGACCATCCCGCGCGCTGGAAATCGTGGATCAGGAGCCGGCGTCGGGCGAGGAGGAGCGCGTCATAGCGCCCCTGCCCGTCGATGCGGAGGCCCGACAGCAGGGTACTGTGGGCGAGCCAACTCTGCCCGCCGAAGGTCGAAGACGCGAGCCACGCGCTGCGCGCCTCGAAGCCGGCCTTCTTCAGTTCCGCGTCGAAACGCAGGAGCGTGGGGCCGGTGACGGCGGCGTACGAGGGAGTCTCGATGGCGGTACGGCCATAGGATTCGACGAACACCAGCAGAACGTCTGTCTTTCCCAGCCCCGACAATAGTCGGTCGGACGGTTGATCGTCCGCGGCGAGGTCGGCGCGGAAGCGTTCGAGGTCGCGGAACGTCTGCCAATGCCATTGAAGCTGGTCGCGCACGAAAGAGCTCGACGTGGCGGTCGTGGTCGCTTCGCCTTGCGCGCGGACGTCGGCGACGTCGAGAATGCCATAGCCCACCAGCAGAAAGACCGCGGTGGCGACCGCGAGACGGGGGCGCCAAGGCTCGAATGCCGCCACCACGGCGCGGAGCGAGCCGAAAAGGATGGCACCGACAAGGCTTAGCAGCGCGAATGCGGCAATGATCGCCAGCGACGTCAGGACCGGTCCGACCGCACCGGACAGGAGTTGAACACCCGCCGGCACCAAGTGAAGGTGAAGAAAGGCATTGAACGGGCGCGCATAGATGGCGAATACCGCGAGGTTCGCCACCTTGAGCGCCACCAGCACGCCAAGACAAAGCGCCACCGCCCTGCGTGCCCATGGACGGGCGCCCGCCGGCACCGCGAATAGGACAAGCAGCAGGACAGGCAGTTCGACGGGCAGGCGGAAAAACTTCCCGACCGAGAGTTCGTCCGTGTAGGCCGGCAGCACTAAAAGCAGACAGAGGACCGCCAGACCGGCAATCCCCCCCGCCATGGTTCTCAAGGACACCCCGCGACAGCCCTCCCCCGACGTTGGCACGTTGGTCATTCCCCGGTTCAAGCCTATCATGCGATCTTCACCGATCGGCCTACTGTAACATGGCGTGCGAACCGATACCTGAACAGGTCCCTTCGAGCGGCAGCGTGGCGAACGGCCGCGCCGCTTGGCGTATTGCGGCCACCATCGCCATCCTTGCGGCGCTGGCCTGGCTCCTCGACACCAAGGCGATTGCGACAGCATTGGCTAGTGCCGACGTCCTTCCCATCCTCGTCGCCCTCGCGCTGGTGCAGGCGCAAATCGTGCTGTCCGCCTGGCGCTGGCGGCTGATCGCCGCACGGCTTGAACTGCGCCTGCCATTTGGGCTGGCCACCGGCGAATACTACATCGCCTCGCTGCTGAACCTCGTCCTGCCCGGCGGCGTGCCGGGGGATGCGCTCCGGGCCGTTCGCCTGGCGAAGGGCGCCGCCGCCCCCGCATGGCGGCCGGTGGTGCGTTCGATCGTGCTCGAACGCGCCGCCGGACAAATGGCACTGGCCGGGGTAATGGTGGCGGGAATCGCGGCATGGCCCTTGATGCTGGAAGGGCGGGTGCCGGTTGAAGCGGAGTGGCTCGCCGTCGGCGCCCTGGTGGTGGGCTGCATGATCGTCCTCATGCTTGCCGTCCTGGCCAGGGGCGGTTCCGCCGCGTTGCGGTCGGCGGTGGCGGGATTGGGCGTCGATCTGCGTCGCGCGCTCGCTTCCGATGGCGCGTGGCTGAAGCAGGGCGTTCTCAACTTGGCAATCGTCGCCAGCTATGTCGCGACCTTCGTGCTCGCGGCCGCCGCCCTGGGGCATCCGCTGCCGTGGGTGGGATGGTTTACCGTGGTGCCGGTCGTCCTATTCAGCATGGTGGTGCCGGTGACGATCGGCGGTTGGGGTGTTCGCGAGGGCATCGCCGCAAGCCTGTGGCCGCTGCTCGGCCTGGACCCCGCGATCGGGTTCGCGACCAGCGTGCTCTATGGGCTGATCGCCGTGATCGGCAGCCTGCCGGGGGCCGCCTTCCTGGTGTTCAGGCTTCGTGACGATGCCCGATCAGCCAAATGACATCGATGGCGAACGAATAGAGGATCAGCAGCAGCGCCACCCCAGCGATGATGCCGCTTGCCGGAGGCTGTACGACGGGCGCCAACAAGGCGGCCAGTGAAAGACCTTGCACGACGCACACGGCCTTTCGCCGGAAGGACGGCGGCAGCGGCCGGGCCAGTGCCGGCCACAGCCATCCCGCCACGACGAAGGCGTAGCGCACCGCGCCGATCAGCAGCACCCACGGACCGGCCTTCGCCTGTAGCCACGCCAACAACGCCAGCAGGAGAATCAGCAGGGCGTCCACCTCCATGTCGAAACGCGCGCCGAATGGCGATTCCAGGTGGCGGGCGCGGGCAAGGAACCCGTCCAGGCCGTCCAGCACCAAGGCAAGTGCGGCAATCGCCAAGACCAGCCAGGCCTGCGGATCGGCCATCGGCCGTTCGACGAGATCGAGGGCGATTCCGCCAAGAACGCTGCTCAGTACGAGGCGCGCCAGCGTCACGCCGTTCGGCAAACCGAAATGGTCGAAAGGATGGGAGACGCCGACGGAGCGGACTACCAGAAAGGAGGCCATCATGTAGATGCCATAAACGCCCGCCAGGGCCCAGCCGGACAACATGCCGAATTCATGGAGCCCCAGGGCCAGAAGTCCGAGGACGGCCGCGCCGGCGACGACGGCGATGATGGCCTCGATCGCCGGTCGATTCAGACGGAATCCAAGCAGTCGCTGCAACACGATGGGGCCACCTTCGAAAACGGGGCGACAGAGCGCGAAGGATGCCCGATAAAACGCGATGACACACACACTTTCGGCGGGACGCCGCGCCGCAGGGTTCAGCCCCGGCGATTGCCGGGGCTGCGCCTCATTACTCGAGGCAGACCCCGGCAACGAAACGGTATTCGGAAAGCCGTCTGGACGCCGGTAACGGCATCACTTCACCGGGCATATCGACGTGTTTCCCTAAACGATACGTATGATCCGCGCCCAGTTGGCTCGTTTTCAGGAAGAGGGCTATAGCGGTACCGCGTTAGCCGACCGTTAGCTGCCGGTTCCTCGTCGGATTTCCTCCCGTGACAACGGCGGAATGAAGCCCCTCCTGGTGGACTCATCTCGAACCCGCGTATAGTTTCCCAGGTTCATGCATAACCACCTCGCGTTAGCGGAGCGTTAGTCCGCCCGAAGACCTTGCAAACGGCACCAATGCCCCATGCCCTTGCCCAGGATTCTCTTTCGATCCGCCTTCTCGGCGGCGTGGCGATCGACTCGCCCGAAAAGGGCAACGTTCCGGCCATGCCTCGCAAGGGTTGGGCGATTCTCGCCTATCTGGCTGCGGAGCCCGGCGCTCCGCAGCCGAGGGACCGACTGGCCGAAATCTTTTGGCCGACATTGGCTGTCGAGGGTGCCCGCAACAATCTCCGGCAGGTGTTGCTGGGCCTCCAACGCGTATTGAAGGACAAGCGTTCGGACGTTCCCTTTCTGGTCGCCGACAGGCGCGCCATCCGCCTCGACCCCAACGGCCGCCATCGTATCGACCTGATCGATTTTGTCCGTGATGCGCCTGAATGTGCCCCCAACGCGGATCGTTCCCACTGTCTGGCCTGCCTCTCGAAGATGGAGGCGATGGCCGCCCTTTACCGCGGCGAGTTCATGGCGGGGTTCGACCTTCCGGATTGCGCCGATTTTGAGGACTGGCTGCAGATCCGTCGGGAGGCATTGCTCCAACGCGCCTTGATCCTGCTCGAACGCCTGTCTCTTTGTAACGAAAAGCTGGGCAACGTCGACCGGGCCCTGGTTTTCGCCCAGCGCTATGCCGACTTGGAACCCTGGAACGAGGAAGGCCAGCGCCGGCTCATGCAGTTATTGGCGTTGAACGGCCAACGGGCGGCGGCACTCAGCCATTACGAATCCTGCTGCCGGGCGCTGAAGCAGGAACTGGGGGTCATGCCCGAGGAGGAAACCCGGGCACTGGCGAAACGCATACAGAGCGGTCGCGTCCAGGCATCAACGACGGGCGAACAGGAAGGGTTGGCTGTGCCCCCGCTGCCGCCGATGGCGCTGGAGCGTCGTCAGGCCACGGTGTTGTACTGCCAACTGGTGACGACCGGCAGCGATGATCCCGACGAGGTGCTGGACCTGTTGCGCAAGCCCCAGACCCGCTGCGTACAGCTTATTCATCAATTCTTCGGCCACGTGGTGCGCACCAACGACGGGGGTCTGCTGGCCTATTTTGGCTATCCGGAGGCCCGCGAGCACGCAGCCCTGCTGGCCGTGCGGGCCGGCATGGCCCTGGCCGGCGAGTGGTTCGCCGAGGTGAAGCTTCGCATCGGCATCCACACCGGACTGATCATCACCAGCAGCGATCCGAACCTGCCCGACCCCATCGGCCGCACGTCGAATGTCGCCATTCGCCTGCGGCACCTGGCCCAGCCCGGCGAGGTCATTGTCAGCGCCGCCACCCGGCACCTGACCGACGGTTATTTCGAATGGGCGCTCCGGCCGTCGCCCGACGATTCCAACGAGCCCGACGCCTTCCAAGTGGTCCGCGCGACCCAGGCGGTTACTCGGCTGGGGGCGGCCGCGTCGCTTGCCCCGCTGGCCGGCCGCGAAGCCGAGGTCGCCGCCCTGTCGACGCGCTGGCGTCAAGCTTGCGCCGGCCACCGCCAGGCGCTGCTGGTGACCGGGGACCCCGGGATCGGCAAGTCGCGTCTGGCCCATGCGCTCAAGCAGGAAATCGCCGCTACGCACTGTGTCGTTCGGGAGCTTCTGTGCCTTCCCGAGTTTACGCAAACGCCTTTCCAGCCGCTGATCGGCATGCAGAAGGCGCTGTTCGGCTTCACCCCCGGCGACAGCCCCGAGACGCGCTTCCGCAGACTGACCGAATATCAGGAACGGCGCTATCCGGACATGAACCTCGACGAGGTCATTCCGCTGTTCGCCGGCCTGCTGTCGCTGCCGCTGGCGCCCCCTTACCGCGAGCCCACGGCGTCGTTGCAGGTACAACGCCAGACCGTCATGGGGATCTTCCTGGAACAACTCTACAGGCAAGCCGCCGCCCAGCCGATGCTGATCATCGTCGAGGATTTGCAGTGGTGTGACCCAACCACGCTGGAGCTGCTGACCCGCACCCTTGCCGACACCCGGCCGGCGCCGATCTTTTTCCTGCTGACCGCGCGGCCCGAGTTCCGGTCGCCGTGGCCCAAGGCCGAGGTGCCGGAGCAGGCGCTGGGGCCGCTGGCCGACGACGACATCGGCGCCCTGGTCGGCTCACTCGGCCTGGACATTCCCGCTGACGTCATGCAGGCCATCGTCGCGCGGGCCGACGGTGTGCCCCTGTTCGCCGAGGAACTGGCCCGCACTCACCCGCCGGCCGGCGCCGGACAGCCGCCCGCCGTGCCTGCCACCCTGCAGGATCTGCTGGCCGCCCGCCTGGACAGCATGGCCGATACGAAAAGCACGGCGCAACTGGCCGCCTCCATCGGCCGTGAGTTCCCGATGGCCTGGATGCGCGCCCTTTCCTCGCTTGACGAGGCGACGCTGACGGCCTCGCTCTACCGGCTGCGCGACGCCGGCATCCTGTCGGGAACGGCCGAGACCGAGTTCCAGTTCCGCCACGCCCTGTTCCAGGACGCCGCCTACCAGTCGCTCACCAAGGCCGACCGGCTGACCGCCCACCGGCGGATCGCCGAAACGCTGCAGGTGCGCTTTCCCGACGCCGTGCGCATCCGGCCCGAGACCCTGGCCCGCCACTGGACGGCGGCCGGCGAGGCGGAAACCGCCATCGAATGTTGGGTCAGGGCCGGCCGGCTGGCCAATCTGCATTGCGCCCACAAGGAGGCAATCGGCCGATTCATGTCGGGGCTGGCGCTGGTCGACGGCTTGGTGGACGGGCAGCGCCGCATCCAGTTCGAATTCGAGCTGCAGGTCGGGCTGGGGGCGGCGCACTTCGCGGCCGAGGGTTACGCCTCGCCCAACGGGGCGGCTGCCTATGCCCGGGCCGTCGAACTGGGCGAGTGGCACGCCGACAGCCCCGACCTGTTCCATGCCCTGTGGGGCCTGTGGGCGTGTACGAGTTCAAGGTCCGATTACGACGAATCCCTGGCCCTCACCCAACGGCTCCTGCGCATGGCGCTCGCCAGCAAGGACCCGGTGAAGGAACAGCAGGGCCATTTTGCGGTCGGCAACATCCGCTTCTGGCGGGGCGAGTTCGTCGAGGCACGCGACCACCTGGAACGTGCCATGGCGCTCTACAAGCCGGAGCATCACGAACGCCTAGTCACCGACTTCGGCGAGAACGCCTATGCCACCAGCGGCTCGTACCTGTCGTGGACCCTGTGCTTTTTGGGATTCCCGCAGCAGGCCCGAGAGGCCGGCCGCAAGGCCCTCGACGAGGCGCGACGGACCGGGCATCCCTTCAGCCTCGGCTACGCACTGACCTTCGCCACCGTGTTGGCGCGTATGTTGAGGGTTCCGGGCGAAACGCTGACGCTCGCCGAGGAAACGATCGACCTGGCGGTCCGCCACGGTTTCCCTCTGTGGAAGGTGGGGGCGACCCTCAAGCAGGGTTGGGCGATGGTCAGGCTGGGGAGACCGGACGGCATGGAACGGATCCGCGAAAGTGTGGCATCCGTGCCGATCCTCATGAGCGGTATCCGCCTGATCTTCCTGGAAACCATGGCTGACGCGTTGTGTCATTTGAAGGCGTTCGACGAGGCATTGACCGTCATTGCCGAGGCGCGCGACGTCGTCGACCGGCTGGGCGACCGTCACGTCGAGGCCGAGTTGCACCGCCTCGAAGGCCGTTGCTGGCTCAGGCAATCCAGAAGCAACAAGGCAAAAGCCGAGGCCTGTTTCCATCGCGCGCTGTCCGTCAGCCGCAGGCAACAGGCGAGGCTCCTGGAACTGCGTGCCGCGATGGCCATGGCCGAACTGTGGCACAGCCAGGGCCGGACCGACGAGGCACGGCACCTGCTGGCTGGCGTCTACAGCGGCTTCGTCGAGGGCTTCGATACCCACGACCTGCGAATGGCCCGCAGCCTGCTGAACGATTTGGGCTGAACCCGCATGGGACCGGCCTCCCTGCCGGAAAGCCCATTAACGCAAAGCTAACGCTCCCCTGCTACAAGGCCTCGGATGAGGCTGCATTTGAACGCTTTGCGATGGTGCTCCGTGATCCTTGCCATGGTCGGGGCAACTTCGTGTGCCGGTGCGCCCGACCAACCCGTCGTATTGCAGTGCGACGACGGCACGAGTCTATCGGTCGTGTACTCACGGGATCAATCAAGCCTGACGGTCGAGGATAACGGGACGGTAAGACTCGTCCAGGTTAGATCGGCCTCCGGGGTGCGTTACGCCAGCGACAATCACGAATACTGGGAAAAGAACGGCGAGGTTCGCTGGGCCGCCAATAACGAACCGGCGAAAACCTGCCTCCTTCCCTCTCGGCCGCGGAGCGGCAACGTAACGCGGATCGCCAACCCGGCCAGCGTCCATTGCATCGACGTGGGAGGGCAAGCCATCACCGAAACGCGACCGGATGGCTCGGAATTCGGTGTCTGCCTGTTCGAAGACAATCGTCAATGTGGCCAATGGGCACTTTTCCGCGGAAACTGCCCGATCGGCGGCATTCGCGTCGCCGGCTTTCCGTCGGACGCGGCGCGCTATTGCGCGATCACCGGTTCCGCCTTCGGCATCGCCGGAACCCAAGAGACATGCACCACCCCAAACGGCACGGTCTGCGATACCGTGTCCTACTTTGACGGCAGCTGCCGGTAACCTACGCGAATGTCCGGTGCCGACGCCCCCGGTCCATCCCGCATCGTCCCTCTCTCTTCCTTGGGACGCCAACTAACGGTGCGCTAACGCACTTTGGATAAGCCTGTCCCAATCTTCGATATCGGACCGCATGCCCGGATATGGCCGCGACCTAACGGTACGGAGGTGCTCGCTGTACTGCTGTGGAGGCAGAGGGAAGAGACAATGAAGAAGATAATTGCCGTAGCGTTCCTGTTGCTTTTCATCGTGTCGCTCTCTCCCGCTTCGAATGCCTTCGCGGCAACGCTTGCGGACTCCATCCCTGGCGCCAAGCAGTTCGAGTTCCTGGAAAAATTTGTCATCGATCACGTTTCTACGGATCAGGACCAGGTCACCGTCACGGGATCGCTCCATGGCAAGCCGCTGCGGTTCGTTCAGACCGCGGGGAAAAAGGGGATCTCGTTTTACGTGGAGCCCGTCGGGGGCAGGCTTCTGATGTCCGACTTCATCGCCGAGATGAAGGATTTTCCCGGCAACGATGCTTTCGCCATCGAGCGGCTGATCTTCAACGAGCGGGCGCTGACGATGGAAGCCGACGTCCGCGTTTCCAATGCGGATTTATCGCTGGTCTTCGACGTCAAGAAGATCGTCGTGGGCGTGACGTCGAACGCCGTGGGCGCCCACAAAGCCACGCTTGGCAACGTCCTGCCGAGCCTGAAGGACGTCCCGGTCATCGATGCCCTGGTCTTCGAAGCCATCACCTTCGCGCCGAAACAGAAATCCATCAGCGCCACCGGCAAGGTGAAGACGGTGGAAGGGACACTCACCATCGACCTGGCGAAGGGGCTGGACGGCGCCGTTGTGGAACTGGCCGCCACCAAGGGCAAGATCACCCCCGGCGATGTCCTGGGCGAGCTGGCCGGGGTTCCGGTCGTCGATGCCTTCGCCATGGAGAAACTGACCTACGACCGCCAGGCCGAGACCTTCAGCGGCACCGGGCTGTTCGGCAAGATCGAAGGGGTTCTGAGCCTGGACGTCAAGCGGGGCATGAAGAACCTGGTTGCCGACCTGAAGCCGACGTCGGCGATCACGCTGGCCGACATCCTGCCGGATCTCAAGGGGATTCCGGTCGTCAGCGCCTATGCCTTCACCGGCGTGAGTTACGCGCGGGAGCAAAAGACGGTCAGCGTGGTCGGCGCCATCAATAACAAATCGGTCTCGCTCGACATTACCGATGACCAGGGAATGGTGCTCGACCTCAAGGCCGCTTCGGACATCGCGGTCGGCGACGTGATTTCCCAACTTCGCGACGTGCCCGGCATCAACGCGTTCGGCATCCGGGAACTGACCCTGAAGGGGACGACCATCACGGCCGATGTCGCCTTCGGCAAAGAGACGGCGAAGCTCTCGATCGATCTGAGCGGCTTGAAGGAAGCCGGCCAGTACCTGACCCTGAACATAAAGCCCGATGATGCGAATATCTCCATCGCCAGGCTGTTCCCGGACCTGGCGGGGATTCCCGGGCTGAAGGATTTCAGTCTGGCCGACCTGGACTTCACGGAAAAAACCAAGTCTTTGATTTCCTCCATAAAGTTCGGGACGGGATCGAACGCCAAGACGGCGAAGATCTCCTCCTCCGGCAACAAGGGAGGTGCCCGCCTCTTCAAGCTCACGAGCCCGCACCTGAACATCGGGGACATCGTGCCGTCGCTGGGCAACATTCCACTGTTCGCCAGCCTCAAGTTCGACGAGTTGGACATCACCAAGACCTCCATCGAGACGACGCTCGCCGTCGGCAAGGCGGCGGTGAAGCTGTTCGCCAGCCTCGAAGACGGGTTTGCCGCGCTCGATTTTGGCGCGCTCGATGCCGCCGCTCTCATCCCGGCCGCCGGCAATACCATTCTCAAGGACCTCAAATTGGCCAGTTCGATCTTCGTCGTCTCCAGGACCCCGAATGCGACGCCCGGGAACCTGCCGGCGGACATGTTAAAGGCGATGGGCAACGTCGACCTCAAGAGGCCCTTCAAGCAGGGCATCAACCTTCTGGGCAACCTCCGCAAGGAAGACCTGGGACCGAAGTTGAGCGGCCTGTTCGACAAGCTGGCCATCAAGGCGCCGTCCTTCCCCATAAGCGGCGTCTTCCCGACAGAAATTTTCGGTTTCATCAAGGACGGTGCCAAGGAAGCCGAAAAGGAAATCGCCGGCGCCATCCTGGATGCGCTTGACCTGACCATCGATATCCCGCTCCCGGCGATCAAGGAACTGGAGGACTTCGCCACATTCAAGACCGCCCACCTTTCCATCAGCGGCAATTCGGGCGATGACCCGTTCTGGGGGAACCTTCCCAAGGAAATGCAGCAGAAGAAGCCGACGGGGCGGCTCGACGTGTCGCTGCGTGGTGGGATGACCCTCAAGCTGGCCGCCTTCGACAAGAACGTGAAAAGCCCGATCGAACTGGAAACCCTGATTGATCTGAACGCCGGCGACGGCGCGAAATCGATATCCCTGTTGGGCCGTGTCGACGGAGTGTGGGACACGCCTCTCGGCATCAAAGGCCTGGCCTTCGAGAAAAGCGGCTTCGACATTTCCTACTCAACGGGAGAGGCCGGGAAGAAGGTCGAGCTGAGCTTCTTCAGCGCCGCCAAGCTTCACGACAAGACGGACCTGTCCGTCGATGCCAGTTTCTCCGAAAGCGGCGGCCTGCCGAAGCTGGAGTATTTCGTTCTGGACGGTCCCCTGGCGCTCACCGATCTGGCCGGCGACCTTCCCAACGCCAGTAACTTCATCGTCCACGAAATCAAGCTCTATCCCAACGGGGTGGAGGCGCAGGTCGAATTCAAGAACAAGCTGCTGGACGAACGGACCAACCTATACCTGTTCGAGCTGGACACGCCCACCGGCAAGGCCCTGGTCGCCGCCATCGACCTGGCCTTCAACGCCAAGACCAAGAGCAAGCAGCATTTCTCGCTGGGCAAACTGGCCTCGGTCGCCGACCTGAAAGGCGCCAAAGCCAAGACCATTCAGACCCATCTCGATGCCATGGCGGTGGCCAACGCCGCCCTGATCCTCAGTACCAAGAAGGTCTTCCCGTTGCCGCCGGACAGCTTGGCGGGCGGCATCGCGGGGGATCTGTTCCATGGCATCTTCGGGGATTCCAAGGTGCCGGTGAAGCTCGACAATGTCACCTTCCTGTCCGACTTCCAGGCGAACCTGATGGGCGAAATCGGCAACAAGCTTACCAACGGCGTCAATGGCATCAAGATCGGCCTGTCCGAAGAAGCCATCATCAACGGGGCCATCGGCGGCCTGTTCGACAGCGACCCGCTCAGCCTCGATCTCGAGTTCCTCATGGCCTCGAGCCTGAGCCTGGATCATTTGCAGAAAAGCGGGCTGAAGCTGCCGAAATTCTTGAAAGCCAAGCCGGCCAAGATGGGCGGCGCCGAGAAGATCGGCATCTTCCTGAAAGTGGTCGACGTCACCTTCGAGGCCGGGCTGCTGGCCGGGTTCGATGTCCAGTACAACGACACGGCGTTCGATTTCACCGGCACCCTGGGCATTCAGATGGCCGAGGAAGAGGTCGGGCTGAGCCTGAGCGGCGCCATGAGCGACACCTGGAAAGACGCCCTGGGCATCAAGGGCTTCGAGCTGGAAAACGTGACGGTGTCGGGCGAGGTACAGGTCGAGCCGCCGTCGATCAAAATCGGCCTGGGCGGCGACGCCAACCTCTGGGGCCACGACATGAGCACCGCCGGCGACCTGTCGGTCGGCCTGCTGGGCGAGGTGCCGATCCCCGAGGGACTTGGGCTCAAGACCACCGTCAGCGATCTCGATGTCACCATGTACGAGATCCTCAACACCACGATGATCGCGTCCCAGCCGGTTGCCTTCGCAATGACGCCCGAGATGTGGCCCATCCTGCTGGCCGGCGTGGTGGCCGAGGTGGGATTGTCCGAAGCCTACACGGTCATCTACGACGAGGTGAACCACAAGAAAATGACGCCGGGCGACCTGGCCAAGGCACCCTTCAAGGATGCGATGCAGCTGATCAAAGATTATTCCGAGCTGCAGGCGTGGATGTTCGGCGGAAAGGACATTTATCTTTCCTTCGCCACCCCGGGGGCATCGGACGCCAACCTGGGCATCCCCGACGGCATTCACTTCAGCGGCAAAGTGGAACTGTTCGGCGGCGCCATCAAGACGCCGAGCCTTCAGCCGAACATCGGCTGGATCTACAGGATCGCCCAGGACATCTACAAGGCCGAAGAAAAGGTCAAGGGCAAGGTCGTCGATGGCGGCAAGGAGGCGAAGGCGTTCTCCCAGGAGGAATTCAAGCGCTTCAAGAACAGGATCGCTCTCCTGCGCGACATCATCGCCCACGAGGCCGGCATCGCCAAAAAGACGATCACCGTCGACTACGTCAAACCCTCCGAGAAGGAGGTCAAGGATTTCCTCGATTCCGTCAGCTTCACCCAGAAGGGATCTTTCAAGCTGGGCGGGTTGGAATTCTCGGACGCCCACGTCTCGCTCGTACCCTTCAAGGTGACGTCCAAGACCAAGCTGTTCGGCAACGAGGAAGACGTCGAACTGACCCTCAAGGACGGCAAGCTGGTGCTGGAGACCAAGACCACCATCGAGGCAATCGGCGAGACCGATCTGGTGCTCGAATTCGATCTCGAAAAACAGGACTTCATCGTCGTCGGCGAGTACAGCGCCAACTCCTCGCTTCAGGACTGGCTGGCCAAGGAAATCGAGGCCGGAATTAAGCAGATCAGCAGCACGGCGGGCGGCAAGCTGAAGGCGCTCGACAAGGATCTGGCCGATGCCACGAAGGTCCGTGACGACGCCGAGAAGGTCCTGGCGGCGGCCCAAAAAGCGGTCTCTCAAGTAACCCAGGGCGCCGTCGAGCGACTGCAGCAGACGACGGATGCCTACCGGCAGGACTACGAATCCGCGAATAACGCCTACAACGGCTGCAACGGGTGGAAGAAGTACTATTGCCAAGCGAAATGGTGGCCGAGAAAAGGCTTGGCCTGGGATTCATGGAAGGCCAGCGAACAACTGCTTGCCGACGCCAAGCTGGCCCTGAGTGAGGCCAAGAGCCTGGCGGTCGAGGTCCACAAGGCGGAAATCAAGGCCAACGATGCGGCAACCAAGGTGGCACTGGCCGCCAAGGACGTCGCCGCCGCGACCGACATCAGGGACATCATCGCCAAGGGCCTGGACACCTTCGCCAACGATGCCAGACGGATGGCCAAGCTTTTCAAGCTCGACAAGGCCTTCATCGCCGGAAGCGTGAAGGACCTCCTGGGCGGCAAGCCGCTCGTCGTCGACCTCTATTTCGAGCTCAACGGCAAGAAGTACGAGGAATTCTTCGCCCTGAGCCCGACCGACGCCAGTTTCAACGCGCTCTCCTTCGGGTTGCTGCCGGTGATCGCCGCCGAGCACATTGTCGAGGACATGGAAAGCACGCTCGAGAAGGAGTTGGGGCCGATCGGCAACGTGGCGGCGAAACTGACGACCTGGATCAAGGCGCATGTCTATGAACTGGTCGGCGGGCTCAGGGACAACCTCGAGAAGAAGATCGCCGACATCGCATACGAATTGACGCAGGAAGAAAGCAAATACAAAAAGATCTTCGATTCCCTTGAGGGGAATGGCGGCAAATTTCTGAGCGGCTACCAGGACCTGACGGATCAGTCCAACCAAATTCTGTCGACCTACAAGCTGACCGACTTCATGCCCGCCAGCGCCGTCTTCACCAACCGCTATCTGGCGGTCGGGCACAGTTCGCTTTGCCTGGGCGTCGCGACCAACGGGGTCGATGTCTACCAGCAAAATTGCAAGGACACCGATGCAGAGCGGTGGTCGGCCGTGCCGTTGGACAAGGCCCAGGACGGCTATGTCCTGCTGAAAAGCAAGGGACTATGCCTGCAGGCGCGCAACGCCGACGAGAAAAGCGGCCAGCCGTTGATCCTGGCGCAATGCAGCGGCAAGGACGACCACGAAAAATGGAAATTCATCGCCCAGGACGGCGTGTTCAGTAAGTTCGTCAACCGCTTCTCGCAGAAATGTCTGCATTTCGACACGGTCAATGCCAACGCGAAAACCGGATACTCCGTATGGACATCCTGCTTCGGGGCGGACAGCCAGGGGTTCAGGGTGCTCAACGATGCCGAAAAGCCGTCATTCTACAAGGTCGAGAAAATGATCAAGGCCAGGAATGGCGGTTGCCTCGTCGTCGACCCGGACTTCAACAAGTATTTCTTCAAGACGGCGAAGGGTCAATCCACGTCATCCCGCGATCAGCTGCTGAACATGCAGCAGATGAAGGACAACGCCCTTTATTCCGGAAGCTGCGCTGCCGACGATACCTCCTTGTTCAACTACGTCGAGGCGGTGGACGGCGACCTGAAACTGATCCACGCCCGGTCGGGGTGGTGCGTCGTTCCGGGCCCGCGGCGCGATGGCGCCTTGGCGCTGATGCCTTGCGACCACGGCAAGGACATGTACTGGAAGGTCCGGGAAGCCGGCGATACGGCCTTCGCGCTGCGCAACAACCAGACCGGCACGTGCCTAGACCTCGGATCTTCCGCGAAAGGCCCCGCCAACGCCCGGTTCGCCGTCGTCGCGAACTGTCAGTCGAGGCCCGAGCAGGTACTGGAATTCGTGAAGAACTGATCAGGACGCCTTTCCCAAGGCATGATGAAAATGAACAAAACGACCCCCAACGGGCGAATCCGGGGCCTCGCCAACCTCCTGCTTGTCGGCTTTGTCTCGATCACCGCGCTGGCCGGATGCAGCGGCGTCATGGAGACCGTGACGCCCGCCGGCGTGACGACTTCCAAATCGGCGGAAATCGAGATGATGCTGTCGCGGATGGTGCCGCGAAACGATCTTCAGAAGACGATCAAGGAGGGGCTGGTTAAGCTCAGCCGCGGCGACTACCTGGCAGCCGGAACGCTCTTCCAGGCGGGATTGCGTCTGGAGCCCGGCAACGGGCACCTGCATTTTCTGAATGCCCTCTCCTATCATCTGAGGGGACTGTCCGGTGATTCGAAAATGCTGGACCTGGCCCAGACCGGGTATGTGACGGCGCTGAATTTCGATGAATCAAACCACATGGCCGCCTATCTGCTGGGGCAGATCTACTTTCGCAAGCGGGAGTACCTGGCCGCCCAGAACTATTTCGCCTACGGCTTGTTCTACGCCCCCGACAACACCCATCTCCTGAACGCCCTGGCGGCGGCGTCCTACTACAGCCGCGACCCGGCAACCGCCGAGTGGGCGTCTCGCAAAGCCTACCATCTGGCGCCGGGGAGCCCCGCCAGCATCCGTAACGTGATGTTCGCCGGGGCGGCGACCGGGCAGTTCGAGGACACGCCCCGGCTGATGCGGGACTATGAGGCGGTCTCGCGCGGCAAGATCGAAGGCGGCGACACCTATTGGGTCGACATGAAACTGGAACAAACCTCCGGCCGGCTCAACGACTGGAAGAAATTCCATGTCGCGGCGAATGACGCGATCTTCAGCACCCCGTCGTCGGATATCGTCACCTACTCCGGCAACGAGGACAAGGGCAGCGCCGAAGGGGTGGGCCCGTTTGCGAAAGATGGGGAGTCTCCCACCAACCCTTCGGCGGCGCCTGCCTCGGCATTCGCCGACACGGCCGGCAAGGGCAAGCCCCTGCCGAAGATGACCCACATCGATGTGGTGATCATCCGAACCGAGGAGATCCGCTCGCAATCAAAGGGGATCAACCTACTCGAGGGGTTGCAGACGACGCTCGGCGGGACGCTTTTCGGCTACAACTACGACAAGACCACCGGCTCGTCCGCCTCCAGGACCATTCAGAAGACCATCAACCCGGTCTTCACCCTGAAGGATCTGGAATACAATCTGAACATCTTCAATGACGAATCGAACAAGGCGGAAATCCTCGCCCGACCGTCGTTGCTGGCGACCGAAAACGTCACTTCCCAGTTCTTTTCGGGCGGCGTTTTGCATGTTCAGCTTTCCAGCAGCAACTACGACGGCGGCCTGGAAGACATCAACATCGGCATCACCTTGAGCGTGACGCCGGAGTTCCTCGATGCCGATACCCTCGGCGTCAGCGTGCAAGCCGATCACGAGTTTCTCGAGATGCAATCGGAAAACGTCGGCTTTACGGCGTTCGCGCAAACCACCAAGACGACCGTTCAGGCCAAGGCCATTCTGAAATTCGGGGAAACGCTGATCCTCAGCGGGCTGAGCGAGCGTGGGAAGGAAGACAGCAAGAGCGGCGTTCCGATTCTTCAGGATATCCCCGGGGTGCAATACCTGTTCTCGAAAAAGGAGGAACTGGAATCAAAGAAGTCCATTCTCATCCTGCTGACACCAAGAAAACCCCGCTACGCCAACGACACGCTTACCGAAGCTGAACTCGACAACCATATGGATCTGGAAAAGATCTATACGGATAAGCTGAAGACAGCGGAGAAAATCCACAATACGAACCTCAATGCCGCGATCGCGCACCTGAACAACGACTCGCAGTTCTACAGGCAGTTCAGGACCGGCGACATCGAGCTGAACTTCTTTGAGGATGACGATTCCATATTCGGCGCCATCAAGCGGACATTGGGGTTCCTGTATTACTGAGGCATTCCCCGCCCCAAGGACCTTCCACCGCTTGACGTCTGACAACCGCGGTTTCACAGGCTCGATGGCCATTCGGGGCCTGTCCCAAAATCGGCACGTTGGTCACCCGTTGTAAATCGGCCCGCCCCCGGCCGTTGGATTTGCGCTAACCTTGGCCTTTCATACGGGACGGAACCTTGCTGTCCCGCTTCCGCGGTGAATTCGGGGAACGCGAAAGATGGAGTTCAAAGCTCTCGAGACATTCATTTGGATCTCGCGATTGGGCAGCTTTCGGGCAGCAGCGGAGCGGCTGAATACGACCCAGCCGTCGGTTTCTTCCCGGATCGCGGCTCTTGAGCGGGAACTCGGTACCCGGGTGTTCGACCGCAGCGGCCGCAGGGCCACGCTGACCCGGAAAGGCCGGGACCTTCTACGGTACGCCGACCGCCTGCTGGCCTTGCGCAACGAAATACTGACGGCGGTCGCCGACCCCGCCGCCGTCCAAGGCACCGTCGTCCTGGGGGTCGTCGAAACGATCGCCCACACGTGGCTTCCCAAGCTGATCGAGCGCGTGGCGCAAACCTATCCCGCCATCTCGCTTGAACTGGACATCGACATCTCGGTCAACCTGAGGGAACGGCTGGTGGCATGCGAACTCGACGCCGCCTTTCTCATGGGCCCGATCAGCCGGCCCGAAATCGTCAATCTCCCGCTGTCCAATTTTCCGTTGTCGTGGCTGGCGAGCCCGAAACGGGGACTGGCGGGAAGGACCCTGACCCTGGACGAACTCGGCCGCGTGCCGATCATCACGTTTCCGCGCCATTCCCGCCCTCACATGGATCTCGAAGCGCTTTTCCACGGAACCAACGTCCGCCCCCGCATTCACAGCAGTTCGTCCCTGGCGACCATCGTGCGCATGGCTGTCGACGGCATCGGCGTGTGCGCCTTGCCTGTCGACATCGTGCGATCGGAATTGCAGCGGGGAGAGTTGTGCGTTCTGGAATCGCCGGTCCTACTGCCCGACCTCTATTTCACGGCGTCGTTTCCCGCGGACTCCGACTCTTTCCTGGTACACGCCATGTGCGATCTGGCGGTAGCGGTGGCAAAGGAATTCGATTCCCATAAATAAAATTTATCGAAACGCATAAAAACATGCGTTTTGACGGAATGAGTTTTTTGATGATTAATCTGAAGGCACGCCACATGATGTGAGTAAAAATTGGCCACTTCGCCCAGCCCGTTTCGCTCCCTGCCCCCGCGCGAGATACGAAAGCGAATCCGCGCCCAACAGATCGATGCGCCGACGACGGGCATGGCCGACGGCTATGTCCAGGCCAACCTGGTGATCTTGCCCGAAGCGGACGCCGCCGACTTCCTGGCCTATTGCCGGGCCAATCCGAAACCATGCCCCTTGCTGGGCGTCGGCCGGCCCGGCGACGTCTCCCTCGACGCGGTCGCCAAGGATCTCGACATCCGCACCGACCTTCCAGGCTATCGCATTTTCCGCGACGGCGTTTCGACCGATCGGGTCTCCGACATCACGCCGTATTGGCGCGACGATCTCGTCACTTTCGCGCTTGGCTGTTCGTTCTCTTTCGAGCATGCCCTTCTGGATGCCGGCCTGCCGGTTCGCCACATCGAACTCGGCCGCAACGTGCCGATGTTCCGCACCACAATCCCGACCGTTCCCCGCGGCTCCTTCACGGGCCCGCTTGTCGTGACCATGCGCCCGTACCGGCCGGCCGATGCTATCGCCGCCATTCTGCTGTCCGAGCGCTACCCTCTCGCGCACGGCGCTCCGGTTCATATGGCATTTCCCGAGGCCATCGGGATCAGCGATCTCGGCAATCCCGATTACGGCGATCCCGTGCCGGTGGAGCCCGGCGAGATCCCGGTGTTCTGGGCGTGCGGCGTGACGCCGCAAGCGGCGTTGGAGCAGGCGGCGCTGCCCTTCGCCATTACCCATGATCCCGGCCATATGCTGATAACCGACATCGCGAACACCCGCATCGTCGGCGTCGACCAGTTGGAAGTGTGATCGAGCGAAGACCATCGGAAACCCTGGAAGAGGAGTTTTTGAGATGCGTGGGATGAAGTTTCTAACCGCCGTGGCCGCCGCCACTCTGTTGGGCGCAAGCGCCGGGGCCGCCGACATCGACAGTACGAAGCTGACCTACGTGGGAAGCTGGAGCGGTCTCGTCCTGTTCAAGCAGTTCGAAAAACCGTTCTGGTCGGAAACCCTGCCCAAGGCGTCGGGCGGGAAGATCGAAGTCGAGGTTTCGACCTTCGATCAGATGGGCCTCAAGGGTGCCGAGGTATATCGCCTTCTGGCGAAGAACGTATTCGATATCGGGGCGACGGTCGCCGACTATACGGTCCAGGACGCGCCGGAACTCGAAGGCCTCGACATCCCGATGATGGCATCCGACCCCAAGCTGGCCCAGGCCGCCGCCATGGCCTACAAGCCGGTGGTCGACGACATCATGGCCAAGCGGTTCGACGCCAAGGTTCTGGCCATCGTGCCTTATCCGGCCCAGGTGCTGTTTTGCAACAAGCCGATCAAGGGGCTTGCCGACATCAAGGGCCTGAAGGTCCGCGCCAGCGGCCGCTCGACCGCCGAGTTTCTGACCGCGGCCGGGGCCGAAGGTATCACCATGGCATTCAGCGAGGTTCCCGGCGCGTTGCAGCGCGGCGTCATCGACTGCGCCGTCACCGGCTCGCTTTCCGGATACAGCGCGGGATGGGGCGAAGTCGCCAAGGTTCTCTACCCCCTGCCGATCGGCGGCTGGGACCACGTGGTGACGGCCATCTCCCTGAAGAAGTGGAATTCTCTCGGCAAGGCCACCCAGCAATTCCTGCTCGCCGAAGTGGTGGAAAAGCTGGAAAATCAGGTCTGGAAGGCCGCCGAGGACGACTCGGAGCAAGGGATCGCCTGTCTGAGCGGCAAGGGCAAGGTGGCATGCAAACACGGGAAGCCCGGCAGCATGACCATCGTCGAGCCGACGGCCGAGGAAATGGCCCGGGCACGCAAGCTGCTTCTTGAAAAATCCCTTCCCGCCTGGGCATCCCGCGTCGAGGACGAGTGGGTCAAGCGGTGGAACGACACGATCGGCAAAACCGTCGACCTGATCGCCAAGAAGTAGTCCCAGTCGAAAGGCGCGACCGGCCCCATTCCGGTCGCGCCCCCTTCCCTCCCGCCGGGGCCCAGCCATGACTGCAGCGCTTGACGTCTTCGTTGACCGGGTCGACCGGATCTCGCGGTGCCTCGCCTATCTCGGCGGCACGATGCTGCTGCTGATCGTGGCCGTGATCGCCCTGGAAATCGTTCTTCGGCGTGTTTTCGCGGTGACGCTTGGCCTGGGTTTCGAGATGTCAGGCTATGTTCTTGCCATCTCCTCGTCGTGGGCGTTCGCCTATGCCCTGTTCCGCAAGGCGCACATCCGCATCGACGCCGCCTATGTGCGGGTCGGCCAGCGGGCACGGGTCACCCTCGATATCCTCGCCCTGGCGGCGTTCGTTGCCTTCGCGGTGGTCGTCTGCGAGGCCGCCGGAAGCGTGGTTCTGGAATCCGTCAGCCGCAATTCCCTGTCCAACACGCCGCTCCAGACCCCTCTTTGGATTCCTCAGGCCCTGTGGCTGGCCGGCCTCGCCTGGTTCGCCTTCGCGACGGTCGTACTGCTGCTGCGGATTGCCGTCGCCACGGTTTCCGGCGACTTCGAAACCGTCCAACGGCTGGCCGGCAGCCCGACGCTGGATGAGAAAATCTAGGATGATGCGGACCGGTTTCCGGAGACTGCCAACATGATCGGCCTCGCGCTCGTTATCCTGGTCTCGCTGATGGCGCTTTCGATCCCCGTCGCGGTCACGCTTCTGGGGCTCAGCCTGTTCATGGACCAGGCTTTTTCGCGGTTCCCGCTCCACCGTGCCTTGGGCGAAGTCCTGTGGTCGGCCTCGGACAGCTTTCTGCTCATCGCCATCCCGTTGTTTATTCTCCTGGGCGAGATCCTGGTCCGCACCGGCATCGCGCGACGCACCTACGGCGCGCTCGAGGCTTGGCTTTCCTGGCTGCCCGGCGGGCTGCTGCACGCGAACATCGGAACGGCGACATTCTTTTCGGCAACGTCGGGATCCAGCGTGGCGACCGCCGCAACGGTCGGAACCGTAGCCATGCCGCAGGCCCGCGCGCTCGGCTATCATGAAAGCTTGTTTGCGGGTTCCATTGCGGCGGGTGGAACATTGGGGATCATGATCCCGCCCTCGATCAACCTGATCGTTTACGGGTTCCTGACCGAGACCTCGATTCCTCGTCTTTTCATCGCAGGGATCATCCCTGGCGTGGCTTTGGCGCTTTCATTCATCGCCGGAACGGTGCTGATCTGTTCGATCAAACCGCAGTGGGGCGGCCCGCGACGGCGACACACTTGGCGGGCACGGCTCCGGGGCCTGGTCGATCTGCTGCCGGTTTTCGTCCTCTTCTCCGTGATCATCGGGTCGATCTATACCGGTTGGGCGACGCCGACCGAGGCTGCCGCCGTTGGCGTGCTGACAACCCTGGCCTTCGCGGTCATCCTGGGCGAGTTGTCCATCGACATGCTCAAGGAGTCGCTGGCCGGCACCATGCGGACGTCGGCCATGATCATGCTGATCATCACGTCGGCCTATTTTCTGAACTTCGTGCTTTCAGCGGCCGGCGCAACGCGGGCGCTCAGCGCTTTCGTCGAAAACACGGGAATGGGACCGACGGCGACCATGCTGCTGATCATCGGCATGTACGTCATCCTGGGGTTTTTCGTCGAGACCCTGTCGCTGATGGTCATCACCATCCCTGTGGTCGAACCGGTCGTCGTCGCTTTGGGCTACGATCCGATCTGGTTCGGAATCATGCTGATCCTGCTGATCGAGATGGCGCTGATCACCCCGCCCGTAGGCCTCAATCTCTACGTGGTCCAGGGCGTTCGCGGCCGAGGATCGTTGAACGAGGTCATGATCGGAGCCCTTCCGTATGCGGCAATTATGCTTTTGATGGCGGGGGTTTTGCTGATGGTACCCGACTTGGCCCTGTTCCTGCCGCGGGCCATGAATTGAACCGATGACGTGATGCGGGGAATTGCCATGCTTCAATTTCGTTCACCCGGGGAAAATGCGATCGCGGTGGATATCCGCGATGTGATCATCGCGGGATGGGCCGGCCGCGACACCGCCGCCGTTCAGAAGCACATCGAGGAGTTGGCCGCGGTGGGCGTCGCCCCGCCGTCGGCGACCCCCGTCTTCTATCGAGTTTCGGCGGACAGGCTGACCACGGCCCCGCACATCCAAGTTCTGGGGCCGGACAGTTCGGGCGAGGTCGAGGCCGTCCTGATCGGAAGTGCCGGGCGTCTGTGGATCGGCATCGGATCGGATCACACCGATCGCCGGGTCGAATCCTATTCGGTCGCCGTGTCGAAAGAACTGTGCCCCAAGCCGGTGGGGCCGGAAGTGTGGCCGTTCGACGCCGTCGCCGGTCATTGGGATGACCTGATCCTGCGGGCCCGCGCGGTAATCGACGGTGATGGCGTCCTCTATCAGGAAGGCCCGGTTTCCGGACTGCTGCGGCCCGAGCTGTTGATGGCGAAATGGAAAGGCACGGCGGAACCGCTTGGGGACGGGCAGGCGATGTTCTGCGGTACGCTGGCCGCGATTGGCGGCGTGCGCCCGGGAACCCGTTTCGAGATGACACTGGAAGACCCGGTGCTCGGCCGAACGATCACCCACGCCTACGATATCGACGTTTTGCCGGTCGTCGCCTGATCGGCCCAGTCGGGAGAAATGGTCATGTTTGCCGACACGCGATCGCTCGCGGAAATCCGTCAGGCGTTGGATGCCGGCCACCTGCACAGCGAAGCCCTGACCGAAGAGGCGTTGGCGCGGGCTCGAACCCCGGAGGGCCGGATCGTCTTCACGGAAAGCTTCGAGGACGCGGCGTTGGCCCAGGCGCGTGCGACGGATCAGTTGCGCAAGGTCGGCATTCCCCTTGGCCCACTGGCCGGAATCCCGGTTTCCGTGAAGGACCTGTTCGACGTCGCCGGTCACCAGACGCGCGCCGGATCGCGGGTACTGGCGGAATCCCCGCCCGCGAAAATGGATGCGCCCGCGATCGCAAGGCTTCGCGCGGCGGGGGCGGTGATTGTCGGCCATACCAACATGACCGAGTTCGCTTTCTCGGGCCTCGGTGTCAATCCGCACTACGGCACCCCCGGGAACCCTTGGGACCGCAACCACGTTGCCGGGGGCTCGTCCTCGGGGGCGGCGGTATCGGTGAGCGACGGCATGGCCTTCGCGGGGATTGGAACCGATACCGGCGGATCGGTGCGCATCCCGGCTGCCTTCTGCGGCCTGACCGGCTTCAAGCCGACCTGGGGACGGAGCGATCTCGGCGGTACCATCCCGTTGTCGACGAGCCTGGATTCCATCGGCCCCATCGCCCGTTCGGTGGCCTGTTGCGCGCTGCTCGGCGCCGTACTGGCCGGCGAGCAACCGCGGACGCCGCAGCCCTTGAGGGGGCTCCGGCTGGCGGCACCGCAATCCTACGTTCTGGACGGTCTCGACGATGCCGTCGCCACGGCCTACGCACGCGCCCTGTCGGCGCTTTCCGCGGCAGGGGCTCGAATCGACGATGTTCGTTTCGACCATCTGGCAAAGGTGCCGGATTTACTGGCGGGTGGCGGCATCACCGCCGCCGAGAGCTACGCTTGGCATCGCCGCCTGTTGGCCGAAAAGGGCGATCTTTACGATCCCCGTGTCCGAAGTCGCATAGAACGAGGTGCGGGCATATCGGCCGCCGACTATCTCGATCTTCTCGCTGCACGGGCGGATCAGATCGCCACCATGGATCGCGCCCTGGCGCCCTTCGACGCCGCCGTCATGCCGACGGTTGCCATCGTCGCCCCGAAGATTGCCGATCTCGAAAGCGACGACGACTACTCCCGTTTCAACCTTTTGGCCCTGCGCAATCCGTCGGTATCGAATCTTCTCGGTTTATGCTGCGCATCGGTTCCGTGCCAGCGACCCGGAGACCTGCCGGTTGGCCTGTCCGTAGTCGGCCGTGGAGACACCGACCGGCATATCCTTGGGGTCGCCGTAACGGTGGAGAAAGTCCTGCAAGACGCAGGGCTCGGCCTTCCCGAAGCGGGGCGGTAGGGCAGCCAGGGGACGAGGCAGCGTCTATTTCCCGACCGGCCGCATCGTCCGGGCCATGCGGATGGCGGCCTGCATGTTTTGCGGGTCGGCGACGCCCTTCCAGGCGATGTCAAAGGCCGTGCCGTGATCGACGGAAGTCCGCAGGATCGGCAGGCCGGCGGTCACGTTCACCGTTTCGTGGCGTCCCAGCAATTTCGCCGGGATATGCCCCTGATCGTGGAACTGGGCGACGACCAGGTCGTACTTGCCGTCGACCGCCTGGGAAAATACCACGTCGCCGGGAACGGGGCCGGTGACGTCCATCCCCTCGTCTCGCGCCGCCGCGACCGCCGGCACGACGAACTCATCGTCCTCGGTACCGAACATCCCGCCCTCCCCGGCGTGGGGATTAAGCGCCGAAACCGCAATCCGAGGGTTTCGAATGCCGGTGCTGAGCACGTGATGGTAGCCGGCCCGGATCGTGCGCAGGATTTTTTCGACCCGGCACAGTTCGGCGGCCTTGGAGAGCGAAACATGGGTGGTCACGTGAATCACGGAAAGTTGGGGGCAGGCAAGAACGGCATAGGACGTGTCCACGCCGCACAGGTGGGCCAGCGCTCCGGTATGTCCGTTATAGGGATAGCCCGCCTCGCGTAGCGCGGCCTTGTTCAGGGATGCGGTCACGATGACGTCGATGTCTCCCCTCAGGGCCATATCCACGCCACGCTTGACGCACTGAAAGGCGGCTTCCCCCGCCGCACCCGACTGGATGCCGTCGCGGATGGCATCGCGGTTTTTCGCCGGAACCGCTTCCAGACGAACCTTGCCCGACGGGACGGCGCCTCCGTTCTCGACAAAAATCGCGTCTACCCCGACCAGCGTGGCAGCCCGGCGCATGTAGTGCGGGTCGCCTACGACGATGGTTGCCGCCCGACCCTCTGTCGACATCCCTGCCAGAGCTTTGCAGATGACCTCCGGCCCGATCCCGGCGGGATCGCCCATTGTGATGCCGAGCATGTTCCTCGTGCCCATGACGCGCACTCTCTCCCATTTGGATGCCATAAAACATATCACTAAATATGTTATGTATCACGAAAAATCAAAAAATATCTGTTATATCTACCGCCAATCATGATATATCCTGATGGGAACGTGAAGAAGAATGGGGCTGAAACGGCCCGGGATGGCTGATCATGGGTCTAAGGTTCGGTGGTGAAAGCCACCTGCTGCTGACGTTTTACG
This sequence comes from Rhodospirillales bacterium, assembly GCA_014859895.1. Lineage (GTDB taxonomy): Bacteria > Pseudomonadota > Alphaproteobacteria > Rhodospirillales > Shumkoniaceae > Shumkonia. The sequence continues at coordinate 64,374 of JACZKS010000029.1, forward strand.
GGGACGATTTCACCGGCTCGACCGATGCCATGGAAGGCCTCGCCATGGCCGGCGTGCCGACCGTCTTGTTCCTCACGCCACCCGACGCCGAGCAAATCGCGCGTTATCCCGGCATCGCCGCCGTGGGTGTCGCCGGCACCAGCCGCAGCCGCAGCCCCGATTGGATGGATCGGGAACTTCCCGGCGTCTTCCGCCGCCTTCGCGATCTTGGAGCGCCGCTCTGCCATTACAAGACCTGTTCGACGTTCGATTCGGCGCCGACCGTCGGCAGCGTCGGCCGAGCGGCGGAAATCGGTGAGGATGTCTTCGGCGGCGCCGTCCTGGTCTTGGTCGGGGTCGCCAGGCACAAGAGATTCGTGGTGTTTTCAAACCTGTTCGCCGCCGCTTCGTTCTCGGGCGACCAGGAAATCTTCCGGATCGACCGTCACCCGACGATGAGCCGCCATCCCGTAACGCCGATGACCGAAGGCGACTTGCGCCGGCATCTCGCCTGCCAGACCAGCCGCCGGATCATCGGTTTCGATTTCCTGAAAATGCAGGCCGGGGATGCGGATGCGGCGCTCGATCGACTCATGACGGAAGAGGCCGATCTTGTCATTCTCGACACCTTCGACGAGAAAACCACCCGCATTGCCGGCCGCCTGGTCGCAGGCCGGGGAGCGAAGCAGCCGACGTTTCTGGTCGGATCGTCCGGCATCGAATACGCCTTGACCGAACATCTGACCCAAGCCGGTTTACTGCCGCTTCAGGCTCCACCGGGCCCAGCACGCCCGTCGGACAAGGTGGTGGCTATCTGCGGCAGCTGTTCGCCAGTCACCGAGGCGCAGATTCAGTGGGCCGATTCCAACGGATACGCCCTGGTGGGGATGGATACCGTCAAAGCCGTCGGGAGCGAGGGAAACCCCGAGTTCATCGGGGAACTGGCAGACGCGGTGGCCTCGGCGCTGGAAACGCATGTTGGCGTGATCCTGCACACGGCACGGGGGCGAGAGGACCCAAGGATCGCCCAAACGCGAGAGGCGCTGAGATCGCGGGGCTCGACGGATGCCGAAAGCTCGGCCGTTCTTGGGGGAATCTGTGGGCGGGTTCTCCGCGATATCGTCGCCAAAAGCGGGGTTCGCCGCGTGGTGTTGGCGGGGGGCGACAGTTCCAGCTATGCCGCCCAGACGCTCGGCATCGAGGCGATGGAAGTCGTTGCGCCCCTGGTCCCCGGAGCCCCGCTTTGTCGCGCACATTCCGCCGATCCCGTCGTTGACGGACTCGAAATCGTCCTCAAGGGGGGACAGGTTGGCGACCCCGGTTTCTTCAGCCACGTGCTCCAGGGGCGCGTGGAAGATAAGAACTGAAGTGGTGGAATAAGGGAATCATCGGATGAAAAGACTGGCTTTTCTGCACACGGGTTCGTTCCTGGTCGATCTGTTCAAGCGGCTGATCGGCGAGCGTTACCCCGACCTTTCTACGTTTCACATGGTCGATGAAAGCCTGATTCAGGATTTACTGGCCAACGGAGAGTCGCCGGGAATCGTGCGCCGCATCGCCACCCTTGCGACTCTCGCGGAAAGCTCGGGAGCCGATCTTCTGGTGTTCACCTGCTCATCGACGTCGCCGGCCGTCAACGTGGCACGCCAGATGGTCTCCATCCCCATCATCAAGATCGACGACGCGATGGCCGAAAAGGCGATCGGCCTTGGGTGCAGGATCGGCGTGGTGTGTACCACGAGCAGCACGGTCGGCCCGAGCACCGGATTGATCCGCGAGCACGCCCAACGATTGGACCGGACAATCGAAATCGAGCACCGGCTCCAGGGGGCGGCATTTGACGCCATCGTCAAGGGCGACCGCAAGACGCACGATGCCATCGTGGCAAAAACGGCCGAGGAACTTGCCGCATCCTGCGACGTGGTGATCCTGGCACAGGCCTCGATGGCCCACCTGCAGCCGGATCTGGAAAAGAGACTCGCCGTACCGGTTCTGGCGAGCCCGCATCTCTGCGTCGAATCGTTGGCCAACTACCTGTGAAGGGCAAAAACCCAAACCTTTCATAGAGAACGGCCGATCGCACTCACCACAAACCGCATTCGCGACCACGGAAGACCGAAAAGTCTCAACCCACAACCAAGGGAGTTCACGCTGATGAAGAGCACCTTACGGACGATGGCTTTGGCGGCGGCTGTTGGCGCCGTTACGGCAGGAATGACGGGCGACGGCTTCGCCGCCGATACCACGAAGATGCGCTACGGCCATATGAACGCTCCGGGAAGCGTCGCCGGCGAACAGGCCCAGATGTTCGCCGACCTGTTGGCAGAACGGACGAACGGTGCCATGAAAATGACCGTGTATCCGTCCTCCCAGCTCGGCAAGCTGCAGGAACAGGCGGAAGGCGTGTCCATGGGGTCGATCACCATGTCGCACAACACGGCCGCCGGAATCGGGTCCCTCTATGCCCCGTTTGCCGCGCTCGACACCCCCTATCTCTACCGCGACGTCGATCACCTGATGAAGGTCGTGGACGTCGACTCCCCGGTTATGAAGGAACTCAACAAGGGCCTCATCAAAGCCGCCGGAACGCGCGTCCTTTATGCCTTTTATTTCGGAACACGCCAGTTGACCGCCAACAAGGCCTTCCACTCACCGGAAAGCCTGGCAGGCACGAAAATCCGGGCCATTCCCTTTCCAATCTACATGAGCACCGTCGAAGGGTTGGGGGCGATCCCGGTTCCCGTCAATTTCTCGGAACTGCCAACCGCCCTGGCAACGGGCGTGGTGTCCGGACAGGAAAATCCGATTGAAACGATCTATGCCAGCAAGATCTACGAGGTTCAGTCGCATATCATGCTGACCGGCCACATCATGGGTGCCGAGATCGTGGTCATCAACAACAAGTTCTGGGAAGGCCTGGATCAGAAATCGCGCGACATTATGACCGCGGTCGCAAACGAAGTGCGCGTCAAGGCCACGAATATGGAGCTCCAGGCCGAAAAGGAAGACCTGGAAATCATGAAAAAGGCCGGCGTCACGGTCATCGGTGAACCCGAAGGGCTGAAACTGGCCGCATTCAAGGCCAGCGTGCGCAAGATCGTCCAGGCACGTCTGGCCGAGAAATATGGCGATCTCTACAAGATGATCGAGGCCATCAAGTAAGGGAAGTAAGGGTTCGTATTCCCGGGACCCGGTCCGCCATTGGAAGCCGGCCGGGTCCCGAATCTCCCACCATGAATGGGCCGGGATCAAAAAACCAAAAGGGATTTCTCCTATGTCCGACGAACCTGGCGTCTCGCCTCTCTTCGGCCTCTTTGGAAAAATGTGCGAAGCCCTGGAGTGGGTGGCCATCCGGCTTCTGCTGATTTTAACCCTGCTCCTGGTCATTCAGGTCGGGGCCCGCAATTTTTTCTCCATAGGCCTGCCCTGGGCCGATGAACTGTCGCGCTATTGCGGGTTGGGAATCGTCTTTCTGGCGGCACCCGTCCTGGTGCGGCGCAATTTGCAGGTTCGCGTCACCCTGTTCGTCGAAATGATGCCGCCGACGATGCAGGCCTTTGCCGAACTGTTCGCAAGCCTTGCCGTCAATCTATTCTGTCTGGCCTTCATGATAAGCGCCTACCTGTTCATGTCGCACGCCTGGCGTTTCGTGACACCGGCCATCGGCATGCCCAACCTCGTCTTCTATCTTCCGGCGCTGGTGGGAATCCTGTTTTTCTGGTTCGCCGCGATGGAACAAGCCATCGACTGCGTGCGACGCATCAAGTCCGCCAGGAACGGAGTGGCCCGATGATCAGCCTGATATCCATGGCGCTTTTCATCGCCTTTATCATTGTCGGCGTGCCGATCGGCGCGGCCATGGGGTTGGCGGCGGCCATGGTCATCATCGTCGGCGACCTGCCCTTTTCGGTTATCGCCCAACGGATCGTCAATGCCCTGGATTCCGACCCCTTGCTCGCTGTTCCGCTCTTCATTTTCGCGGCCAATCTGTTCGATGCATCGGGCATCACCACTCATATTTTCAATTTCACCAAGATCCTGGTCGGCAAAATCCGAGGCGGACTCGGTTATGTCACCATCCTGGCAAACTTGATTTTTTCCGGCATCTCGGGGGCCGCACTCGCCGATATCGGCGGCCTGGGAGCCGTGCAGATCCGCATGATGCGCGAACAAGGCTATCGGGATGAGTTTGCATCGGGGATTACCATGGCCGCGGCAACCATTGGGCCGATCTTCCCGCCCAGCATTCCGTTGATCATTTACGCGACGGCGGCCGAGGTTTCCTCGATCAAATTGTTGATTGCAGGTGTCATTCCAGCGCTTGTCATTGCCGCGTTCCTGATGCTGGAAGTCGCCCTAATGGCAAGATTCCGCGGATTGCCGCGTGCGGAAAATCTGGGCGAAAGCCGGTGGCAAATCGTCAAGATCGCGTTTCCCGCGCTCCTCGCGCCAATCATACTTATCGGTGGGCTTATCAGTGGCTTGTTCGGCCCGACCGAGGTTGCCGCCATCACCGCACTTTACGGCGCATTTCTTGGTCGGTTCGTCTATCGCAAACTCGACTGGGCGAACTTGATCGAAGCCGCGCGCAAGACGGTTCTGGCAACGGCGAGTGTCCTATTCATCGTCGGTTGCGCGGCTATTTTCGCCTGGGTGTTTACGATCGAACAGGTGCCGGTCAAGGTCAGCGAACTTCTCCTGTCGGTCAGCGAGAACCCCCTGGTCCTGCTGGCCATCGTCAACATCGCTTTGCTGGTGATTGGCATGGTCATGGAATCGATCGCCGCGATTCTGATCCTGGCGCCGATTCTGGCTCCCGCGCTGGCCATGGTCGGCGTCGACCCCATTCAGTTGGGGATTGTCGTCGTTCTCAACCTGATGATCGGCTTGCTGACGCCGCCCGTGGGCATGAGCCTCTATATGGTCGCCGTGGTCGCCGACATGCCGGTGGAACGCGTGTTGCGCGGCAGTCTGCCGTTCCTGATCCCGCTTCTGTTGTCGCTTGTCGTGGTCACCATGGTGCCGACAATCACCACGTGGCTGCCGAGTGTTGTGTTCTAGTTACGTGGACCGAAAAGGAAATCCCATGACCCCGGACGGACGAAGGCAAGAAATCGTTGCCGTCGTCATGCGCGAGGGATCGGTGCAGATCGATTCCCTGGCCGAACGGCTGGATGTCAGCCGAATGACCGTACACCGCGACCTCGACCTGTTGGAGCAACAGGGCCTGCTGCGCAAGGAACGTGGCATGGCAACGGCGGAGAGTTCGCTGCTGTTCGAGAGCAATTTTCACTATCGCATTCAGGTCGCCGCGGAAGACAAGCAGGCGCTCGCCAAAGCTGCGGCCAAGCTGGTGGAGCCGGGCAACGTTGTGATGATCGACGAGAGCACGACGACGCTGCCGCTGGCGGATGCCCTTTCCAGCATGGAAGCCCTGACGGTGATTTCCAATTCCTTGGCCGTACAGGAGAAGGTCCGCGACCTTCCGAACATCCGGATGCTTGCTCCCGGAGGTCTCTACAACGCCAAGCAAAAGGCATTCTACGGTCTGATCTGCGAACACTCGTTCGGCAAACTGCGGGCGGATTGGGCGTTCCTGTCCTCATCTTCGGTCATCGGAACCTCGCTTTACCATCAGGAACCGGAAGTCATCCGGGTCAAGCGGGCCATCATGGATTCGGCGGAACGCCGGGTGTTGCTGGTAACGGCCAACAAGTTCTCGATCCGGGCCTTGAACCACTACGCCGAATTGGCCGAGTTCGACCATGTTTTCATCAAGGGGCCGATCGACGAGGCGATCGTCAATCGGCTCCAGCAAGCCGGTATTCACTTCGAAACGATATAAGAGGAGAGCAGCTCCCATGCACGGGATGATCGGAAAACAAAGGCGGATGTCGCGGATCGTGGATCCGATGACCGGACGCGGCTTCGGCGTCGCGCTCGACCATGGTTTACACTTGGGAAACTGTCCCGGCGTGGAACATCCCGAAGAAACGCTCGATCAGATCGTCCAGGCGGGCGTCAATGCGGTCATCCTGTCCATCGGCACGGCGGTTCAATACGGTGAGCGGATCGTGCGCCGCGATGGGCCGGCCCTCATATTGCGCCTCGATCACACGACGATGTGGCGGGAAGGTGACTTGGCCTATGCCGACGGCCATACCCGTTTGATCGCCTCGGTCGAGGACGCGGTCGCGCTGGGTGCCGATGCGGTCATTACCTATTTGTTCGTCGGGCACAATGACCCCGAACTCGAGGACCGTGCGTTCGAAAATTGTGCGAAAGTCAATGCGGCCGCGCGCCAGGCCGGAATGGTCCACATCATCGAGACCATGGGAGCGCGCGGCGCACGCTGTCCCGATACCGCGGATCCCGATCTGATTGCCGCGCATACGCGGATCGGCATGGAATTGGGGGCGGATATCCTCAAAACCGACTGGCCCGGCTCGTCGGAGGCGCTCCGCCCGATCGCCGGCAGCCTGCCTATTCCGGTCATGTTGGCCGGAGGCCCCAACGGCGGATCGGACCGCGGGACGCTGGAATTTGTCGCCCAGATCATCGCGGGCGGCGGTGCCGGTGTCCTCTTTGGCCGCTCCATCATCCAGGCAAAGAACCCGATGGCCGTTATGCGCGCGACCCGCGTGATCATCCACGATGGCGCTTCGGTCGATGAAGCGATGGCGATCGCAGGCATCGTCACCGGCACAGGTTACGGAACGAACGGAGCCTGACCTTACCCGCGCCCGGGAGCGATGCCCCGGGCGCCATCACCGCAACCCGAAGCGGCGAATCAGAAGCGCCCCAGGCGCTCCTTGAGCAAGACGAAAAAACCGTCGCTGTCGATGTCGGTCATGACCATCGCGTTGGGGACTTTCCCCATGCGTCCCTCCCAGTCCACGACGGCATGGCCCAGGGTCAGGGGGCTGTCGCACTCGACGTCGACGAAGGCCGGACGGCCACGATACAGGTCCGGGCGGAGCAGCAAGCCGATCACCGTCGGGTCGTGAAGAGGGCCCCCGGCCATGCCGAAGCGTTCGACATCGCTGCGATCGACATAGGTCAACAGCTTGAAAACCATCTCGCCGACGCGGTTGCCGAGGGAGCGGATGGCGGCGAGGCGAGGCGGCGTCGCCAGGGCCTGGAACGTCAGGTCCAGCGGCACCAGGACGATGGGCGCGCCCGAGGCCAGGACGATCCGCGCCGCATGGGGATCGGCCAGCATGTTGAATTCGGCGGCAATCGAACGGTTACCCAGGGCGGCGAAAGCTCCTCCCATGACGACGATCTTCTCGATGCCTCGCACGATGGACGGGCTGTGGGCCAGCGCCACTGCCAGGTTGGTCAATGGCCCCAGCGTGCAGACGGTGATCTTTTCCGCCTCGCCGCGGGCGGCACGCCCCAGTTCGGAGACCAGCACGTCGACGGCGTGTTGCGGGCGCAACGGCATCGCAGGGGCCGGCAGGGTGTCGCCGGCCAGCCCGCCGCCGCTGGCGTACTTGCCGAAGATCTGGGACCGCAGCAGAGGCTTGCGGCAACCGGCGTGGACGGCGACGTCGAGCCGTCCTGCCAGTTCGCAGACCTTGCGCGCGTTGTGGGCCGTATCGTCCAGCGGCACGTTTCCGGCCACCGCGGTGATGGCGCGAACATCCAGTTCCGGCGATGCCAGGGCCACCAGGATAGCGACGGCATCGTCGACGCCGGGGTCGGTGTCGATCAGGATGGGAATGGCCGCCATGCCGCCGCCCCGCTCCGGGTTCACGTCACGCCGGCAGGGGATAGCGCGCCAAGCGCTCGCCCAACAGGTCGAAGAAGCCCTGGGCGTCGACCTTGGTGAGCACCTCGGCGTTGGGCTTCTCGCCGGTCTTGCCCCACCAGTCGGCCACCGTCTGGCCCATGGTCAGCTCGCTGGTATGCTCGATCCACACGCGAGCCGCCCGACCGCTGTAGCGATCCGGCGCCAGCAGATAGTCGAAGACCAGGGGATCGTGTAGCGGCCCTCCCAGCTCGCCGAAACGGTCGATATCCTTGCGGTCCCAGATGGTCAGGATATCGGCCACGACCTGGGCGACCGGATTGTCGATCGCCCGCAGCCTTTCGACCCGTTTCGGCGTCGCCAGGGCCTGATGGGTCAGGTCGAGCGGCAGCATGGTGATCGGAATGCCGGCCTCGTAGACGATGCTGGCGGCATGGGGGTCGACCAGGATGTTGAACTCGGCGGCGATCGAGCGATTGCCAAGCTCCCTGAAACCGCCGCCCATCAGCACGATCCGCTCGATCCCCGCGGCGATTCCGGGGCTGTGGGCCAAAGCCACCGCCACGTTGGTCAGGGGGCCCAGGGCGCACAGCGTGATCTTTTCGCCGGTCCGCCCGGCCTCGAGCAGGCTTTTGACCAGGAAATCGACGGCATGGACCGGTTGCGGCGCCAGGCGCGGCGGCGGCAGGACGACTCCGCCCAGGCCCTCGCGGCCACTGAACAGGCCGCGCACCGGCTGGCGCAGGAGCGGCCGGTCGCAGCCGGCGAAGACCGGCACGTCGGTGCGGCCGGCCAGCTCGCACACCTGCAAGGTGTTGCGCAGGGTGTCTTCGAGCGGAACGTTGCCGGAAACCACGGTGAGGCCCAGCAGGTCGAACTCGGGCGAGGCCAGGACAAGAAGAATGGCCACGGCATCGTCGATGCCGGGGTCGGTGTCGATGATGATCGGGAGTCGGGTCATGGAAAGGCGTCTCTCCGGGATATGCCGCGGCGGGAAAGAGGGAAGCGGGCCGGATCGACCCGCCTCCCTTCGTCTAGTCATCCGCCAAGCAAGAACCGCTCACTTGGAGGTCACGTCGTGGGCAAGGGTATAGCCGTCGGCCCGTCCCTGGTAGGCCAGATCGGCCCGCACGCCCCAATTATTGAGGAGGAAGAACACCGGAATCACTCCCAGGTCGCCCATGCCCTGGGTCATGGCGTCCCGCAGAAGCGTCTCGCGCTTGGCGTCGTCGACCGTCTTCATGGCGGTTTGGAGGGCCTGGTCGAACTTGGGATTGGAATAGCGTCCCCGGTTGCCCTGCCCCGTTGCCTGGGTGAAGGTGGCGAGCAGCGGCCCGAGGACGCCCGAGGACTCCCCGGTTTCGACGGCGGCGCCGCCCATGATCAGGCTGAACTCCCGTTTGGAGGCGCGCGGGAAATACACCGCCGCCGGCATGGTCTCGACCTTCATTTTGATGCCGATCCTGGCAAACATCTGGCTGATGGCCTGGGCGACCTTCTCGTCATTCGGATAACGGTCGTTCGAGGCGTGGAAGGTCATGTCGAAGCCGTTCGGGTAGCCGGCCTCGGCCAGCAGCTTCTTGGCCCCATCCAGATCGAACGTCTCGGGCTTGAGGGCCGGGACGTAACCGAAGTACCCATCGGGGACCAACTGCCCGGCCGGGACGCCCTGCCCGTCCATGATCCGCTCGACCAGCAGGTTGCGGTTGATGGCCTTGGACATGGCCCGGCGGACGCGTACGTCGCGCAGCGGGTTCTTGCCGTCCGGTCCGACGGCAAAGGGCGAGACCTCGCGGTCCTGGTCCATGTGCAGGTACATGACGCGGTTGCTGCCGGCGGAAGCCAGGCGGGCCTTGGCGTTCTTGGCGATGGTCCCGAGATCGGCGGTGGGCACGTCCTCGATGAGGTCAACATCGCCAGCCAGCAGGGCGGCCACGCGGGAAGTGGCGTTGGTGATGAACTTGAAGGTGACCGTGTCCCACGCCACCTTGCCGCCCCAATAGGCGGCGTTTCCGGCCAGCACGACGCCGTCGCCAGGCTGCCATTTGACGAATTTGAACGGCCCGGTGCCGATGACGCCGTTGCCGTCGTTGAGGGCCTTGGACGGCGTCGTCTCCAGGCTTTTCGGCAGGATGCCGATGCGGCTCAGGTTGCTGGGCAGCAGCGGGGCCGCGGCCGCCGTCTTGAAGCGGATCGTGAAGGGATCGACGATGACGATGTCCTTGATCTCGCTGACGTAGCGCATGAACGAGCTGGGGCTGTTCTGGGATGCCAGGGGCACCCGCCGGATCGTCGCGGCGACGTCCTCGGCGGTGAAATCCGACCCGTCATGGAATTTGACGCCCTGGCGCAGTTTGAATTCCCAGGTCGTGTCGTCGACCGGCTTCCAGGCCAGCGCGAGCCCCGGCTTGAGCTGTTGCTTGTCGTCCTGGTTGATCAGCCCGTCGAAAATGTTGCGCGCCATGGCGCTGTTCGAACCGATGACATAGAACAGCGGATCCATCGAGGAAACCGCCGCCCCGAGACCGATCTTCAGATCGGCCGCCGACGCCGTTGATACGGTCGCGGCCACCGCGATCGCGGTCACCGTCGACAAAAGGGATTTGTAAACCATGAGCGCCTCCTGCTTGCGCGCCTGAACGTGCCAATCGTGGTTCAAGCCCCTTGGTCCGCCGTCGCGTTCTCAAATGGGCTTTTTTTGGAAAACGTTTTCCAGGCGTGATAATAATACATCTGGGCCGGTTTGGCACCGTCTATGTCGAGGCGAAGTTCAACGGTGCGGCTGGTGGACGAGCGGCTTTCCTGAAGGGGTATTCGGCGCACCATGGCGAAAATCAGGGATGTCGCGCGGGAAGCCGGCGTATCGATCGCGTCGGTCTCACGGGTTCTGACGGGGACCCGCCAGGTTTCCAACGAGACCAGGATCGCCGTTCTGGCCGCCGCCGAGAAGTTGGGATATCGAACCAACTATCTGGCCAGCGCCCTGCGCCGGCAGGCGACGCGAACGCTGGGAATGGTCATTCCGCGGATCGCCAATCCCTATTTCATTGCCCTGGTCCAGATGATCGAGGAAAGCGCCCAAGCCCAGGGATACGAACTGTTGCTCTGTGATTCGACGGACGATACCGATACCGAGAGAAGGCGGGTACGCGCCCTCCTTTCCCGGCAGGTCGAGGGCATCATCATCATTCCCTGTGACGAGAAAGGCAGCGCCGAAACGGTGCGCGAGGCGTTGCGGGAAGTGCCGGTGGTTTCTCTCGACCGGAGCATCCGGGGCATTGCCATGGACCAGATCTGCGTCGACAACCGGGCCGGGATCATTGCCATCATCGACCATCTGGCGGGCAAGGCGCGCCGCCGTCTCTGCTTCGTCGGCGCCAGGCAGACCGTTTCGACGGCGCGCGAACGCATGGAAGCCTATCGGGAGTACGTACGGGAACTGGACCCTCCGTCGGCCGGCCGGATATGGCTCGGGGAATTCACCGTCGAATGGGGCGAACAGGCGGCCGACCGGATTCTCGCCGACGGGTCGCCCCCGGATGCGGTGGTCTGCGGCAACGACCTGATCGCGGCGGGCATCATCCGCACGCTCCGTGCCCGCGGGCTCGACGTCCCCGGGGATATCGCCGTCACCGGCTTTGACGACATTGAACTTTGCCGCTTCGTCGAGCCCGCCATCACCACCGTCCACCAGCCGCTCAGCGACATTGGCGCCGAAGGGGCCCGCAAGCTGTTTGCCCGCATCGAGGGCACTTCCGCCCCCCCCGCCCGTGTTCGCATTGTTCCCAGGCTGGTGGTGCGTGCGTCAAGCGGCTGAGGCGGTTTGCACCCATCGGGCGGGCATTCCTGCCAAGATAAAGCGATAGAGTATGGCGTTACCTTATTTTTTGCCCCGCGTCGGCCGATCGTGACTTCCAGGTCACGGCGAGGAAAGCGGCGACGAAGGCCAAGGTCAGCAGCAGCACGATGGTCGGCGCCGGCGCGCTGTCGATGAAGAAGGACGCATAGACGCCGAGGAAAGACGCGATGACTGCGATGGCGGTGGACAGCACCAGCATCCTGCCGAAACTCCGGGTCAGCAGAAAGGCGATGGCACCGGGGGCGATCAGCATGGCGATGGCGAGGATGATGCCGACCGCCTTGAGCGCGCCGACGATGGTGAGCGACAGGATGGCGAGCAGGCCGTAGTGCAGGAGGCGGACCGGCAGGCCGACCGCCTTCGCCTGCGCCGGATCGAAGGCATGCAGCAGGAGGTCGCGCCATTTGACGACCAGAAGGGCAGTGGCGACGAGCCCGATGACCGCCGTTTCGGCGATGTCGCGCCAGCCGACGCCCAACATGTCGCCGAACAGGATGTGATCGAGGTGAACGTCGGTCTCGATCTTGGTGTAGAGCACGAGGCCGAACCCGAACATCCCGGAGAAGACGATGCCCATGACGGTGTCCTGCTTGACGCGGCTGTTTTCCTTGAGGAAGCCGGTGGCCAGCGCGCAGGTCATGCCGGCCCCGAAGGCGCCGACGGCGAGCGGAAGGCCGGCGATATAGGCAAGCACGACCCCCGGCAGCACCGCATGGGAAATGGCGTCGCCCATCAGCGACCAGCCCTTCAGCACCAAAAAGCACGACAGCAGGGCGGTCGGCACGGCGACCAGGACCGAGATGATCAGCGCGAGGCGCATGAAGTCGAACTGGAACGGCATCATCATCGCATCGAGAAGGCCGGTCATGGCGCCGCCTCCAACGCCTGGGCCGCGCGCCGCCTGGCCGCCAGCATGCCGTGCTTGGGGGCGAACGCGAAGGCGGCGAGGAACAGCAGGGTCTGCAGAACGATGATGATGCCGCCCGTGGCGCCGTCGAGATAATAGCTGGCATAGGCGCCGACGAGGCAGGTGATCGAGCCGATCGCCACGCTCAAGGCCAGCAGGCGCGGGAAGCGGTCGGTCAGCAGATAGGCGGTGGCGCCCGGCGTCACGACCAGGGCGATGACCAGGAAGGCGCCGACGGTTTGCAGCGCGGCGACCGTGCAGGCCGACAGCAGGGTAAAGAAGACGATCTTCAACAGGGTCGGGTTCAGCCCGATCGAACGCGCGTGGCTTTCGTCGAAGAAGGTCACCATCAGGTCCTTCCATTTGGCCAGCAGGACGGCAAGCGACACGAACCCGATGACCGCCAGTTGCAGGGTGTCGCCCGGCGTGATGGCGAGAACGTTGCCGAGAACGATCGTCCGGATGTCGACCGACGCCGGCGACAGCGAAATCATGAACAGGCCGAGGCCGAAGAAGGACGTGAAGATCAGGCCGATGATGGCGTCTTCCTTCAGCCGCGTGCGCTGGTTGAGAAACAGCATGGCGGCCGCGGCGAGGCCGCCGGAAACGAAGGCGCCCAGCGAGAAGGGCAGGCCCAGCATGTAGGCCCCGGCGACGCCGGGCACGATGGCATGGGAAAGCGCGTCGCCGATCAGCGACCAGCCCTTCAGCATCAGATAGGCCGACAGGAAAGCGCAGACGCCGCCGACCAGGGCGCTGACCCACATGGCGTTCAGCATATAGCCGTAGGCGAAGGGTTCGAGGAGAAGGTCCATCAGGCCGCCTCCCCGGCTTTTCCGTTCGGCCCGGCGGGCGATTTGTCGCCGTAGAGGACGAACGGCCGCTCGTCGTCGGTGATGATGCTGACCGGGCCCGGCTTGCCGGCGCGGCCGTTGAAATCGAGCTGACGCAGGGCCCCGCCGAAGGTCCTTTCGAGGTTGGCCTGGGTGAACGTGGTGGACGTCGGGCCGTAGGCGAGGACGGTGCCGTTGACCAGGACCGTCTGGTCGCAGAATTCCGGGATACTGCCGAGGTCGTGGGTGGAAACCAGCATGACCCGGCCCTCGTCGCGAAGCACGCGGAGCAGCCCGATGATGGCGTCCTCGGTCTTCATGTCGACGCCGGTGAAGGGCTCGTCGAGCAGGATGACGCGGCTTTCCTGGGCCAGCGCGCGGGCCAGGAAGACCCGCTTTCGCTGGCCGCCGGAAAGCTCGCCGATCTGGCGTTGGCGGAAGTCCGCCATGCCGACCCGTTCGAGGGCGGCCGCCACGGCCTCGCGGTCGCGCCGCTTGGCGATGCGTAGCATGTTCATGTGGCCGTAGCGGCCCATCATGACGACGTCCTCGACGAGGACCGGGAAGTTCCAATCGACGTCCTCGCTTTGCGGAACATAGGCGACGAGGTTCTTTCGCAGCGCCAGCTCGACCGGGTACCCGAGGATCGAAATGACCCCCTTGGAGGGGCGCAGGAAGCCCATGATCGCCTTGAAAAGGGTTGATTTGCCGCTGCCGTTGACGCCGACCAGCGCCGAGATCGTGTGGGTCGGGATCTTGAACGTCGCGTCGCGCAGGGCCGTGTGGCCGTTGCGGTAGGTCACCGTGGCGTCGGTGACCGACAGGCCCGGGCCGGACCCGGATGCGGATGCCGCGACGAAAGTTTCCGGGGAATGCATGTCCATGTCCATGTCGTGGCCCTTTGCCACCCGTGCCCGGGGGATCATGAGGATTTGGCAAGCAGCTCCTTGGCGATGGTGCCGACGGTCACCTTGAGCAGATCGATATAGGTCGGAACCTCGCCGCCGGCCTCGCTCAGGGAGTCGACGAAGAGGACACCGCCGTACCTGGCGCCAGTTTCGCGCGCCACCTGTTGGGCCGGCTTGGCCGAAATGGTGCTTTCGCTGAAGACGACCGTGATGCCGTTCTTGCGCATCGCGTCGATGACCTTGCGGACCTGCTGCGGCGTGCCCTGCTGGTCGGCGTTGATCGGCCACAGATAGAGTTCCTTCAAGTCGAAGTCGCGCGCCAGGTAGCTGAAGGCGCCCTCGCTCGACACCAGCCAGCGCCTTTCTTCGGGGATCGCCGCCAACTCGGCGCGCAGCGGCGCGATCGTCGCGGTGATCTTGGCCTTGTAGGCCTCGGCATTGGCGCGGTAGGTCGCCGCGTTGTCCGGATCGTGCTTGGCGAAGGCGTCGCGGATGTTGTCGACATAGGTCAGGGCCGCCTTGGGGGACATCCAGGCATGCGGGTTGGGCTTGCCGCTATAGGGACCCTCGGCGATGCCCATGGGCTCGACGCCTTGCGACACCACCACGCTCGGGACGTCCTTCAGGTGCTGGAAGAACTTCTCGAACCACAGTTCCAGATTGAGCCCGTTCCACAGGATGAGCCGGGCGCCCTGGGCCTTTACGATATCGCCCGGCGTCGGCGAGTAGTTGTGGATTTCGGCCCCGGGCCTGGTGATCGATTCGACGACCGCCGCGTCACCCGCCACGTTCTTCGCCATGTCGGCGATGACCGTGAAGGTGGTGACGGCCTTGAATTTCTCCGCCGCCATGGCGCTGCCGGCCGCCAGGCCGAACGCCGACACGCCGACGAAGGCGGCAACGGCGGCAACAACGACGCGTTTTGCGAGCCCCTTCACCTTGTTCCCCTTCCTTTCTCGTTCCCGATAACGCCATAATTGAGATTGAGACGCATTCTCAATTCAATCAATATAAGCCATGGCTAACTTTTTGACAAGAGGAAGGGTGTCCTAGGCATGCGTCCGTTGAAATAGCGGCCTGAGAGCTGGCAATCCTCCCTTGTTCCCGGGCGGAATCATCTATTTCACATAGCCTGGGGGGGGGTGATCAGCAGCCAATGTGTGGGCGATTTGGCAGAGTGTCCAATCCGCCTTACATTGGAGACATGGTTATCGTGAGACTGCGGCTGTCATCGCTCGTCATCGTGTCCATGGTGCTTAGCACCTTGTTGGCTGTCGTGCCAATGGGGTCGGCCCACGCCCATCCCCACGCCTGGATCGACGTGAGCGTACAGATCCTCTTCAACGGCGCTGGCAAGGCGACCGGCCTGCGCGAGCGATGGGTGTTCGACGAGTACTACACGGCCTACGCGGTGGGGGGGCTCGGGAAAAACAGCGACACGAAGGCGGTGCAGAGCAAGATCGATGCGATACTCCACGACAATATGAAGAACCTGGAGGAGTACGCCTATTTCACCGAAGTCGAGCACAAGGGGAAGGGTGTCGACTTCGCGCCGATAACGGAGATGTCCTCGACGCTGTTGGGGGGCCGCCTCGAAATGACGTTCGTCGTCCCCTTCAAGGCGGATCTCGATCTCAGCGACTCGCCGCTCACCTACTCGATCTTCGATCCCACCTACTACATCGAGATGCTTCACGCCGACTCCCCGGAGGCGATCCGCCTCCAGGCCTCCCCAGCCGGCTGTACGTACCGCCTGATCAAGCCCAATCCCACCTTCGAAGCGGTCGGCCTCGCCGCCGCCCTGGACCGCACGCAAACGGCCAGCGACGGCCTGGGCGCCATTTTCGCGGAACGGGTCGACGTGCAATGCCCATGAGACCTTGGGCGCCATTCGTCTTCTGCCTGTTGGCGGGAGTTCTGCTGGCGGGCCATGCCGACTTCGCCCAGGCGGCCACCCAGGTGATCGGTTCCGTCGGGGTCGCGGAAGCGGCTATGCCATCCCCGGAGGCATTCACCTTCGGCCGTCTGATCACGTGGATCGTCGAGCAACAGCGGGCCTTTCACCGAGAGCTGACTCTAGGCCTTCGAAGCCTTACCGCCGGCGGGGGCGCCGAGGCCGGATGGGGACTGATCCTGGCGAGCTTCCTGTACGGCATCTTTCATGCGGCCGGCCCCGGGCATGGAAAAGCCATCCTCGCGGCCTATCTGCTGACCCACAAGGAGCGCGCGGCGAAGGGAGCGAGGCTCGCGGCGGCCGCCGCGTTTTGCCAGGGCCTCACCGCCATCGTGCTCGTCTACGGGCTGATCGGGCTGGCGGGCTGGCTACCCAGGGAAACATCGACCGCCACCGCATGGTCTGAACGTCTCAGCTACGCCCTCGTTTTTCTTGTCGGCGCCATTCTGGCTGCCCGGGCGGCCGCAGGCTTGGCATCGGAACTCAAGCCAAGCCCGGTTCCGCACCTCCGGCCACAGGCCGCAACCGCGACCTCGCCGCATATCACTGGACGGAACCACGGCCATCACGACGCCAAACACCATGGGTGCGAGCACGATTTCGGTTGCGGGCATGCGCACGGCCCGTCGCCGGCGCAGATCGAGCGCGCGAAAGATATCCGCACCACTCTCGGGCTCATCTTCTCGATCGGCCTTCGCCCGTGTAGCGGGGCGGTTCTCGTGTTGGCATTCGCCTACGCCGTAAACCTGGCATGGGCCGGCGTCGCTGCCGTAGCCGCGATGTCGGCCGGTACGGCGCTGGCGATCGCGAGCCTGGCTTTTCTTGCCGTGAATGTGAGGCGCTGGGCCGCCTCGATAGCCGGCGGGGGGCGAAGTCGTTATCGCGCCGTTGCCGGCGTCATCGCTCTCGCGGGCGGTGTTCTGGTGATGGCCATCGGGATCTCGCTGATAACGGCCTCGTTCGCACCGTCGCATCCGTTGGGACTGTCATAATCGTTCCTGGCGGGGCGCATTTTGTCGCTTGCCGTCGTCACGTACTGCGGTTGAATCCGATGCTCTCGAAAGCCAAGCCGGGAAACCCGCCCGTGAATCTTATGAGCAATGGCACGGACGGGCCGGTCTGCCGGATGAGGCCAGAATTCCACCACGGCATCGTCAGCAATGTCGGGGGGCCTCCGACGGCAGAAACCGTGCAACGATGTCACGGGCCAGCCGAACCGGCTTCTTCGTGACCGCGTCCAAGCAGCACCAGCAGCTTTCAACTTCCGCCAGAATGTCATCGCCACGATTGATCATCGTCTTGTAGAAGGCCCGGGCGCCGAGCAATTTTTCCAGCACGACTTTGACTATGACATGGTCGTGAAGAAACGCGGGGTGCCGATAGCAAATCTCGTGCTTCAAAGCGACCCAAAGGTGCGCCGCGACGACCTCCTTGGGGACGAGGCGATGCCAGTGGCGCAGTACCGCCACCTGAACCCACTTCAGGTAGACGGCATTGTTTACGTGGCCCATTTCGTCAATGTCGTCCGCAGCGACATCGACGCCGTATTCGTAGGTTTGAGCGGCTTCCTGGGGCATGGCTTGCTCCTCGAAGGAAAAGCCAATATATTGGCAGTGATGACAATAAGCCATCTTAAGGCCCTTGTTAAGGCTCCGCGTCGACGCCGCCCGCCGGTCGAGATGCGGGCCCACGTAATCCAGGCAGCCCGTGAATTGCTACAGGCCGAGGGCCCGCAGGCGATCACGCTGAAAGCGGTCGCAGTACGAGCGGGTGTGACCCACGGCAACGTGACCTACCACTTCGGGACGGTGGATGCGCTTCATTCGGCGCTGATTACTTCCGTCATCGAGGATATCACATCAGCCACGACCGCCGCTGTGGCCCATCTGCGGCAAGGAGAAATGAGCACGCGCGACGTTGTCGACGTGGTGTTCGAAGCTTTTGACGTCGGCGGCGCCGGCCGGCTCGCCGCCTGGCTGGCGGCAACCGGCGCTGACGATCGCCTGGCACCGCTATACGCAATCATCGCCGATCTCGTCGGCGAGCTGGCGAAAGGCGATGCCGGCCGGCAGGCTGGCGGGACGAGTGCCATCGGGTTGATGATGGCAACGGTCGTATTCTCCGCCTTGGGAGAATCACTGATTGGAACCGGCCTGGAAGCGGCGCTCGGCCTTGAGCGGGGCTCCGCGCGCCAATTTACCGCAGACGGGCTGACCAAACTGAGGGAGAGCCGTGCCGAGGTGATGAGCCAAGCGGGCTATCCGCACCGCTTTACCCAGCTTTGAAGCGGTCATGGTCAATCGATATCCAAAGCTGCCGGCACAGCATCAACGGTTGTCGTATATCTTGTCGACGATGGCCAACAAGGCCACGTCCCTTACTCTTTACTCCCAGCTCAGCGCCCCGCCATTCTGGTATTCGATGACGCGGGTTTCGAAGAAGTTCTTCTCCTTCTTCAGGTCCATCGTTTCCGACATCCACGGGAAGGGATTGGCGGTTTCCGGGAAGACCGCGGCGAGTCCGAGCTGGGCGCAGCGGCGATTGGCGATGAAACGCATGTACTGCTCGCACAGCGCCGCATTCAGGCCGAGCAGGCCGCGCGGCATGGTGTCCCTGCCGTAAGCGGCCTCGAGTTCGGCGCCGCCCTTCAGCATCCGGCGCACCTCGTCCTGAAACGCGTCCGTCCACAGATGGGGATTCTCGGCCTTGATCTGGTTGACGACGTCGATTCCGAAATTCAGGTGAATGCTCTCGTCGCGCAGGATGTATTGGTACTGCTCGGCGATGCCGACCATCTTGTTGCGCCGGCCGAGGGAGAGGATCTGCGCGAAGCCGGTATAGAACCACATGCCTTCGAAGACGACGTAGAAGGCGATGAGGTCGCGCAGGAAGGCCTGGTCGGCCTGCGGCGTGCCGGTCCGGAAATCCGGCGCATCGAGGGTGCGGGTGTGGTCCAGCGCCCAGGCCGCCTTGTCGGTGATCGACGGCACCTCGCGGTACATGTTGAACAACTCGCCCTCGTCGAGGCCGAGGCTTTCCACGATGTACTGGAAGGTATGGGTGTGCACCGCCTCTTCGAAGGCCTGGCGCAACAGGTATTGCCGGCATTCCGGGTTGGTCAGGTGGCGGTAGATCGCCAGCACGATATTGTTGGCGACCAGGGATTCGGAGGCCGCGAAGAACCCGAGATTGCGCTTGACCATCCGCCGCTCGTCTTCGGTCAGGCCGTCTTTCGATTTCCAGAGCGCGATGTCGGCCTGCATCGAGACCTCCGTCGGCATCCAGTGGTTGTTGCAGGCGGCCAGGTACTTTTCCCACGCCCAGCCGTATTTGAGGGGCAGGAGTTGATTGACGTCGGCGCGGGCGTTGATCATCGCTTTGTCGTCGACCGAAACGCGGGCGGCGCCGCGGGCGATCTCGCCGAGGCCGGTCGCATCGGCCACAGGCGAAGGATGGGCGGGGGCGGCGGGCGCCCGGGGTTGCGACCAATCGAGCATGGTGTCGTCTCCGTTTTCCGAGCCGCTCACTGGCAGGCTTCGCAATCAGGGTCGTTGAGAGCGCAGGCCGGGCCATCCGCCGCGGCCGTCGCCGGAGAAAGGGTAGCGGCGACGGCATTGAGCTTGCCGTCGGTGCCCGTCAGCGTCGATTTCTCGACGTGGCTGGCCGAGCGTGAGCGGAGGTAGTAGGTGGTCTTGAGCCCCCGTCTCCAGGCGAGCCTGTAGAGGGCGTCCAGCGCCTTGCCGTTGGGGCTGGCGATGTAGAGATTGAGCGACTGGGCCTGGTCGATCCATTTCTGGCGGCGCGCCGCCGCCTCGATCAGCCATGCGCTGTCGATCTCGAAGGCGGTGGCGTAGAGCGCCTTGAGGTCGTCGGGCACGCGATCGATGGGCCCCAGGCTGCCGTCGAAATACTTGAGGTCGGAAACCATCACCGCGTCCCACAGGCCGCGTTCCTTGAGGTCGCCGACGAGGGCGGCGTTCACCACCGTGAAGTCGCCCGACATGTTCGACTTGACGTAGAGGTTCTGGTAGGCGGGCTCGATGGATTGGGAAACCCCGCAGATGTTGGAGATGGTCGCCGTCGGCGCGATGGCCATGCAGTTGGAATTACGCATGCCGACGGCCATCACCTGCTCGCGGAGCGCCGCCCAGTCCAGCGACGCCGACCGGTCGAGGTCAAGTTCGCCGCGCGCTTCCGCCAGCAATTCGATGGAATCGACCGGCAGGATGCCCTTCGACCACAGCGAACCCTCGAAGCTGGGATAGCGCCCGCGCTCTTCGGCAAGCTCGACCGAGGCCGCGATGGCGTAAAAGCTGATGGCCTCCATGCTCTCATCTGCGAAACGGACGGCTTCTTGCGAAGCGTAGGGGATGCCAAGCGTTTGCAGCGCATCCTGGAAGCCCATGAGGCCGAGGCCGACCGGGCGATGTTGGAGGTTCGAGCGCCTGGCCTCGGGGATCGTGTAGAAGTTGATGTCGATCACGTTGTCGAGCATGCGCATGGCGGTCTTCACCGTGCGCGCCAGACGCTCGCCGTCAAGGCCCGCCGCCGTAACGTGGGAGGCCAGATTGACCGAGCCGAGATTGCACACCGCGACCTCGTCGTCGGACGTGTTGAGCGTGATTTCGGTGCACAGGTTGGAGGAATGCACGACGCCGATATGCCCCTGCGGCGAGCGGATGTTGCAGGGGTCCTTGAAGGTGACCCACGGGTGCCCCGTCTCGAACAGAAGGGTCAGCATGCGCCGCCAGAGGTCCTGGGCGCGGACGCGCCGGAAGACCTTGACCTCGCCCCGGTCGGCCCTCGCCTCATGTTCCTCGTAGGCGGCCTTGAAGGCGGGGCCGTAGAGATCGTGCAGATCGGGCACCTCGTCGGGCGAGAACAGCGTCCAGGCGCCGTCTCCCTCGACGCGTTCCATGAACAGGTCAGGAACCCAGTTGGCCGTGTTCATGTCGTGGGTGCGGCGGCGGTCGTCGCCGGTGTTCTTCCTGAGGTCGAGGAATTCCTCGATGTCGATGTGCCAGGTCTCCAGATAGGCGCAGACCGCGCCCTTGCGCTTGCCGCCCTGGTTGACGGCGATGGCCGTGTCGTTGGCCACCTTGAGGAACGGCACCACACCCTGGCTTTGGCCGTTCGTCCCCTTGATGTGGGCGCCGAGCCCCCGCACCCGCGTCCAGTCGTTGCCCAGCCCGCCGGAATACTTGGCGAGCAGTGCGTTGTCCTTGACCGCCTTGAAAATGCCGGCCAGATCGTCGGCGACGCTGGTCAGGAAGCACGACGAAAGCTGGGGGCGCGTCGTGCCGGCGTTGAACAGCGTCGGCGTCGAACACATGAAGTCGAACGATGAGAGTAGATCGTAGAACCGGATCGCCCTGTCCTCGCGGCCCCTCTCGTCAAGCGCGAGGCCCATGGCGACGCGCATGAAAAAGGCCTGCGGCAGCTCGAACCGGGTACCGCGGATTTGCAGGAAATAGCGGTCGTAAAGCGTCTGCAGGCCGAGATACTGGAACCGCATGTCGCGCTCGGGCTTCAGGGCTGCGGCCAACCTGTCGAGGTCGAAGCGGGCAAGTTCCGGATCGACGAGTTCGGCCGCGATGCCGGATTTCACGAAGGCCGGGAAATAGTTGCGATAACGCCCGCCCATCTCGGCCTGCGTCGCCTGATCGGCGCGGCCGGCAATGAAGGTGAGCGCCTCGCGCCTGAGCTTGTCGAGCAGCAGCCGCGCGCTGACGAAGGCGTAATTGGGTTCGGTCTCGACCAGGGTGCGCGCCGCCAGGATCGGTGCCAGTGCCAGTTCGTCGAGCGTGATGCCGTCAAAGAGGCCGCGCTCCGTCTCGGCCAGGACGGCATCGGCGGATACGCCGTCGAGGTCGGCGCAGGCTTCCTCCACGACGAGGCGGAGGCGCGCCATGTCCAGCGGCATCCGCGCGCCGTCGGCGGCGGTGACGGTGAGCGCGGGCGCCTGCCGCGGCCCGGGGCTCGCCTCTTGCGCCTTGGCGAGCCGCTCGCGGGCGCGCTCCTCGCGATAGAGCACGTAGGCGCGGGCGACCTTGTGGTGGCCGCCGCGCATCAGGGCGAGCTCCACCCGGTCCTGGATGTCTTCGATGTGGAATGCACGTCCGGATTCCGCCCGGCGGACCAAGCCGGAGACCACCTCGCCGACGAGCGTCTCGACGGTTTCGTGGACCCGCCGGGAAGCGGTCGATCCGGTCCCTTCGACGGCAAGGAAGGCCTTGGTGATGGCGATGGCGATCTTGGACGGTTCGAAACGCGCCACCGTGCCATTGCGCCGAATGACCCGGTATTCCGGCTCCGACGGGCATTCCACCGCTTCGGCGGAAAGGGACGAGGTGGCGGTCGGAGAGTTCGCATGAACGGCAAATGACATCGGCAACCCCAATCGTGCTTGGGGGCAAAGGCCGAGCGGACGCTTGTCGTGGGGCGAATGGTGCCAAAGCCATTCCACGCAGGCGACTCACCGGGACACCCCGCCCGTGGGACGTTCTTACACCTGTCGCGGCAGGTCTCCTGGCTCGCGGGTCGTCGCTGCTGTCCGGCCTTCCCAACGCCGGCTCGGCGTCAGTGACCCTGCTCGACAGCGGCTCGCCGCTCACAGTTGCGGGGGCAGCTCCAGCCTCGGCGCGCTGCCGCGCGCCCCACTGAATTCCCTCTTGGCTCCCGATCCAACTCGGGAGAACCGCGACATCAATATTTAGTATAATGCTTCTTAAAATCAGTCAATAGATAGTGTTATCGATTTCGACGCCGTTCTCCCCGAGACGGATCTCGGGGAGAACGCCTTGCCCGGGCTTACCGCGAAGCAGCCCTCATCCGGCGCGCCGCCTCGACCATGTTGACCAGCGCGGGACGCACCTCCTCCCACTTGCGGGTTTTCAGGCCGCAATCGGGATTGACCCAGATCTGATCGGGCGCCAGGCGCTCGGCGGCCTTGGCGAGCAATGCCGTCATCTCGTCGACCGACGGACAGCGCGGCGTATGAATGTCGTAAACGCCCGGCCCGATGTCGTTCGGATAACGGTAATTCGTGAACGCGTCCAGAAGCTCCATCTTCGAGCGCGCGGTCTCGATGGAAATGACGTCGGCGTCCATGGCGCCGATCGAATCGATGATGTCGTTGAACTCCGAGTAACACATGTGGGTGTGGATCTGGGTGGCGTCGGCGACGCCGCACGCCGCAAGGCGGAAACTCGCCACCGCCCAGTCGAGATAGGGCCGCCACTCGGTGCGGCGGAGCGGCAGGCCCTCGCGGAAGGCGGGCTCGTCGATCTGGATGATCGAAATGCCAGCCTTCTCCAGATCGACCACCTCGTCGCGCAATGCCAGGGCGATCTGGCGGCAGGTCCGCTCGCGGGGCTGGTCGTCGCGCACGAACGACCATTGCAGCATGGTGACGGGACCGGTCAGCATGCCCTTCATGGGTTTGCCGGTAAGCGACTGCGCATAGGCCGACCACTCGACGGTCATCGGCCGGGGCCGCGAGACGTCTCCGAAAATGACCGGCGGGCGCACGTAGCGCGAGCCGTAGCTTTGCACCCAGCCGTGTTTGGTGAAGGCATATCCCGACAGCTGTTCGCCGAAATACTGCACCATGTCGTTGCGCTCGAACTCGCCATGGACCAGCACGTCGATCCCGACGTCCTCCTGCCAGCGCACGGCCGCCTTGGTCTCCTTGCGCAGAAAATCCCGATACTCGGCATCGCCGAGCGTTCCCTTGGCGTGGGCGGCGCGGGCCTTGCGCACCTCCTCGGTCTGCGGGAAGGAGCCGATGGTGGTGGTCGGGAAGGCCGGCAATCCGAGGCGATCCCGTTGCAGCTGCCGGCGGGCCGCGAAGGGCTTCGCGCGGCGCGTCATGTCCGGCGTCACCGCATCGAGGCGCGCCTTGACCTTTCCGTCGTGGATCTTGGGCGACGCCTTGCGGGTCGCCGCCGCCGCGGCCGAGTCCTCCAGTTCGTCGGCCACGTCGGCGCGCCCCCGGTCGATGGCCCGCCCCAGGGTCACGATCTCGTCGACCTTCTGCACCGCGAAGGCGAGCCAGCTCTTGAGGTCGGGATCGAGACCGGCTTCGAGGTCGAGATCGATCGGCACGTGCAGCAGCGAGCAGGAGGGCCCGATCATCGAGCGCTCGACACCGCGCCGGTCGACGGCCGGCTCGATGCGATCGAGGATCGCCGGCAGATCGGCCTGCCAGACATTGCGGCCGTCGATGACGCCAAAGGACAGCACAAGGCCGGCCGGCGCCCGGGAAAGGACATCGTCGAGCTGAGCGGGTGCCCGCACCAGGTCCAGATGAAGCCCGGCCACGGGAAGCTCGAGCGCGGTATCGAGGTTGTCGTCCAATCCGCCGAAATAGGTGGTGAGCAGAAGCTTCAGGCCAGGCACCGCCGCCGCCAGAACCTTGTAGGCATGGGCCAGGGCATTCCGCTGGGCGTCGGCCAGGTCGAGTACCAGGCAGGGCTCGTCGATCTGTACCCAATCGGCCCCTTCCCCGGCAAGGCGCCTCAATACCTCGGCGTAGACGGGCAGTACGCCGGGCAGAAGCGACAGCGGATCGAGCGCGTCGTCCTTGCTTTTGCCGAGCAGCAGATAGGTGACCGGGCCGAGCACGACCGGCCGCGTGCGAACGCCCAGTGCCTTCGCTTCCAGGAACTCGTCGATCGGCTTGGTCGACGCCAGCGTGAAGGCCTGCCCGGGCGCGAACTCCGGGACCATGTAGTGGTAGTTGGTGTCGAACCACTTGGTCATCTCCAGGGCCGGAAGATCGCCGTCGGCCCGGCCACGCGTCCCGCGCGCCATAGCGAAATAGGTTTCGGGCGAAACCGGCCCGCCGCGCCATTCGTAGAGGGAGGGAATGGCGCCAAGCATGACGCTGGTGTCCAGCACATGGTCATAGAGCGAGAAGTCGCTGCTGGGAACATGCGTGACGCCCGCCCCCTGCTGGCGCGCCCAAGCCGCCGTCCGCAAGGCGGCGGCGTCATCGAGGAGCGCCCGGGCATCGGTCTTGCCGGCCCAGTGGCTTTCGAGGGCTGTCTTCAGTTCGCGGCGGGGACCGATGCGCGGAAACCCCAGGGTGCTGGTAACGATGGACATGGACGTGGCCTTTCGCGTTCACGCGCCCGACATCGGACGCGAAGCTGGGTGAGCGGGCGGGGAACCGGGTTCGTCACGCCGGAGAAAGGCGACATCATCTCACCACCCCATCATCATCAATGGGGGCATGGACCGAGCGGACGCAAGCAGGACACCCAGATGGCGCCGGGCCATCTTTCGCAAGCGGCCAACCGGGACACCCCGCCCGAGGACGTTCACAGGTCGCGGCAGGTTTCCTGGCTTGCGGGTCAGCGTCGCTGTCTGGCCTTCCCGGCACCTATTTGGCGCCAGTGACACGTCTCGACAGCGGCTCGCCGCTTACAGTTGCGGGGGCAGCCCCGGCTTTGCCGCGCGATCCAACGACCGGACCGGACGGCGCACCGAATTCCCTCTTCGCCCTGACCCCTGACAAGGGCTCAGAGAACCACGACAGTTCAAGTTAATCCGAAACCCGGGCCCTTTGTCAATCGTCATATAAAGATATCTTTATGTCATCAGGGCGTAGGCGTTTGCATGGCCCTCGGCCCAATGGCGGGAAGCAAGTCGATATTCGTCCGGAGCCGTAGGCTACCTGTCTCTTTTGCCCGGCAGACATCCCTTCGCCGCCGTACATCCACAGCCCCCACACGGGTTCTTCGCTCGGAAGCGCCGCAAGAGGTGCCATCCGGCCAAGACCACGAGGCCGACGATCAACAGAGACTCGACCCACGTTATTTCCGGAGCCGCCACGATGGCGGACTCCCCGGCGGCGGTTGCCAGATCGGGAACGGCCATCGAAAGGGCCGCTTCGCCCGCCACAGCGAGCGCAATCAAAGGGCGTGTTCGGTTCATGAATGGCCACCTTGCGCCAACGGTCTGCCGCCAGTCCAGGCGCGCCAAGCGGGAACCGCGAGGCCGACGACCACCAAAAGCGTCGCGATGGTGGCGTAGTAGCCGGTCATCGCCCCGATGCCGCTGGCGCCGAGCAGATCCCCGACCGTGTAGACCGTACTGGCAGCCACCAGCCCCAGGGCGGTCGGGAACAGGATGGAAAACAGCATCCAGCGGTACGAGCCGGTCTGGACGCGGACCATGATCGTCGTCGCCAGGCACGGCGGATAGAGGGAGAAGAAGATGATCACGGCCGTTGCCATCAGCGCCGTCCGGCCCGCCGACGAAACCTCGGCATCCATCCGCCGTTCGAGGCTTTGCTGTTCGTCGGCGCCCTCCTGGAACAGGACGCCCAGCGTCGCCACGCTGCTTTCGCGGGCCGCGAAGGAGCTCAGAAGCGCGACGTTGATTTTCCAATCGAAGCCGGCATAGCGGGTAACCGGCTCCATCCCTCGGCCGATGGTGCCCAGGAAGCTGTCGACGATCCTCTCCTCCTTCATCTCCCGGCGCAGCAACTTTCTCTCGCCGTCCAGCTTTTTCAGCGCCCCCTGGGCCTGCCGGAGAGTCTTGTCGGAGGTTCGCGCGACGAACGGGTAGAAGTCCGGGTCGCGCGTCTTGAACGTCTCTTCCACCGCCGCGTTTGCTTCCTGGCCGGAAGCGTTCAGCCTGGCGCTCTTGTAGGCCGTGAAATAGTTGAGCAGGGCCACGAGACGCTCGTCCGACAGTCCTTCGACGTGGGGGTTGCCCTCTACCGCCTTGCGGAAGGTCGACAGAGCGGACTCGGCCTTCTGCTCGTAGGTGGCGTTGCGCTCCTCGCCAAGGCCGGGGAACTGGAGCAGGGCGAAGATGATCACCGACACGGCGACCACGATGGTGCCCACCTTCTTGATGTACAGCCACGTCCGTTCGACGGACCGCCGGAGCATGCCGGTCAGGGTCGGCAAGTGATAGTCGGGCAACTGCATCACGAAGGGCGCCGTTTCCACGCCGCTTAGGACCGTTCCGGTCAGCAGCTTGGCTACCAGGAGGGCGGCGATGACGGTCATCGTGGCGATGAAGAACATCATCAGCGGCTTGTTGTCGGGAAAGAAGGCGTTCAGCAGAAGGGTGTAGAGCGGGACCTTCGCCAGGCAGTTCATGAAGGGGACGGTCAGGATGGTCGCCATGCGGGCCCGCGTGTCGGGAATGCCCTTGGTCGCCATGACGCCCGGCACGGCGCAGCCCCCGGCGAAAACCCCGGCCAGGATGAAGGGCAGGGTCGACTGTCCGTGCAGCCCGAAGCGGTGAAGCACCCGGTCCATCATGAAGGCGATGCGCGCCAGGTAGCCGCTGTCCTCCAGTGCGGCGATCAGGGCGAAGAGGATCAGGAAGATCGGCACGTAGTTGAGCAGGGCGTTGGCGCTGTCCACCATCCACAGCCCGAGTGATGTGGCCAGGGGATCGTGCAGAAAGCCTGCCGCCGGCAGCAGATCGACGGCCAGGTTGCGAAAGGCCGCTAAAAACGGCCAAGTGATGGTGGTCAGTTCGTAGCCTCGGATGATCGACAGATCGTAAATCGCATAGACCACCGCCAGCAGGAAGAACGGCGCCAAAAACCGGTTGAGCACGATCCTGTCGATGCGTTCGGAAATGCTGGTGGCGGCCTGCGGCTTGCGAAGCGTGCACGCTTCGGCGATCTCGCCCGCCGCTTCGTTGCGCCGCCGCAACAGATAATCGGCCACGGAAACCTGGTGCCGCTGCCGAAAGGCCGCCGCACCGTCCCGGGCGCGCGTCAGGATGGCGTCGGCATCGAGCCCGTTCCGCCGGACCACACGTTCCGCCTCGGCATCGCCTTCCAGCAGCTTGCGCGCCAGCCAGGCGCGGGGTACGGGCAGGGAATCATCCCCCTGGGCCGCGAGAAGGGACTCGATGGGTTGCAAAAATTCATCGAGGCCGGGGTAGTCGACGACTCCGGCGGAAAGTTTCGCGGAAAGCGCCGCTTGCCCGAGCGTCTCGCGAAGTTCCTTCTTTCCCCGCCCCTTTCTGCCGACCGTCTCGACGACAGGAATGCCGAGTCGCGCGGCCAGCGCTGCCGCATCGACGGCAATGCCCCTCCGGCGTGCGACGTCGATCATGTTCAGCGCGATCACCATCGGGAAGCCCATCTCCATCAGTTGGAGCGTAAGGTTGAGGCTCCGCCTGAGGCTGGTCGTGTCGATGACGTTGGCGACGACGTCGGGCCGTTCCTCGATCAGAAAGCTGCGGGCCACCCGTTCTTCCAAGGAAAACGGGGCTAGACTGTAGGTGCCCGGCAGATCGACGAGTGTGATCCGCCGGCCGTCCACGGAAAAGGTCCCGGTCTTCTTGTCGACCGTTACGCCAGGATAGTTGGCGACATGCTGGCGCGCCCCGGTCAACATATTAAAGATCGTCGATTTTCCGGAGTTCTGCTGGCCGGCGAGCCCAATCAGCGCATTGCGGGACGCCGGGGCGGGGGACTGTCGGCCGGGCAGAGGCGGTTCTTCCGTCGCGCTTTCGCGGGCGTGGCATGGGGCCGGCGCGTCACTCGTCATCGTCCACCTCGATCAGCGCGGCTTCCGCCCGGCGAATGGAAACGTTGTCGTCGCCAAGCCGGACCTGGATGGGGTCGTTCAGCGGCGCGCTGCGAACGACAACGGCTTTGCCATCGGGAACGAAACCCAGGTCCATCAGCCGCTGCCTGACGCCGGTCGTGCCACCCACCGAGCGGATACGGCACCGGCAGCCTTCCGGCTGGCTGTTCAGGCTGCAGCCGTGATGGCGACCGCCGCCGCCCCGGACGGTCTGCTCATCGTCTTTGCCATGGCGCATACGGAACCGGCGCCGCCTGCCTTTCGACTCTTCGTTCATACCCGACTTTTTCCAGAACATTCGCGCTGCGACCTTTGATCGATCGGCCCCGCCGGTTGCCTTCCCCGGGCAGGCCGGCGGAGTGTTGTTCCTGCAAGGATCCCGGGGCTTGAATGGGGTGAGGGGCGGCAATCGGCGCCGCCCCCCGTCACAAGGGATGTTGAAACGAAACGCCTGTTTCTCTAGCCGGGCAGCGTCACTTCATGTCCTCGGCGTAGATCCAGATCACCGCATCCTGGGACAGTTCCTTGCCCTTGTGCTCCTTTACCGGCCCCGAACCGAGGGCGGCGAACCCCCAGAACCCCGCCTTCGGGATGCCGAAGGTGAAGACGCCGCGCTCGTCGGTGATGGCCACCAGTGCGCTCGACGCCGGCTGCGCGGTCACTTCTCCGGGCTTGTTCGCCTTCATGTCCGGCAGGGCTGCCATGTACTCGATCTCGATCTCAACGCCGGCAGCGGGCTTGCCGTCGCTGAGCAGGACCCCCGAGAAGGTCGATCCGGTCAGAAGGTTGTAGGGCTTGTTCAGGGGCACGATCTCGGTCGGCAATCCAACGGGCTGTTCCCATCCGGTGGGAACGCCGCCTTTGTTGACGAAGGACTTGGTGATCTGCTGGATGTAGATGCCTTCCGAGCCTTCGAAGTAGGGCTCGGGAACCAGCACGAAGATGTAATCCCCGTTCCGCTGGATCTTGACCTCGGCCTCGAACGCCTTGCTGGCATTGCTGGCGCCGTGCCAGGTGATCGGCTTCAGCGCGTTCGTCAGATCCGTCCGTTCGCCCTTGAAGGAATAGGAGAAGGATTCCGGCTTGCCCATGTCCATCGCATGGCCGTTTTCGAACGGATGCGTGAAGACAAGCTTGAAGGGGAGCGTTTCCGGGTTTTCCAGGTTCACAACCGGCGTGTAGACCAGCTGGAAGTGTGCCCATGCCGGAGCCGCGGAGAAGGCGAGAACTGCCGCAACGGCAGAAGCCAGTCGTCGCATGACGTTTCCTTTCTATTTCTTGTGGAAAGTGTTTGTGCGGCCAACGAGCGATCCCTGCCCGTCGCCGAACGCGCGAACGGTTACTTCGCTATTTTCGAGCTCGGGATCTCGACGTCATGTCCCGGACCTGCGTCGAAAATCACCTTGAAGTCGCCTTTCGGCTTCTTGAACTCGAACTCGCTTCCGTCCGACATCTTGCCTTCGAGGATGGTGCTGCCGTCGCTGCCGACCACCCGCATCTTTACCCCGGCGGCCGAGGATCCATCAGAGAACCCGCCTTCGCAAAGAATGGTGCCGTCCCCGTTGTCGTAGCACGAGCACAGCGGCGTATGGGCCACGGCGGGGGCGGTCCCCATCATGACAACCAGAGAGAGTGCATACAGGCCGTTCATTCGCATCTTAACCATCTTTCATTCAACCATAGATCATCATTGGAAATAACCATGATACCTTCGTGGCTATAACACTAATGCGACTCGATTGCAATGATATTGCATATCATTTCCACGTGGATGAGGGTCTGCGCCGGCCATTGCACTGCGGCGACGAATGCCCCCTACCGGGAGGCCCTGAACAGTTGGCGCGAGGTCCCTGCGCCCCTGAGCCCCTATTTCCCGCCGTCGCCGGCTGCCCTTAAGGGTTGCCTGGCTCGGCCGCGCCGTCTTCGCCCTTGACCGCGTCGAACGCGGCGACGGCCTTGGCCGTATCGTCTCGCTACCGCCAGCCATGACCGAAGCCAAATCCAGACGCCATCCAGCGTCAAAGGCACGCTCGTCCCCTTACCATCGACCCCGCCGAACACCCGTCAACGTGAATAGATCGGGCTAGAGCAATTTCCGGTCGGTTGGAATCGAGAGGGATTCCCAAAGGGGTCGAAATCTGATTCAAGATAGGGGCTGGTGAGGGAGGCCAGCCCGCATGCCCGAACCTCTTTCCAAAGATCTTCGTAAGCGGTTGGTTTCGG
>JACZKS010000030.1 GCA_014859895.1 Rhodospirillales bacterium
GGTCCTTACCCTCCGGTTGAAATGTCGAGGGCCAGCGGCGGTGGGGCGGTGAGGGTCTGGAAAACCACGCAGTAGCGCTCGGTCAGCTTGGTGAGCGTCGCGATCCGTTCCGGCGGCTCGGCGGTGTCGAGCTTGAACGCCAGCCGGATGGCCTTGAAGCCGACCGGCGAGGCCTTGGAGACGCCGAGCGTGCCGGCGAAGTCGAGGTCGCCTTCGGCCGTGACCGTCCCGCCCTTGAGATCGAAAGCCAGCGCGGTCGCCACCGCCTTCAGGGTGACGCCGGCACAGGCGACGAGCGCCTCCAGCAACATATCGCCGGAACAGGCCTGCGCCCCGCTGCCGCCGGTGGCGGGATGCAGCCCGGCCTCGATCAAGGCGCGCCCGGTGTCGACCTTGCAGGCGATGCCATCGCCATCCAGCGC
Source organism: Rhodospirillales bacterium (assembly GCA_014859895.1). GTDB lineage: Bacteria > Pseudomonadota > Alphaproteobacteria > Rhodospirillales > Shumkoniaceae > Shumkonia. The sequence goes on from JACZKS010000030.1 coordinate 423, forward strand.
GCCTTCGGCCTTGAGCGTGATCACCGCCTTGGCCGGGTCGGCCTTGTAGGATTCCTTGAGCGGCGCCTGCAGCGCGCGCAGATCGTCGGCGTTCATGGTTGCGGTCTCCCTTGTCCCGGTCGTGAGCCTGCCCGCCATATCGGGAGCCGGCGGCGCTGCGGCAAGACGCCCGTCATGGCTTCTCGCCCACGGTGTCGGCGACGTAGGCGCCCCTCTTTCCCATCGGCTTCGGCATTCCCGTGGTGGTGTCGCGCCGCGTCTGGCGCTCGGTCTCGGCGTTGAGCTCGGCCCCCATGATGACGATGAAGGCGCTGAGCCAGAACCACATCATCGTGCCGACGACGGCGCCAAGCGAACCGTAGGTTTCGTTGTAGCTGCCGAAGTTGCGCACATAGAGCGAAAAGGCGAACGACGCGGCGAGCCACAGCGACACGGCGGCGAGGCTGCCGGTCGTGACCCAGCGCCACTTGGCGTCCCGGCGCGACGGCGCGAAGCGATAGAGCATGGCCAGCGTGACGACGAAGACGAGGACGATCAGTGCCCAGCTTGCCAGCGAAACCAGCCAGCGGGTGGCGCCGCCCAGCTCCAGCAGGCCCAGCACCACCGGGGCGACGACGATGGCCATGACGGCGAGGACGCCCAACAGGATGACGAAGGCAGTCAGCCCGAGCGCGATCAGGTTGACCTTGATGATGCCCCGGCGTTCCTCCTCGCCATAGGCGATGTTCATGGCGGTCATGAAGGCCTTGGCCCCCTTGGACGCGCTCCACAAGGCCAGCAGCAGGCTGCCGGCGGCGGCCACGCTCAGGGCCCCGGTGCCGCTGCCGGCGACCTTGCCCATCTGTTCGCTTAAGATCGCCTGGACCTCGGCCGGCATGACGGCGGAGGCCGCCTGGAACTGCCGCTGCACCTCGGCGGGATCGGCAATCAGGCCGTAGACGGAAACCAGGGCGGCGATGGCCGGGAAGATCCCGAGCAGCCCGTAGAAGGCAACCCCGGCGGCAACCAGTCCGACGCTGTCATGGCCGACCTGCTCCCAGGTCCGCAACAGGATGTCGCGCCAGCCCGGCCTGGGGATGTCGTCCGGCCGCGCGCTCTCCCGCCCGCGGCCTTTTTCCCGCCCTGGCTCGCGCCGCTCCGCCATTACCCCTCCAGTCCCGACTACGCGGGAAACCGCGGCGGGAGCGCTTGGTTCCCCCGAAGCATCGTGGATATCGTTGTTTTCCAAATCTGCCGCTATAATTAGACCATGCTGCATCAAACCGGCGCGGTCATTGGCCGCCGCGAATAATCGCGCCGCTTGGTCCAGTTTTCGCGGGAAAGGTAGAAGAACGCAATGAAGCGCCGCACTTTCTGGTTTGTCCTGGCTGCCGCCGCCGTCGCCCTCGGGGTCGGTGCGCAGCAGTATTTTCCCGACTTCCTGCCCTCCGGCCGCAGCGGCCAGTCGGCCAACGCCGCCACCACGCCGAAAGTCGAACGGCCCATCGCCGTCGAGGTCGAGCGGGCCACCATCTCGACCGTCGTCGAAGACATCCGCGCGGTGGGCACGCTGCGCCCCAACGAATCGGTGGTGATCGCGCCCGAGATCGCCGGCCGGCTGTCGCGCATCCGCTTCAACGAAGGCGACCGGGTCAAGACCGGCGACGTCCTGGTCGAAATCGATTCGGTGATCCTCAAGGCCGAACTGGACAAGTCCCGTGCCGAAGTGGCGCTGGCCAAGGCCAACAACGACCGCGCCTCAACGCTGGCGCAGCAGGGGACCGGCACGCTGCGCGCCCGCGACGAGGCGGTGGCGGCGTTCCATGCCGCCCAGGCCAACCTGGCCCTGGCCGAGGCCCGGCTCGAAAAGGCCACCATCACGGCGCCGCTCTCGGGCGTCATGGGGCTGCGCGCGGTCAGCGTCGGCGCCTACCTGACCCCGGGCACGCCGATCGTCGAACTGGCCGACGTCGCCACGCTGAAGGTCGATTTCCGGGTGCCAGAGCTGCGCGTCGCCAGCCTGCGCCCCGGCCAGGCCATCGTGATCGCCGCCGACGCCCTGCCGGACGCGGCCTTCGAGGGCACGATCTACGCCATCGACCCCACGGTCGACGTCAACGGGCGGGCCATCCGCCTGCGCGCCCGGGTGCCAAATCCCGACGGGCGGCTGTCGCCCGGCCTGTTCGTGCGCCTCCAGATCATCGTCGAGCGCCGCGCGGGCGCCGTGCTGGTACCGGAATCGGCCATCTTCGCCGAGGCCGGCAAGACCTTCGTCTATCGCATCGTCGACAACCGCGCCGAGCGCATCGAGGTAACGCTGGGCCAGCGGCGCCCGGGCGTCGTCGAGGTGAGAAACGGGCTCACCGGCGAGGACACGGTGGTGACCGCCGGCCACCAGCGGCTGGGCGCCGGCGCCGTGGTCGAGATCCTGACGGCAAGAAAACCGGGCGTCTGACATGAAATTCGAATTTTTCATCCGCCGGCCGGTCTTCTCGACGGTGATGAGCCTGCTGGTCGTGCTGTGCGGCCTGGTTTCCTACACCAAGCTGACGGTGCGCGAATACCCCAACATCGACGAGCCGGTGGTCACCGTGCGCACCGACTACGACGGTGCCAGCGCCGAGATCATCGAATCCCAGGTGACGCAGGTGCTGGAAGCCTCGATCGCCGGCATCGAGGGCATCGAGACCATCACGTCGATCAGCCGCTCCGAGGAAAGCCGCATCACCGTGCGCTTCCGGCTGGGCATCGACCCCGACGTGGCGGCCAGCGACGTGCGCGACCGCGTCGGGCGGGTGCGCGGCCGATTGCCCGACGAGGTCGACGAGCCGGTCATCGCCAAGGTCGAGGCCGACGCCCAGGCCATCATCAACATCGCGTTGACCAGCGACCGCCATATGCCGGTCGAGATATCGGATTACGCCGACCGCTACATGCGCGACCGCCTTCAGAACCTGCCCGGCGTGTCGGAGGTCCGCATCTTCGGCGAGCGGCGCTATGCCATGCGCATCTGGATCGACCGCATCAGGCTGGCCGCCTACGACCTGACGGTGCAGGACGTCGAGGCCGCGCTGCGCGACCAGAACGTCGAGGTGCCTTCCGGGCGCATCGAGAGCGTGGACCGCGAATTCACCGTGCTGTCGCGCACCGGGCTGACCACGCCCGAACAGTTCCGCCGCATCGTGGTCAAGGACGTCGGCGGTTTCTCGGTGCAGATCGGCGACCTCGCCCGGGTCGAACTGGGGCCGGAGGACGAGCGGCGCACCAGCACCTTCAAGGGCCAGACCGCCATCATCCTGGGCATCGTCAAGCAGGCCACCGCCAACCCGCTCGACGTCTCGCTGGCCCTGCGCGAGGTCTTGCCGCAACTGGTCAAGGACGTGCCCGAAGGCATGCACGTCGAGGTCAGCTACGACCGCTCGGTGTTCATTGAGGAATCGATCAAGGAGGTCTACACGACCATCGCCGAGGCGGTGGTGCTGGTCGTCGTCGTCATCTTCCTGTTCCTGCGTACGGTGCGCGCCACCCTTATCCCGCTGGTGACCATCCCGGTGTCACTCATCGGATCGTGCGCGCTGATGTATTTTCTGGGCTTTTCCGTCAACACACTGACGCTACTCGCCATGGTGCTGGCCATCGGGCTGGTGGTCGACGACGCCATCGTTGTGCTGGAGAATGTCCACCGCCACATCGAGGACGGCATCCCCCCGATGCGGGCCGCCATCGTCGGCATCAGCGAGCTCTCCAGCGCGGTGGTGGCGATGACGCTGACGCTTGCCGCCGTCTATGCGCCGGTCGTCTTCTCGCCCGGGCGCACCGGCAAGCTGTTCACCGAGTTCGCCCTCACGCTGGCCGGCGCCGTGCTGGTCTCGGGCGCGGTCGCGCTGACCTTGAGCCCGATGATGTGCTCGAAGATGCTGCGCGCCCACGAGCGGCACGGCTGGTTCTACAACCTCCTGGAACGGGGGCTGGATGCACTCAGCCGCACCTATCGCCGGGCCCTGGTCGCCAGCCTCAGCGTGCGCCCGCTGATCCTGCTGCTGGTGGTGGCCACCGCCGGGTCCGGCTGGTGGCTGTTTACCAACCTCAAGTCCGAGCTGGCGCCGATCGAGGACCGCGGTGTGCTGTTCACCCGCGGCTTGGCGCCCGAGGGATCGACCATCGACTTCACCGACCGCTACGGCAAGGAGCTCCAGGCGCTGCTTAGTGCCATCCCCGAGGTCAGGGCCTATTTCGTCATCACCGGCGGCAACGAGGTGACCGAGTTGCTGTCGTTCTCCAGCCTCAAGCCGTGGAGTCAGCGCGAACGCACCCAGATGGAGATCGCCGCCGAGCTTCAGCCCAAGCTGTTGCGCATCGCCGGCGTGCGCGCCTCGGTCAACAACCCCGGCTCCTTCGGCCAGAGCCCGCGGGCGCGGCCGGTGGAATTCGTCATCCAGACTTCCGACGAGTACGCCAAGCTGGAGGAATACGTGAACCTGGTGCTGGCGGAAGCCAACGCCTATCCGGGGCTGGTCAATATCGAGAGCGACCTCGTTTTGAACAAGCCGCAGATCACGGTCGACATCGACCGCGACCGGGTGGCCGACCTGGGCGTCGGCGTGCGCACCATCGGCCAGACGCTGGAAACCCTGCTGGCCGGGCGCAAGGTGACGCGCTTCAACCGCAACGGCGAGCAGTACGAGGTCATCGTCCAGGTGTCGCCGGACGACCGGCGCACGCCGGGCGACCTCAACGACATCTACGTGCGCGGGCGGGCCGGCACCATGGTCCAGCTGTCCAACATCGTGCGCACGGAAGAAACGGTGGCGCCCAAGGAGCTCAACCGCTTCAACCAGCTCCGCTCGGCCACCATCAGCGCCAACCTGGCGCCGGGATACGCGGTGGGCGAGGCGCTGGACTTCCTGGAGTCGACGGCCGAACGGGTGCTGCCGGAGGCCGCCCGCTACGACTATGGGGGGGCGTCGCGTGAATATAAGGAATCGGGGGCCAGCCTTTACTTCATCTTCGTGCTGGCGCTGGCCTTCATCTTCCTGGTGCTGGCCGCCAATTTCGAAAGCTTCGTCGACCCGCTGATCATCCTTTTCACCATCCCGCTCTCGATGACCGGGGCCATGCTGGCGCTCAACCTTTCCGGGGGCACGCTCAACATCTACAGCCAGATAGGACTGATCACATTGATCGGGCTGATCAGCAAGCACGGCATCCTGATCGTACAGTTCGCCAACCGTTTGCAGGACGAGGGCCGGCCGCTCAGGGAAGCGGTGGTCGAGGCCTCGGCGCTGCGCCTGCGCCCGATTTTGATGACGGCCGGCGCCATGATCTCGGGCGCCATCCCGCTGGCCTTCGCCGCCGGCGCCGGCGCCCAGAGCCGCCAGGAGATCGGCTGGGTGATCGTGGGAGGCATGTCGCTGGGCACCGTGCTTACCCTTTTCGTGATCCCGACCGTCTACACCCTGATGGCCCGCGACCGCGGCCGGGCGCGCGCGGCGGAAGCCGAAGCCATCGGGGAACCGGTGAGCAAGCCGGCGGAGTAATCCCCCTCCTCTCTAAAGCAGCCGCCCCGTTCTTTGCATCCATTGCCGCCGGTAGTCCTCGTACTCCCGAGCCCGCACGCCGGTGACCAGCTTGAGCCGACGACCGGTCATCTCGAGGAGCTCCTCGACCGAATAGGTCCCGAGGTCAACCCGGTTCAGGGCGGCATGCCGCCCGCCGAGCACGAGTTGCTCTATGCCGGAGAGGACAATGGCCCAGCAGCACATGGGACAGGGTTCGTAGGGGGAGTAGAGCGTGCACCCCTTCAATTCGGGGGTGCCGAGCTTGCGGCAGGCTTCGACGATGGCGACGATTTCGGCGTGGTTGACCGGGTTGGACTCGTTGCAGACGGTGTTGCGGCCGATGGCCAGAACCTCGCCGTCGCGGACGACGACGGCGGCGACCGGCGTGTTGCCCTCCGCCTCGGCCAGCCGCGCCTCGGCGAGCGCGAGGTCCATGAAATGCTCATGATCGCAAGCCATGGGATCCTCCCGTTTGCCCAAGTTTCAGTGTGCGTACATCGTCTGAGGCAGGTAGAGAGCGATGTCGGGAAAGGCAACCAGCAGAACCACCGCGACCAGCATCAGCAGGAAGAAGGGCATCGCCGAGGTGGCGACGGACATCATGTCGCGCCCGGTGAGGGCCTGCAGGACGAACAGGTTGAAACCGACCGGCGGGGTGATCTGGGCCATTTCGATGACGATGATGAGGTAGATCCCGAACCACACCAGGTCGATGCCGGCGGCCACGACCATCGGCTGGACGACGGAGATGGTCAGCACGATCATCGAGGCGCCGTCGAGAAAGCTTCCGAGGATGATGTAGACGATCGTGAGGACGAGGATCAGCGTGTAGATCGAGAGGTTCAGGGAGGAAACCCATTGGGCCAGCGCCTGCGGAATGCCGGCGTAGCCGACGGCGACAGAAAGGAAGGCCGCCGCCGTGAGGATGAACATGATCATGCATGAGGTGCAGGTCGCCCCGATGACGCTTTTCTTGAAAGTCTCCCAGGTGAGGGTGCGCGACAGGAACGAGATCAGCAACGCACCCACGACGCCGATGACGGCCGCTTCGGTCGGAGTGGCGACGCCGGCGTAAATGGAGCCCATGACGCCGACGATCAGGACGAGGACCGGGAAAAGCCGGCGGGCGGCATAGAGGCGCTCGCGCAGGGTCATGATGATGGAATCGCGGGGCGTCCTGTCGGGGAACAGCAGGCTCCAGCCGGCGACGTAACACATGAACAGGCCGATCATCATCAGGCCCGGCAGAACACCCGCCACGAACATGCGGGCGATCGAAACCTGGGCGACCACGCCATAGACGATCATCATGATCGATGGCGGGATCAGCAGGCCCATGGTGCCGGAGCCGGCCAGCGTGCCGATGGCCATTCCCTCGTCATAGCCGCGCTTGCGGAGTTCCGGCAGCGAGATGCGGCCGATGGTCGCGCAGGTCACCGACGATGAGCCGACGACCGCCGCCATGATGCCGCAGCCAAGCACGTTGATGTGCATCAGGCGCCCGGGAATGCGCGTCACCAGGGGCGCCAGCCCCCGGAACATGTCTTCCGACAGCCGGGTCCTGAAAAGGATCTCGCCCATCCACAGGAACATCGGCATGGCGACGAGCGACCAGCTGCCGCTCGATCCCCAGATGGTCAGCGCCATGATCTGCCCGGCCGCTACCGGAGCGAACAGCGTGACCGCGATGATGGCCACCGCCAGCAGGGCAAAGGCAATCCACACGCCAAGCGACAGGATGCCCAGCAGGGCGGCGAACAGCAGGATGGCAAGAACCGTCGTCTCCATCATTCCTCACAGAGTGTCGGCGGTCTTGTCGCCGTCGGGAGCCTGGTCTTCACCGAAGACGCCCCCGGCCCCGGCATCCTTCGCCTGCTGGTAGGAGGCGAGTTCGCCACGCAGCACCTGGAGGAGATCGTCGAGCAGGGCCACGAACAGAAGGGCCAGCCCGATGACGATCGCCATCTGCGGTATCCACAGGGGGGTCGGGATCAAGCCGGTGTCGTAATCGTCCAGGACATAGGACTGCCAGGCGAGGTCGATCGCATAGACCAGGAAATAGCCGCAAAGGCCAGAGGAAATGGCGAGGGCGGGGATTTCCGCCAGGATCCGGAACCGTCCGCTGAACCGGCTGGTCAGCAGCGAGACCCTGACGTGACCGTTGATGCGCAGCGTATAGGCCAGCGCCAGGAAGGACGATGCGACCATGCAGTAGCTGGAGAAGTTTTCGGCGGAGGGCACGATGACGCCGAACAGGCGGGCGACGATCTGAGCGATCACCAGTGCCGCGATCAGGACCAGGAAGAGGCCGGCAAGCATCGCGCTCGACCGGTAAACGGCGTCGACGATGGTGCGAACGGACATTGCCGGCCTCCCGCCTGGATACTACTGTTTCTGGTAGGCTTCGAGGGCGGCGCGGTGTTCGGGAGAGGCCGCGTCGGACCACTCCTTGATCATCGCCTTGCCGATGTCCTGCAATTCCTTGAGGAATTGGGGACTGGCCTGGGTGACCTTCATGCCTTTCTCGGCAAGGGTCTTCATCTGCTCGCGGCCCGACTCGTCGCTCAGCTTGATGCCGCGTTCCTCGGCCTTCGCCGCCGCATCCAGCAGGATCTTCTGGTCGGCCGGGCTCATCGCCTGGAAGACCTTCTCGTTGATGGCGACGAAGTTCTTCGTGCGCATGGCCCCGACGGCGTTGAAGTGCTTGGAGAAGTCCCACGCCTGGATGTCGATGCCGGTCTGCGGCGAGGTGAACAGCGAATTGATGAGGCCGGTGCCGAACGCCTGGGGAATGTCGGAGAACGGCAGCATGATCGGCTGCGCGCCCAGACGGGTGGCCATCTGACGGGTGGCGTCGCTGTAGATGCGCATCTTCAGGCCCTTGAGGTCGGCCATCTGCGCCACCGGCTCCTTCGTAAAGAAGCCCTGCAGGGGCCAGAAGGCGGCATAAAGGATGCGGATGTTCTTCTTGGCCAGGAGCTTTTCGAAGTACGGGCGTTGGGCGTGCCACAGCCGTTTGGCCTTGTCGTAGTCGTCGGCGAGGAAGGGCACGCCGTCGAGAACGTACATCGGGTCCTCGTTGGCGTGGCTGGCGGCGTGGATCTCGCCCAGCTCGACCTGACCGGTCGCGACCGCGCGCTGGACTTCGGTGATCTTGAACAGCGACTGGTTATTGTGCAGCTTGACGGCGTAGCGGCCGTTGGTGCCGGCCTCGAAATCCTGGATGAACTGCTTGATGTTGCGGGTCATGTAACTGGAATCCGGATAATCGGAGGCCATGTTCCAGACCGTCTGTGAAGCAGCAGGCAAGGCAACGACCGTCGCCGCGACGACGGCCGACAAAAGCGACAACTTTTTCATGGCAACCTCCAGTGTATTCGTTGACGCTCCCTAGAGCGTCATCGGGGTCCTGTCACCGCCACAGCGCTCCCGGATTGGCGAGCCTTCGCCAGCATGGAGCATCAGCGCACAAGAACTAGACCATAGGGCGGGACAGCCCGTCAATGAGAATCGTATACGATTTATTTACCATATTGCATACGATTTAGGCATCGCTTAATATCCGTGCAGCGGATACGCTGATGCCGTCGCGGTGCCCGACGGGCCTCCGCGGAAAGTCGACGGCGCACCATCGGAAAGGAATTCAGGACGACGGACATGAGCGGACAGCTCCCACAAAAGAAATCGGCACTCGGCGCAAGGCCGCGACGGTCCCGCCCGGCGGCGGCCGATGCCATCCCCTCCGGGAAGGAAAACGGAAAGAGGGGCACGATCTCGGACGAGGAAATCTATCGCGAGATCTACAACGCCATCGTCGAGAACCGCCTGCCGCCCGGAAGCAAGCTGGGGCAGGACGAGCTGGGGGACATTTTCGGGGTCAGCAAGACCCGCGTGCGCCCCGTCCTCCATCTTCTCGCGCAACAGAAGATCGTGGTGATCGAACCGATGCGGGGCGCCTTCGTCGCGCACCCGTCCGTCGAAGAGGCCAGGGCCGTCAATTCGGCCCGCCAGATCCTCGAGGAAGGAGTCGTCAGGGTGGCCGTCCGCAAGGCCTCGCCCCGGCACATCGAAGGGCTCCGGGAGAACGTGGCGGAGGAACAGGCCGCCCGCCTTCGCAACGACACCGGATGGGCCCACACCCTGACCGGGCACTTTCACTGCAAGCTGGCGGAAATCACCGGAAACGCCGTCATCGTCGACCTCGTGCGCGAACTGATCTCGCGCGACAGCTTGGTGGTCGCCCTCTACCAGAAGCCAACGGCGGTCGGCTGTTCGCTGACCGGCCACACCGAACTGATCGACACCATCGCCTCGGGCGACGAGGAAGCCGCCGCGGCCTGCATGCGCAAGCATCTGCAGGAAGTGGTGGAAAGCCTGGATCTCGATGCGGAGAAGGGAAAGTCGGGCCAGCTTCGTACGGCCTTCCGCCATCTTCGGGACCCTGAATAGGCGACGCCCGAGCGCGTATCCGCCAAACCCCTTGCGGGTCTCCGTGGAGACCTGGTCGGAGCCAAAAGATGACCTCCCACGTTCGTGATTTCGCAGGCTACCGCGGCAATCCCCCGCACGTGACATGGCCCGGCAACGCCCGGGTCGCGGTTTCCTTCGTCGTCAATCTCGAGGAAGGCGCCGAACTGGCCATCGCCGATGGAGACGAGCGTAACGAAAAGGTCTACGAGGCCATCGAGGAAGTCGTCGGCGCGCCGGACCCCTGCATGATGACCCATTTCGAGTACGGCCCCCGGGCCGGCTATTGGCGGATCATGGACGTGCTCAGCTCGCGCGGGCTTCATGCCACGATCAGCAGCTGCGGCCGCGCCGTCGAGCGGTCGCCCGAGCTGGTGGCCGACGCCGTCGCCCGCGGCCACGAGATTTCCTGCCACGGCTACCGCTGGGAAACCCACGCCGGCATGGAGGAGAGCCGCGAACGGGCGGCGATCGCCCGCACCGCCGAAGCCATCGCCGCCGCCGCCGGCCGGCCCCCGGTCGGCTGGCATACCCGTTCGGCCGCCTCCGTCAACACCCGGCGGCTGTTGTGCGAGCATGGCGGCTTTCTTTATGACTCGGACGCCTACAACGACGACCTGCCCTACGTGCTGACCGTCGGCGGCGCGCCCCACGTCGTGCTTCCCTACAGCTTCGATACCAACGACATGCGCTTCGGCCCCGGCGGCGGCTTCGTGTTCGCCGAGGATTTCGCGCGCTATTGCGCGGATGCGTTCGACCGGCTGTGGGAGGAAGGGGCCAAGGTGCCGAAGATGATGTCGATCGGCCTGCACCTGCGTTTCATCGGCCGGCCCGCCCGCATTCGTGGGCTGGAGATGTTCCTCGATCATATCGCGCGCAAGGGCCGGGCGTGGATTGCCCGGCGGGACGAAATCGCCCATCACTGGCGAAGCGTGGCCGGGCTCGATCCCTGGGCGCCGGCCGCCGCCCGCCATCCGCAAGCCGTTGCCGACTGACTGCCGACGGAGAGATCCATGACCAGCCCCGAGACCCCAGTGGAAACCTGCGACCGGCTGATCGTCGGCGGCCCCGTCATCACGCTGGACGGCGAGGACCGGGTATTCTCGCACGGCGCCATCGCCATCACCGGCACCACCATTGCCGCCATCGGCGAGGCCGCCGAGCTCGAAGCCCGCTTTTCGCCCCGCGAGACCCTGCGCGCGGAGGACTGCATCGTTCTTCCGGGCCTCATCAATTCGCACAATCACACGCCGCTGACCATCGTGCGCGGCATGATCGAGGATCGCAACTTCGCGCCCAGCTACACGTCCGGCATCCCGGCCGTGCATTCGCTGTCCTTCGAGGACACCCTGGCGCTGGCCCGGCTCGGCTGTTACGAGATGCTGCGCAGCGGCTCGACCACCGTCGTCGACTATTTCCGCTGCCCGAAGGCACTGGCCATCGCCGCCAGCGAAATGGGCGTGCGCGCGGTGATCGGCGGGCGGATTCATGACGCCGACACCGAGGCGCTGGCGCAGGGACGCTACGAGCACCGCCCCGAAATCGGCAACGCCACCCTCAAGGAAACCTTCGATCTGATCGAGGACCCCCTCCTGAAGGGCAACGACCGCATCCGCGTCGATTTCGCGCCGCACGCGGCGGACACCTGTTCGAAGGCGCTGCTGACCGAAGTGGCCGGCCTGGTTTCCCGGCACGGCGGCAACGTGCACACCCACCTGGCCCAGAGCCCCGGCGAGGTCGCCTATGTGCGGGAACGCGACGGCATGGCGCCGCACGAGGTTTTCGCCGATGCCGGCCTGCTCAATTCGCGCCTCATCGCCGCCCACTGCGTTTTCCTCAAGCCCGAAGACGTGGCCGCCGTCGGGCGGGCCGGCATGGCGGTGGCCCACGCGCCGCACCAGAACGTGATGGCCGGCAATATCGCCCCCATACGCGACCTGGAAGCGGCAGGCGCCCGCATCACGCTGTGCACCGACACCCGCTCCGCCGACCTGTTCGAGGCGATGCGCCTGGCCATCGGTTCCGCCCGCATCCGCCAGAAGGGATATGAACCGAAGGCGCCGCAGGTGTTGCGCTGGGCCACCACCTCGGCGGCGGCGGCGCTCGGCCTCGACGGCATCACCGGCAGCCTGGAGGTGGGAAAGCGGGCCGACCTGATCCTGCTCGACCGGCGCCAGCCGAACCTGGTGCCCCTGATCGACGGCTGCGGCATCGTCGTCTACAGCGGCCATGCCGCCAACGTGCGCACCGTCATCGTCGACGGCCGGGTCCTGCTTGAGGACGGCCGGCCGACGCTTTTCGACGGCCGCGAGGTCGCCCGCCGGGCCCAGGCCGTGGCCGCCCGCCTGTGGGGGGAATGCGGCCTCAGGCCATTGATCGCCGACTGATCCGTCGATGCCGGGCGACCGCGATGCCGCCCACCCTCCAGGGATGCCCGCGACAGCCATGAAGATCCTCGTCGTCAACTCCAACACCACCCGGGCGGTCACCGACACCATCGCCGCCGAAGCCCAACTGGCCGCCTCGCCGGGGACCGAGATCGTGGCGGTCACGGCACCGTTCGGCCCGGCCGCCATCCAGGGCCGCACCGATGCCGTCATCGCCGCACACGCCACGCTGGAGGCCATCATCCGCCATCCAGGGCCGGTGGATGCCGCCGTCATCGCCTGTTTCAGCGATCCCGGCCTGATGGCGGCGCGCGACGCCGCCGGCTTCCCCGTGGTCGGCATCGCCGAAGCTTCGATGCTGACCGCCTGCATGCTGGGGGCACGCTTTGCCGTCGTCACCGTCGCCCCCGGCACCGTGCGCCCGATCCACGAGCTGGCCGCCGCCTATGGGCTCGCCCAACGCCTGGCCAGCGTGCGCGCGCTTGACGTCGGCGTCCTCGAAAGTCACGCCGACCGCGAAGGGACAGTGCGGGGATTGAAAGGGCTCATCGAAAGGGCGGCGTCGGAGGATCGGGCCGACGTCGCCATCCTCGGCGGCGCGGTCACCGCCGGCATGGCCCGCCAGCTCTCCGCCGGCTCGCCCATTCCCGTGCTCGACGGTGTGGCCTGTGCGGTGCGCCAGGCCGAACTGCTGGCTGGTCTTGGCCGCAAAGCCCGCTCCTGAGCCGGCTCAAGGATGGCCCAGGCCGCCGAGTGAAGGGCCATCCCTCCTCTCACGGGTGCTGCGACAGGAACCGCCTCGCCTCGCTCAGGAAGCGTGGCCATGCGGCATCGTTCTCCTGGATGATGTGGTTGACGCCATCCAGCGAGACGAAGCGCGCATCGGGCATCGAGGCCGCGATCTGGCGGCCCGCCTCGAAGGGCACGACGCTGTCGTTCCGGCAATGCATGACCAGGGTCGGCGTCCGGATGTGCGGCAGGATCGGCCGCACGTCGATGTCGGCGAAAGCGCCGAGAATGCGCGCGGCGTTTTCCGCCGTCGTCGTCATCTGCTGCAGCTTGTTGAAATCGGCGTGCTGCTCGGGCGTTCATTCCGGCAGGAAAAGCGAGGCGTAGGCCTGGCGGCCGGCCGGATTGGTGTCGTCCCAGAAGACGCGCATCAGTTCCAGCATCGCCTCGCGGCGGCGCCTGAATTCCTCGTTGGCCGATTTGCGCCATCCCGCCGCGTACCCGCCATAGATGATCAGTGAAGCGACCCGTTCCGGATGGCGCCTGGCGTATTCGATCGACACCGACGCGCCCTGGGACACGCCGAGCAGGGCGAAGCGCCCCAGGTCCATCGCATCGACCACGGTTTCGAGATCCTTCACCATCAACTCGAAACTGAAGTCCGCGATCTGCCAATCCGAGAGGCCGTTGCCGCGTTCGTCGTAACGGACCAGCCGGTTTCCCTTCGAAAGCTCCCTCACCCAATGGCGGTGGAACAGGCTTTCGGTATCGAACTGCAAATGGGTCAGGTAGTGCGCGGCCTTGACCAGGGGCGGCCCGCTCCCCAACGCGGCATAGGCAAGACGGATTCCATCCTCCGCCTTGCAATAGCGGACCTCGAGGGCATCTCCGACGGCGGCTTCGGCGGCGCCTGGAGCGGGCGGCGCCACCGACCGCGGCTGGACCATGAACCGGAAACCGCGCCTGTGCACCGTCTTGATGAAGGTCTGCGCGACGCCGTCGTCGCCGAGCGCCCGGCGGGCGGCGTTGATGCGCGTCGAGATCGCCGAGTCCGAGACGATGCGGCCCCGCCACACCGCCTGAATGATTTCGTCGCGGCTGATGACGCGCCCGGCCTGGCTGGCCAGCAAGGCGATCAGGTCGAAAACCTGGGGCTCGATCGCGACCACATCACCGCCGCGGCGCAACTCGGCCGCATCGAGGTCAAGGGTAAAATCGGCGATCTGCAGCTGGCGTCCGGGGATCGCAACCATCGCCAAGCCTTCCTGAATGCCGGGACGGCGGTCATTTTGACGTCTTTGGACGTTACCTGGACGAAATCCCAAGACCGGCTTTAAGATTCACTCGCAACTCGATCGTAGCATACTCCCATCGACATTTCACGCGGCGATGGAGGCAAACATGCACGCGATCGATCCCAGGTTTTTGAATGCCGACGGCTCTTTCAACCATCAGGTTGCCCTGGAAGCCGGCCGCGATGCCCGCGCGCAGGCGATGCGGGCCGGGCTCGGGGCGATCTCCCGAGTGATCCGGCGGGTGAGCCGTGCCTGCCGGATCTCGGCGGCCGTCGATGCCGAACCGGCCATCCCCGCCCAAAACAATTAGCCATGGCGCACGGTTGCGGAACAATTGGCCAAGTTCGTGGAGTGAAAGGCGTAACGACAGCCGCAGGGCGTCAGAACCTGTACCCCAGCCGAATGCCGAAATTGTTCAGCCCTTCGTTTTCCTCGGCGAGGCCGGCGTTGGAAATGTGGTCCCACAGCACCGACATGCGAACGCTTTCGCTGACGTCGTAGCCGATCTCGGCCCCCAGGCGGAACAACACGCGCGAACCCAGCGCCTTGCGGTCTTCGCGAACGTTCTCGCGTTCGCCGTCGTGCACGGCGCCGCCGAAGGAGAAGGCGCCCCACAGCGGCGCCTCGAACGGCTGCCATTCCCAAGTCAGGCCGGCGTAGGCCTGGCTGGTGTCGCCGGACCCGTTGATCGAGGCCCCGACGTGCGGACGCGGCGCGCCAAGGGCGGCGAGCGCGGCGGGCGACGTGAACAGCGCCTCGACGTTGAAGTCGAGGCCCCGCTCGTCGCGAGACGCCAGCAGCGGCACATCGTGGGCAAGGGCGCCCAGCTTGATCTCCGAAAGAAAGCCGTCCTCGGCCGTCGCCGCGTACGGCAGCCCCGCCAGAACCACGATCGCAAACGCCGCCTTCAACCCGCGCATGGGCAATCCCCTTCCCGTCAATGGTGGACCCCGGTTTTCAACCGGGGGTCGTTGCCCTGTAACGATCGGGCGGCGCAAGGGTTCCGCAGGATGACAGGAGTAGAGGAAAAAGGCGGTTCAGTCCTGGCCGAGGGATACGCTGACCAAAGCCTCTCTCTCGCTGACCAGCGGGAAATAGACATCCACCCGGGTTCCCGTTTCCGGCTTGCTGAAGACGCGAACGGCGCCGTCGTGACGCGTCGCGATGGCATGGACGGTGGCGAGCCCCATGCCGATTCCGTCGCCGGCCTCCTTGGTCGTGAAGAAGGGGTCCAGTACCCTGTCGATGATGTCCGGCGGAATCCCCTTTCCGGTGTCGCGGACGGCAATCCGCGCATAGGGCCCCGGCTGGAGTTCCGGAAACTCGCGGACCGCGTCGGCATCCAACTCGAGACGATCGAGCGAGAGGACCACGTCGCCGGGCCGGCCTTCGAGGGCCTCGGCCGAATTCGTTACCAGATTGACGACGACCGTTTGGATCTGGCTGCTCACCGCCCGAACGGCGCCGATGCCCGAAGCCTGCTGGCACCGGAAAGCGACGTTGGACGGGAGGGTCGCGTTCAGAAGCCTGGTGGCTTCGCCGACCACGGACGCCATATCGACGATCGACTTCTCCTCGTCGTCCTCGCGGCTGAAGGTGAGGATCTGGTGCACGATCTCGGCGGCCCGTTCGCTAGCCTCCACGATCTTGCTCAGCCGCAGCCTCTCCGGGCTGTTTTCGGGCGCGCGCTTTTCGGCCATCTTGCTCAACGCCTCTATGGGCAGCAGCAGGTTGTTCAACTCGTGCGCGATGCCGCCGGCCAAGCTGCCCAGGGCCTTGGCCCGCTGGGCCTGGCGCAGTTGTTTCTCGGCGGCCAGGCGGTCGGTGATGTCGAGGAAAATGCACAGCAGGCCGGTCACGTTCCCGGCCGCGTCCCTGAGCGGCAGCTTGCTGCTGAGGTGTGTGGCCACGGTACCGTCGGCGCGCAGGTGGTTGTCCTCGAAGTTGATCAGGGCCTTGCCTTCGTCGATGACGACCCTGTCCCTGGCAGTCAACAGTTCCGCCTCCACCCTGTCGCGGGCCAGGTCGAACGCCGTCTTGCCGATAAGGTCTTCGCGCTTCTCAAGGTACCAGTTGCGCGCCGCCTTGGAGTTGCACCCCGCATAGGTCAGGTCGCGGTTCTTCCAGAAGATGCCATGCGGAATGGTTTCGATGATGGTGTCCAGAAGCTGCCGCTGGGCAACCAGATCCTGTTCGGCCCGCTTGCGTTCGGTGATGTCGCGAACGATGCCGATGATGCCGATGATGTTGCCCTCGCTGTCGCGGTAGGGCGTCTTGAAAGCGCGGACGATCCGTTCCCCGATTTTGTAGCGGATCGTTTCCTCGCCCTCGGTGGCGATCCCGGTCTCGATGATCGCCCGGTCCTCCTTTTCCATCTTGGAGACGAATTCGGGCGGCAGAAAGTCAGCAGCCTTCCTGCCGATCATGTCCTCGGGCTCGAGCCCGAGATTGCGCGCCGCCCGCCGGTTGGCCAGAATGAACCGGCCGTCGCGATCCTTGACGAAAACGGCGTTCGAACTGCCCGTGATCACGGCGTCGAGGACGAAGTTCTTGTTCTCCAGTTCGCGCGTGCGTTCGGCAACCCGCGATTCGAGGTCATCGCGGGCGTTCCGCAATTCGGCGGTCCGCCTGCGCACGATGCGGTGCAGGATGGCGATCCAGACGAACACCACGCCGCCCACAACCCCGATCCCGGCCGAAGCCCACAACACGTATCGGAAAATAAGCTCGCTCGACGGGCCTTTCCGGTCGACGACGCCGAACCATTTTTCGTAGATCGCGTCGTAGCGCCCGGTTTCCTTGATGACGCGAAGGCCCTCGTTGAGCTTGAGCAGCAGCGCCGTGTTGCCCTTCTTCACCGCGAACCCGTATCCCCGGCCATAGGCGTCGATCAGTGGCCCGGTCGTTTCGATACCGGGAAGGCCCAGTTCCCTGACGGTCAGCAAGCCCACCAGACGCGGGGCGAGGACGTAGTCATGCTTTCCCGCCGCCAACAGACGGAAGGCTTCGGGCAGCGTGTCGGTCAGAACCAGCTTGCCGGAAACGTCGTTTCGCACCAGCCAGTCGTGCGCGGCGTCGGAACGCATGACGACGATCGTCTGATCGCGCAGATTGCCTACGGCCTCGATGTCCGGCGCCTGCCGGCGTTTGAAGACCACCGCGTCGGCTACCGTATGGGGCATGGTAAAATCGAAGATCTTTTCCCGTTCCTTGGAATAGGAAACGAGGGGCAGCGCGTCGATGACGCCGCGTTCGAGGGCGGCGCGCACCTCGTCCCAGGTCCCGACCTTAAAGACGGCCTCGATCCCCATGGCCTCGCTGACCGCCTTCATCAGGTCGACGCTGAAGCCTTCGGCCCGGCCATCCTTCGAGACGAGGGCGTAGGGGGGATAGTCCGTTTCGCTGCCGACGACGATTAGCGAACGCGAATTCGGATCGTCCGCCAACGCGACGAACGTCCAGAGAAAGCCCGCCGCCACCCCAAGGAAGACAGCGGCCCGTTTCGCCAACGCCAGCATCGACCGGTTCATCGAAAGCCCCTTATGACGCCACCGAAGGCGCCCTTTCCCAAGGTTATCGACGGCAATTTTGTCCCATACGCCCTTCCTATCCATCCGTTTCCAGACAGACGGCGAGCGCGTTCAACAAGTCTTCTTCCGAGAATGGTTTGGTGAGAACGGCATTCGCCCCGTGTTGCCTGGCCAATTCCAGGAAATCGGTGTTTCGGCTGCGGCCGCTTCCGGAGATCGCGAGGATGGGAATGCGGGAATCCCTCTCGCGGATTTCCACGATCAACTGGACCCCTTCCTTGTGGGGCATGACCATGTCGGTGATCACCAGATCGAAGGCCTGGGCGCCTTGGAGCGCCAAACCGGCCATCCCGTCACCGGCGGTCACAACCGTGTGGCCGGCCTCTTCCAGGATCTCCCTCATGGTGAAAAGGGACAACTCCTCGTCGTCGATCACCAGAATATGCGCCATGGTGGTTCCGCCTCAATCAGCCGCTTCCGATGCGGCGCTCGTGCCCTCCGCCGAAGCGGAGCGTCCCGCTTCGTGCAGGGGAAGATAGATCCGGAAGGTCGTCCCGACCCCGACCTCGCTTTCCACGGCGATTTCGCCGCCGTGCTTGAGAATGATCGTTCTTACCATGGCGAGACCCAGTCCGGTTCCCTCGCCCTTGGCCTTGGTCGTGAAATAGGGCTCGAAAATCCTCGCCAGCTTGTCGGGCTCGATCCCCTTGCCCGTGTCGCCTATGGTCAGGCGGGCATAGCTCCCGGCGGCGATGGTCGAGGTCAGCCCCGTGAGGGGAACGGCCAGATGGAACCGTTCCAATGCGATTCTAAGATCGCCCGGCCTTCTCCCCATCGCGTCCGCCGCGTTCTTGGCGAGGTTGAGAACCACCGTCTCGATTTGTGTGCGGTCGTAGGCGACGTCGCCCAGATCCGCCTCGATCCGAACGTCCAACGCAATGGTCTTGGGAAGGGTCGACTTCAGGAGATTGGCGGTTTCCAAAATGCTCTCGGAGATACCGTGCGTCTGGACCTCCCCGCTGTCGGTGCGGCCGAACGCGAGAATCCGCTGCGCCAGGCTCTGCGCCCGCTCGGTCGCTTCCAGGACGCGCTCCAGCCGCCGCTGGCCCTTGCTGCCCGGTTCCATGTCCTTGAGAACCATTGCGGTCAGGGTGCCGATCGGCAGCAGCATGTTGTTGAAATCGTGGGCGATCCCACCGGCCAGATTGCCGAGCGAGTCCATCTTGTCGGCGTGCCGCAGGCGGCGCTCCTGCTCCAGCCTTTCGGTGACGTCCTCTTGGATGCCGATGAAGTGCGTTATTCCGCCGTCGCCGTCGAAGACCGGCGAAATGGCGCTCTCGCCCCAGAAAAGCGAGCCATCCTTCCGTTTGTTGTGGAACAGGCCCCGCCACACCCTGCCATCCTTGATGGCCGCCCACAGGGACTCGTAGTCCCCCCTTTCGGTCTCGCCGGACTGGAGCAGGCTGGGCTTCGCCCCCACCGCCTCGGCCGCACTGTAGCCGGAAACCTCGACGAACTTGGGATTGACGTATTCGATCGTGCCTTGGGCATCGGTCATGATGATCATCGCCGGGCTTTGCTCGACCGCCCGGGCCAGCTTGCGCATCTCGACCGCGGCCTTCTCGTGTTGGGCCTTGGC
The DNA here is from genome assembly GCA_014859895.1 of Rhodospirillales bacterium. Taxonomy (GTDB): domain Bacteria; phylum Pseudomonadota; class Alphaproteobacteria; order Rhodospirillales; family Shumkoniaceae; genus Shumkonia. The sequence continues at coordinate 20,007 of JACZKS010000030.1, forward strand.
CCGCAGCGCCGCGATGCCGAAGGCCATGTCGCCTGCGAGTTCTTCGAGAAGGGCCACCGCCTCCCTCCCGAAGGTGCCGTGCATGTCGCTGCACACCGCGAGAACCCCGACCGCCCGGCCCCCGGTAAACATCGGGAACGTCGCCATGGACTTGACCCCGCCGGCCTCCTCGTTCCCCGTCGCTTGGGCGGTGACGGCCGCGACGATCGGGCAGGCCGGGCCGTCCCAAGGGATCTGAAGGATATTGGCGGCGTCGGGGACCCGGCCGCATCGGGCAACCGAACGCAACGCCCCGCGCCCTCCGTTTTCGGCGATGCCCACCTCGGCACCGGCATACCCGCCCGTTTCGACGATGGTGCGGCAGACGTCGGCGATCAGCGCCTCTTCGTCTTCCGACCGGACGAGAATCTCGTTGCAGCGACTGAGCGTCCGGTAGGCGCGGTTGCGATCGCGGAGTTCCCGTTCCACCTGCTTGAGGGCCGTGATGTCGGTCGAGATGGAGCCGATCCACACGACCTTTCCGCCGTCGTCAAGAATCGGAAACTTGGTGACGATGTGGGTTTGCGGCTTGCCGGCCGGGTCCGGCCATTCCCGCTCCTTGGCGATGGGCGATTGGCTTTCGATGACTTCCCATTCATGTTCCGCCGCCGCCCGGCGGTGTTCCGGGGCCGTCGGGGAAAGGTCCGGCAGCGGATCGCCGGAGCGCCGTTCCTTCCCGATACCCCAGTGCTTCAACGCGGCGGCGTTGGCGATCACGTACCGGCCATCGGCATTCTTCAAGGTGATCTCGTTGGGCGAGTTGTCCAGGATCGAGCGAAGGAGCCGTTCGCCTTGTCGCAAGGCCTGTTCCGCCGCCACCCTTTCGGCCGCGCGCCGCACCTTCATCCGCACGAACCCGGCCACGAGGATCGTCGCCACCAGTCCGGCCGCCAGGACCATCCAAGGAAGGGCGGACGTTCCGAGCCGGCCGTGGGCCGCCGTCGGCCAGGCCACCAGAAGCCAGGGCCGCCCGGCGGCGTCGAACGAACGTTCGACGCGAAGGTCGCTGCCGTGGCTGGCGGGATCGCCGTCCGCCTCGCCCTTCGGATAGAGAAGCCGTTGGCCGGCGGGGGCCGCCATGTCGAAAATGCGGACTTCCATGTGCCCCTGGTCCGGCGACACGGAATGCAGCGGGGCCATGGACCGCCGCACGATGTCGCCGACGCGCAGGACGGTGACGGCGAAGCCGGCCAGGTCCCGGCGGCGTTCCTCGATGGTGCGAGGCTGCGTCCCCTGGCGGTAGACCGGCCGAAGGACGGTAAATCCCTGTCGATCCTCCGGCTGCCGCGGAAGGAGGATCGTATCCACGGCCCGTGCCTCGCCGGTGTCGCGGGCCTCCGGAAGGGTGGCGAGGCGCGCCTGGGGCGACCCGAGATCGAGAAGAAGCGACGATGCGTCACTTGCCGCCGGTTCGACGTAATGGATGGGGAAGTATTCGCCGCGCTCGGCGGCGGCCACCGTCCGCCCCTGCCCGTCGCGTTCGGCGATGCCGCCTTCCGATATGCCGTCCCGGCGCGCCTTCTCCTCGAAAGCGGGCCTTTCATCCCCCGCAACGCGCGGAACCCACCCGATGGCTTGAATGCCCCCATGGCTGCGCAGCAGCGACGTGGCGAAGCTTTGGAACTCGGATCGCCCCACCTGTTCGCCGGCCCCGAGGAAAGCGGCAAAAGCATCCAATGCGAAGAGATTGCCGCGAAGGCCGGTTTCGATGGAGGTGAGGTGGAGGCGCAATTCCTCCTTGACCTCGTGTTCCACCCTGGATCGTCCGACTTCCAGGGTAAGCCATGACAGGCCGGCCGAAAGAACGCATCCCACGAGGAAAAGGCAAGCCGGTACGAAAAGGGAATTTTTCGAAGTACCGGTAGGCCGCAGGGTCATATCCATCCTCGTCGCATCACGTTTTCCTCGAGGCAACGCCGATGCGACTCTAGCAGGCAAGATGTTTCAGAATGATTTCGATCGCGGAAAAAGAGGTTACGAAATGTTTTTGAGGCGTAACATCTTTAGTTATTGTTAAAGTGCCAACTACGTATTGATATCAAACATAGTCGTCATCAGCGGACGGCGGCGGGGAAGTCTCTTCGATGAACAGCGATTTCGCTCCCCGGCGCGCGAACACTTGGCGGCAGGCGTCGACCACGGCCGCATCGTAGAGCCGCCCCCGGCCGGAGCGGATTTCCTCGATCGCGGCCTCGATGCCCAGGGCCGCCCGGTAGGGACGGTGCGCGGCCATGGCTTCGAGAACGTCGGCGACGGCGATGATCCGGGCTTCCAGGATGATGTCGTCCCCGACGAGGCCGTTTGGATAGCCGGAACCGTCCAGGCGTTCGTGGTGCTGGAGGATCATGGAGCCGATCGGCCAGGAAAAGTCGATGTCCTGAACCATTTCCCACCCGGTTGTCGGGTGGATGCGGATCAGGTTCAACTCCTCCTCGCGCAGACGCCCGGGCTTGGCCAGGATTTCAATCGGCACCTGGATCTTGCCGACATCGTGGATCAGGGCGCCGATATGCAGCCCTTGCAGCCGGTGGCCGGACAGGCCGATGTGCCGGCCGATGGCCATCGACAGGGTGGCGACGCGACGCTGGTGCCCCGCGGTGTAGGGGTCCCGCTTCTCCAGCGCCGCCGCCATCGCCTGGACGGCGGAAAGCAGGGAGGTTTCGAATTTCCGGAGGAAGACTCCGCTGACGCGTTGGGCATGGCGCAGGTCCACTTCGGCCTTGCGATCCGTGATCGAGCGCGCCACCAGGGCGGTCAGTCCTTCGAGCAGGGAAATCGTATCGGGCGCGGGCGAGGCGTCGGCGGGAAAGGCGATCACCAGGACGCCCGAAGCGCCGTCCGTCAGGGCAAAGGGCAGGATCAGGTCCTCGCCGGTCGTTTCCGGGCTCGACGGGCCGAGGGTGGTTTTCCCTTCGGTCAGCGCGCGCCCGGCCGCGCTTTCGGCGGCGGGCGTGATGTGACGCGCCTGCGGGGCCATGGGTCCGGCCCGGCCGGTGATGGTGATCCCGTGGCCATCGATCCGATCCCGGTAGCCGACCCAGGCGGATGGAACCCCCGCTTCCCGGACGATCGCCTGGCAGACCTGGGGGAACAACTCCTCTTCCCGGGTTTCGGCGACGAGCAGCCGGTTGACCTCGCGAACCAAGCCCAGCAGGCGCATCTCCGCGTCTAGGGGGTTCGCCATGGGGTACCGTCGGCGGCCAACGACTCGTTTCCGGGATAGAGCATGTCGGTGTCGAACTCGGCAACCTTCAGCGGCTGGCGGGTCGGCGGGGCGATCAGGTCGCCGCCGACGTAATCGATGCCGCTGACCACCGTGGCCGTGGTCAGGCTCAGGCTGGGAATGCCGTACGCGTAGGTGTGCAGCCTGGCGTCCTCGGCGGCGGCCGCGAATTGCTCCAGGCCCGCCATGATGTCCGCTTCCGAGCCCAGGTACTGGCTCATGTCGATGCCGACGGCATGAAGGCCGAGGTTGCGCCATTGCCGGAACCGCTGATCGGCGAGGCTGGCGCGGATGAGGATGGCCCGCGAGAAGGGACGAAGCTGATTGATCCGTTCCTCGAGCCGGAAGGTAACCAGGTCCGCGGGCACGCCGACAATCTCGGGAACCAGATACTTCCGGGCCTCCTGCGGCAGTTGCGAAATGATATGGAGATAGAGCGTCCGCAGGTTGGTCCGATCCAGGGTGGCGAACCGGACCGGCACGATCATGATCGCCTGGCGACCCTGGTTCATCGTGCGGTGGAGGTCTTGGACCGCAAGGTCCAACAACGGCAGGTCCACCGGCCCGGGTATGTCGGTCTGGATCAGGATCTCCTTGGTCGGGGTGTCCTTGGCGATTACGCGGAATTCATCGGCGACGGGCGAAAAGCCGCGAAGGACGTACGCGGTGAGCAGCCGGTTGCGGACGCGCCAGAGAGGCTGGTAGGACCACGACCATCCGGCGGGCATCGCCCTCGCCTCGTCGGGGTCGAATTGCCGTCGCTTGCTGGCGGCCTCGGCCACCGCCCGGTTCCAGGTATTGACGAGCGCCGCCGACGGCTTGGTGCGGAAGGCCAGGGCAACGTCCGGCTCGCGCGGGTCCCGCGCCGCGGCGCCGCCCTTCCCGGAATCCTCCTTTCCCGTCCCCGCCGCGTTCAGGCGCCGGGTGATTTCGTTGGCGATGGCGTCCCGCTTCATCTGGGCGAGGGGGCGGCTGATCTCGGGGAAGATGAGCAGGATCTGCGCCTTCGACAGCCGGGTATAGAACCCGTTGATGGCCAGGAACTCCTCCAGCACTTCGCGGACCGTCCGCTCGATGCGCTTGGAAAGCATTTTCCCGTCGCCCGGCGCGCCGAACAGGATGTCGGGGACGTCGAGGGTCATCACGACCGTCGGCCGGGGGCCGTTCTGCATGGCCTCGAAATCCTGCCGGCTGAGTTCGTGCGACAGCTGCGCCCCCGCTTTCGAGGACGTCTTGGCGAACCGCTCCTGAATCTGCCGTTCGATGTCCTTGAGGATGGCGGCATGCTTGAGATCGGCGAAGGACCTCGGAAGGCCGACGTAGGTCACGTCGTAGACGCCGTCCTCGACGGTCGCGTACCAGCCGTTGGCCGACAGGTATTCGTCGAGGATGGCGACCGCCAGTCCGTGAAGCTGGCCCGGCGCGCGCTTGCGGAACGACCGCAGATTGGGAAAGAGCTCGATCAGCGAGATTCGCCGGAAGGACTGCTGGATTCCGGCGCCATACTGTTCGACGAGATTCTGTTTCGACCGTTCGCGTTCGCCCGCCTTGGGCATCGTGGTTGGGGGCGCTTTTTTCATTGTTCCGCGTTTCTGAAGTCCGTTATCGCCGCGTTTCCCCTATGTGCCGCGCAAATCGACGCCACGCGCGGAACAGACTACACTTGGATCGACCTTTTTGCAAAACGCCCGGTTTCCTCCGGCGAGGAAAGAGTTGGTTTGACCCGCCGGGAAGCAAGTGCGAACGTTATGGACATAATGGCGGCCGATTGCCGATGACCGGGGATGAAACCGCATGGCCCGCGTTCTGATAGTCGACGACGACGAGCTTGTCCGCTTCACCCTGCGCGAGATGCTGGAGGCCATGGGCCACGAAGTGTCGGAGGCGGCATCCGGCGATGCCTGCCTCGACATGCAGAAGGCCACGCCTTTCGACGTCGTCGTCACCGATATCATCATGCCGGGCCGCGAAGGGATCGAGACGGTGATCGAACTGAAACGGGGTTATCCGGACCTGCGCGTCATCGCCATATCCGGCGGCGGGCGGACCCACAACATGTCCTATCTGGAATTCGCCAGCCGGCTCGGCGCCGACGCCACCCTCGCCAAGCCCTTTACCAGCGACGAACTGCGGGCCGCCGTCAGCGGCACGTAGATTCGCCCAGCACAAGAGGTCGACATGGCACGCATCCTGGTGATCGACGACGAAGAACTGGCCCGGTTCACGATGCGGGAGATCCTCGAATCCGCCGGCCATGCGGTGGAGGAGGCGAAGAACGGGGCCCAGGGGATTTCGCTGCAACGCTCGCGGCCGTTCGACGTCGTCATCACCGACATCATCATGCCGGAAAAGGAAGGCGTGCAGACCATCATCGAACTGCGCCAGGACTTTCCGACCCTTCCGATCATCGCGATTTCCGGCGGCGGGCGCACGCGCAACCTCGATTTTCTCAGGATCGCGGAACAGTACGGCGCCAGGAAGATCCTGCCCAAACCCTTCTCCGAGGAAGACCTGCTGAACGCCGTCGGAGGCTGCCTCGCCTCGACGTGAGCGGCCCGCCACAGAATAATTGCCTCCGAAGTGGCCATTTGCCGGGGATCTCCGTCTCTCGGCTAGGGGCGGCCGGTCCCCGCGCCACCATCGAGGCGGCGCGGGGCCGATGGACGGTCAGGCCGCCCGCACGTTGGCAAGGAACTTTTCGACCTCCGTGCGAAGCTGCTCGGACTGGCGGGACAATTCCGCCGAGGCGTTTTGGATCTGACCGGCCGCCATGCCGGTATCGTTGGCCGCCGCACTCACGCCGCCGATGTTGGAGGAAACCTCCTGGGTGCCGGCTGCCGCCTGCTCGACGTTGCGGGCGATCTCCTGGGTGGCCGCACCCTGTTCCTCGACCGCCGAGGCGATGGACGACGAGATCGAATCGATCTCCGAGATCGTCTTCACGATGGCCTCGATGGCCGAAACCGCCTCGCGGGTGGCGGTCTGGATACCGGTGATCTGGGCCCCGATCTCGTCTGTCGCCTTGGCCGTCTGGTTGGCCAGGTTCTTGACCTCGGAAGCCACCACGGCGAAGCCCTTGCCGGCGTCGCCGGCGCGGGCCGCCTCAATGGTGGCGTTGAGCGCGAGAAGGTTGGTCTGCTCGGCGATGTCGGTGATCAGCGCCACCACCTCGCCGATCTTCTGGGCGGCCTGGGCCAAGCCCTGCACCTTGACGTTCGTATCCTCCGCCTGGCGCACGGCACCCGAGGCGATCTGCGAGGCTTGCGACACCTGGCGGCTGATCTCTGAGATGGAGTTGGTCAGCTCTTCCGCCGCCGAGGCCACCGTCTGCACGTTGGCCGAGGCCTGCTCCGACGCGGCGGCCACGGCCGCCGACTGGCGCGTGGTTTGCTCGGCCGTCGCGCTCATGGCTTCCGAGGAACCTTGAAGTTCGGTCGCCGCCGAGGCAACCGACCGTACGGCTTCCGAGGATGTGGCGTCGAACTTCTCACAAAGATCCTCGACCCGCCGGGCCCGCTCCGCCTGCGCCTCTTGGGCCTTGCGCTGCTCTTCCTCCATCTGCTTGTTGCGGATCATGTTTTCCTTGAAGACGAGGGTCGTCTTGGCGATATCGCCGATCTCGTCCTTACGGTCCGTGCCGAAAACGTCGATTTCAAGCTTTCCCTCCGCCAAGTGCGCCAGGCACGCGACGATCTTGCGAATGGGATTGACGATGCCCTTGGTCGAGATCACGAGACCGAGGAGGAGGCCCGCCAGAATGCCGACGACGGCACCGACGATCATCCAGAAACTGACGGTGTTGTAAGTTTCGGTCGCCTCGGCCGACTGGTTGTTGGAGACCTCGACGACATAGTTGACGTAGTCCCTGGCCGAAGCGTCGAATGCGTTGGCCACCGGCCGGCTTCGCATGACGTCTTCAAAGACGAGCTTCTGCTGGTCGCTCAGATTGACCGAGCCCGATATTTTTTTGGCCGTCGCCACCGTGCTCTCCAGTTCCTTCCGGTAGCTCGCGTACTTCTCCTTCAGGTTCTCCAGGAGCCTTTTTCGTTGTGCCCCGGCGGTTGCCATGCTTTCGGCGATGACCTGGTCCAGTCGGGCGATTTCCTCGTCGAGAATCTTCACGGCTTCGGCCATGTTTTCCGCCGAGGGATTGGCGGCAATCCGGTATTCCGCGCGGTTCATGGCGATGACGCTCTGACGCATTCGGGCGCCCAGCACGGCCTCATGGTTGGAGATCTCCATTCTGTTCGCGGCATCGTTCAACTGGCTGAGGGCGGTGACCCCCAGCGTTGCGATTCCGGCCGCAACGGCGCCAAGGAACAGGATGACGGCGAGAACTTTCGTTGAAATTCTGTAAGTGGCGAGATTCATTTGTCTTCCCTCAATTTCAATTAATACAACCGATGATGCCCGAGTGACGGCGGTCAGTGGAGCATTTGCCGTACGTGGGGCGGCAGCAATATGCCCCCGATATGTTTCGGTTTGATTTCAGTTTTTGTGAGTCGTTTCAAGAAGTTATTCGATCGTGTGACAACATGTTACGTCGCATGTCAACCATTGGCAAAACCACTCTCGATAAGAGGACGGCCGTCACGGATAAATCAACTATCGGTTGTAATACGAGGACAGTGAAGCAGGCTGGCGCGGTCTTCCTCCTTCTACCCCACCATGGACGCCCTGGAAGCGATGCCCTTGTTACAAATGGCTATAATTCGCATCTTCTTGGGAAACACGCGGGAAACATTGGCCTCTTAGCCTGGAGCGGCAAGGCTGAGACAGAGGAGTGTCCCCATGCGGCTTGGGATGGTTCTGGGACTTCCGGTCATGATCGCCGTCTTGGCTGGCGAGGCTGCGGCGCAACAGCAGGGCGGCTTTAATCCTGGCGGGATGGCGCGGGGCGCGCCCACCGAACCCTTCGTCGGCGTCACCACGGACGGGACGCCTAAGACAGGCCTGTACGGGATCGCCGGGACGGGCGTGTCGACGGCGCCGGTCGCCGATGCCGCGCGCGACCTGATCGGGTCGCTGGATGAAGATCTGCGCGGGAAGATGCTGTTTGCCGTCGAGGATTCGGAATGGCGCAACTGGGCCAACATCCACCGCTTCCCGCGCCAGGGGGTGTCGCTGGGCGAGATGAGCCCTGAGCAACGGGAAAAGGCCCATGCCCTGCTGCGCGCCTCGCTCAGCGAGCGGGGATACCGGACGTCGCGGGACATCATGCGGCTCAACCATCATCTGGCCGAGCTGGTCTCCAACTTCAACGAGTACGGCGAGCACCTTTACTGGTTCACCGTCATGGGCGAGCCGTCGGCCACCGAGCCGTGGGGATGGCAGATCGACGGCCACCATCTGGTCATCAACTATTTCGTGCTCGGCGACCAGGTGGTGATGACGCCGACCTTCATGGGATCGGAACCCGTCAAGGCGGCGTCGGGGACCTATGCCGGAACCTCCATCCTCGAGCTTGAACAGGAAAAGGGGTTGGCGTTCATGCAATCGCTGACCCCCGAACAGCGGCAGGCGGCGGTGATCGGCGCGAAGGAGGGCCGGTCGGAAAACCAAGCCGAGATGTTCAAGGACAACGTCACCATCCCCTACGCGGGACTTCGGGCCGACCGGTTGAGCCCGGCGCAGCAGGACGGCCTGATGGAGCTGATCGGGCTTTATGCCGGCAACATCCGGGACGGCCACGCCGAGATCAAGCTCGACGAAGTCCGCGCCCACCTGGACGAAACGCATTTCGCGTGGATCGGCGGCACCGGCGCCGACGACGTCTTCTATTACCGGATCATGAGCCCGGTCGTGCTCATCGAGTTCGACCACCAGGGTCCCATCGCGCTCGACGGGCCGCGCGGCACCCCGACGCGCAACCACATCCATACGGTGGTGAGGACCCCCAACGGCAACGACTATGGGAAGAGCCTGCTCAGGCAGCACTACGAAGCGTTCCGCAACGACCCCGGGCACGGCCACCCATCGAAGTAGGGTTATACCGTCATTCCGGACACGACTTTCCTCCAAATCTTTGATTTGGAAAGGAAAGTCCGTGATCCGGAATCCAGGGCCACATCGCGTGGAGAAGATGGTCTGGATTCCGGATCGCAAGGCTCGCATGCCGGTGCTCCTTCGGGCACCGGGCTCGCCTAACGTCCGGAATGACGGGAAAATGAGTCCGCTACCTGGTCTCGCCTATCGCGGGGCGGGCTAGGCGTCCTCGACGAACAGGTGCTTGCGCGCCGCCTCGCTGACCGCCACCACCGCCGGATGGGTCAGTTTCCGCTCGACCGAGATGGCGCAGTACTTCGCCGCCACGTTCTCGGCACGACCGATGACGTCGGCGTCGAACTGGGCGCGGATCTCGTCGGCCAGGATGGCCGGGGCCGGGAAGATGCCGGCGCCGGCCTTGCCGAACGCCTCCATCAGGGCGGCGTCGTCGCGCCGTCAGCCAAGTTAATCTTGTGGGCCAAAAGGTCTGTGCAAGATGGTCCCGATGGACATACAATCTGCGTCGATTAGGCGGGGGAAACGACAAGTGCCATCGAAAAAGAACGGCATCACAAATGGTAAGTCGCGCCACCAGTTCTTGGAAGGCGACGCATTAGCTATGCTCGACACGATCGCTGATGAGTCATGCCGCCTCGTCATCACTTCACCACCTTATAACATCGGAAAGGAGTATGAGCGGGATCGACGGCGTTCATTGCCGGAATATATGGAATGGCTTGACCCCATAATCGAGAAAGCGTGCCAAAAAGTTACTGCGGATGGACACCTCTGCTGGCAGGTAGGAAACCATATTAGCAATGGCGAGCTATTCCCGTTAGACTACTTTTTCTATAAAATTATCACCAACAAGGGTTTTCATCTTCGCAATCGGGTCATCTGGCACTTCAATTTCGGTCTCCACGCCACTAAACGATTTTCCGGACGCTATGAAACCTTACTTTGGTTCACTAAATCGCAGCAGTATCACTTCAACTTGGAGGCCGTCAGAGTTCCGCAGTTGTACCCTGGCAAGCGCCACTCGCAAGCTCGTGGCGACAAGGCGGGCCGTCCAAGTGGGAACCCGAAAGGCAAAAATCCAAGTGATTTCTGGATATTCGAGCCTAAAGCTGAGTTCTTTGGCACCCCTGTTTGGGATATCCCGAATGTGAAGGCCAACCACCCTGAAAAAACGATCCATCCCTGCCAATTTCCCAGCGAATTAGTGGAGAGATGCATACTGGCGTTGACCGAAGTCGGGGATACCGTGCTTGATCCGTTCGTAGGAACAGGAACCAGCGTTATAGCTGCTGCAAAGCACGGACGCTGCGGCATAGGGATTGACCAGAGCAGCAGGTATATTGAATTGGCTCGCCATCGCCTTGCCGAACATCACGCTGGGCGGCTGATAACGCGCCCGATAGGCGAACCCGTCCGAAAACCAAAAACAGGGGAACGCGTTGCCACCATTCCAACGGAGTGGAAAACGGCGGCGGAATAGCAGCAGTCGTCATTGGGGGGAACAAATGGCGCCTAAGAAGCGGAAAAAGAAGAAACTGAGTGCCGAAGAGCGCAAGAATCGGAGGATAAAAAACGCTCATATTCGCTCAGCCCGGTCTATTTTCCGAAATATGGGTTTTGAGCGCGTAGTGGAAATTGCGGAAGTCGAAATCGAAATCACTGGTCAAGCTGGCGAGTTTGACGATGCCTTCCTGTACGAGAACATACTCCTTCTCCTTGAGTACACAACGTCTCAATCGTCTGACGTTACTGATCACGCAAAGAAGAAGAAGATACTTTTTTCTAAAATTGCGGCTAACCAAAAGGCGTTTTTAGCTTATTTGCGTGAGAAATCCAGCACGTTTGACAAGAGACTTGGCGATTCATTCCACGAGGATAAATATATCGTAAAAATTGTCTACTGCTCATTAAATCACGTGCCTGATACTTTAAAAAATAATGTAGATGAGCCCATATATCTAGATTTTCCGTTCCTAAAATATTTTGAGAAATTAGCCAGCATCGTCAAGGTATCGGCTATGAATGAGATGTTGGATTTCCTCCAAATTGACCCGGCCAACGTAGCAAAGAATGGCATTTTCCCGAAAAAATCTCAGTCCGCAACGTATGACGGGTCAATTCTTCCGGAGTCCGCCTCTGGATTCCCGTCGGGATATAGGGTCGTTTCGTTCTATGCTGACGCCGCAGCGCTTCTCAGCCGAACTTATGTCCTCCGGCGGGATGGCTGGAGGGGATCATATCAAGCCTACCAGAGAATGCTCCAAGGCCCCAAAATAGAAGCAATTCGTAAGACACTTAAGGCAGAGAAGCGGGTTTTCGTAAACAATCTCATCGCGACCTTGCCATCAGACGTCTATCCTGAACTCCCCAACGGCAAGACTGCTGACATCACTCAGCTGAGCAGTACAGAGGCGGTGAAGATACGTTTGCCATTGAGGGCAAATTCAATCGGCCTGATTGATGGCCAGCATCGGCTTTACTCTTACTATGAGTCCAAGGAAGACGATCCGAAGATCGCCAAACTTCGACATCAGCAAAATCTTCTTGTGACCGGAATTATCTATCCGGAGGGCACACCAACTGCTGATGCAGAACGTTTCGCTGCAACATTGTTCTTGTCAATAAACGCAAACCAGACGAAAGCTCCGACACCACTTCGGCAAGAGATTGAAGTCTTTTTGAGCCCCTACAGCCCAACGGCGATCGGCCGCCAGATTATGCAACGTCTTGCCAAAACCGGACCCTTGGCAGGCCATGTTGAGAACTACTTTTTTGATAAAGGGAAGCTGAGAACGAGTTCCATCGTGAGCTATGGCTTAGGGCCACTTATAAAGCTCGGCGGTGAGGATTCTCTATTCAAGTTATTCGTTCATCCCGAGAAGGAACAAATTGCCGGGGGAAACTCCGAACAAGGCCGGGAAGCATACTTGCAGTTCGCCACTAGCGCGATCAATGCATTCCTCAGTGCGGTTAAGGCCAACGTCGACGGTGCTCGCTGGACACCAGACGCTAAAGTGAAGGACCGCTTGCTCGCGGTCACCTATGTCAATAGCTTTCTCATCACACTTCGTCTCTTAATCCAGGCCGGTCACAAAATAGACTTTGAGAGTCTCAAGATAGCACTCCATGGGCTCAATGATTTCGAGTTTAAGAGCTACCATTCAAGTCAATACGCGAGGATGGCGGAGCAAATTTATCAGAAACATTTCAAAGCACCAGCATTCGCATAGAACTCTTTAAGGACCCCACCACTGCGCACTGAGAGCTTCGCCTGCCCGAAGGGGACACGAAGCGTCATTTTTTGGGCACCGGCATGCGAGTCTTGCGATCCGGAATCGAGGGCTGTGCCGCATGCGGAGAAGGGGGCTGGATTCCGGATCTCGGACTATTCCTTTCCAAATCAGAGATTTGGAGGAAAGTCGTGTCCGGAATGACGGTATAAAGACTCCCGTATCCTGTCCCGCCTATTGCGGGGTGGGCGCGCCTTCCTCGACGAACAGGTGCTTGCGCGCCGCCTCGCTGACCGCCACCACCGCCGGATGGGTCAGTTTCCGCTCGACCGAGATGGCGCAGTACTTCGCCGCCACGTTCTCGGCCCGCCCGATGACGTCGGCGTCGAATTGGGTGCGGATCTCGTCGGCCAGGATGGCCGGGGCCGGGAAGATGCCGGCGCCGGCCTTGCCGAACGCCTCCATCAGGGCGGCGTCGTCGAACTCGCCGACGACGCGCGGCTCGATCTTATGCTCGCTGAACCAGCGCACGATGGCGCCGCGCATCGCCGCGCCGTCGCCGGGCATCAGCAGGGGGGCGCCGTGCAGGGATTGCGGAAAGCCGTCGCGGTACCGCGCGACCAGCGCGGGCGCGCCGAAAAAGGCGATCGAGGCGCGCCCCAGCGCGTGGTTGTAGCCCTTGACCCCGAGGCCGGCGGGAAGCGGCCGGTCGGCGATGACCAGGTCGAGCTTGTGGATGGCCAGTTCGCCGAACAGCCGTTCCAGCTTGTCCTCCCGGCAGACCACGCGCACCCGCACGGGAAGGGTCAGCGCCGGGGCCAGCAGGCGGTAGGCGATCGACTTCGGCACCACGTCGGCCACGCCGACGCGGAACAGCACATCGCCCTTGCCCGGCCGGTTGCGCAGGACTTCCTCCAGCTCGCCACCGATCTGGAAGATGTCCTCGGCATAGGACAGCGCCAGTTCCCCGGCCGGGGTCAGTTCCAGCTTCCGGCCGCTGCGGCGGAAAAGCTCGGTGCCTAAGGCTTCCTCGAGGGTGGCGATCTGGCCGCTGATCGTCTGCGGCGCCAGGCGCAGGTGTTCGGCCGCCCGCGCCACGCTGCCGGATTTGGCGACGCGCCAGAAGTAGTTGAGCTGCTTGTAGTTCAAACGGCCGGCCATCGCCATTCGCAGGTTTTTTCGAACTTATGTAGCCAAATAATCTGCTTTTTTCGGCCTTCTGGCAAGCGCAGAGTGATCCCGCCGCATCCCCCCCAAAGACCCTCATGTGCGGTGAAACAAGAAGAGATACTTGCGATTCCCTGGGAAGTCCCCCCCTAGGCCTCGTCTAACCACCGGGATGGTTGGTCATTCGATAGACCATCCCGGTGACCTTTCCTGGCCAGTCGTGATGGGTGCAACGTGAACATGAATTCGCCGACAGCGGCGCCGACAGCGGGCGCGCTTTCTTCCAGACCGTGGCATTCCCAATCCACCGAAGAGGTGATCGCGCAGACGGCGAGTGCTCCCGAAGGCCTTTCCGAGGAGGAAGCCCGGCGGCGCCTCGCGGAACACGGCCCCAACCTCATCCCCCGCGGCAAGGGCGACGGCGCGCTGGACCTGCTGTGGCGCCAGATCAACAACCCGCTGATCTGGGTGCTCATCGTCTCGGCCGCGGTGGCGATGGCCGTCGATCCCACCGACGGGACCAAGAACGGCCTGGTCATCCTGGCCGTCGTCGTGCTGAACACGCTGATCGGCTTCGTCCAGGAATTCAAGGCCGGCAAGGCCATCGAGGCGCTGTCGCAGATGGTGCCGGAAAACGCCACCGTCATGCGCGACGGGAGCAAGGTCACCATCCCGGCCGCCGACCTGGTGCCCGGCGACGTCGTCATGCTGGCCAGCGGCGACAAGGTGCCGGCGGACATGCGCCTCACGCAGATGCGCAGCCTGCAGGTCGAGGAGGCGGCGCTGACCGGGGAATCGGTTCCGACGCAGAAGCAACTGGCGCCGAACCCGCCCGAAGCGGGCATCGGGGATCGCACCTGCATGGTTTTCGGGGGGACCCTGGTCACCTACGGTACCGGAACGGCGGTGGTGGTCGAGACGGGAGCCGAGACCGAGCTCGGCCGCATCTCCACCCTGCTCAAGGAAACCACCGACCTCGAGACGCCGCTGACCCGGGCGCTGGCGGGCATCGGCATGACCATCTCCTTGGCCATCATCGCCATCGCCCTGGCGATGCTGGCGATCGGGACCTGGCGGGCGGTCATCGAAACCGGGGTCGACTGGCTGACCGCGCTTCGCGAAACCGTCATCTTCGCCGTGGCGCTGGCGGTGGGCGCCATTCCCGAAGGGCTGCCGGCGATCGTCACCATCGCGCTGGCCATCGGCGTGCAGCGTATGGCGGCGCGCCGGGCCATCGTGCGCAAGCTGCCCGCCGTCGAAACGCTGGGCTCGACGACGGTCATCTGTTCGGACAAGACCGGCACGCTGACGCGCAACGAGATGACGGTGCAGGCGCTATGGACGCCGGCGCTGGGCGCCTTCGCGGTGTCGGGCGTCGGCTACGAGCCCAAGGGCGGACTGCTTCGCGACGGCGCGCCGGTCGCCGAACCGCCGGGCGGCATCGGCGACCTGCTGCGGGCGGGCGCGCTCTGCAACGAGGCCTCGCTGGCCCAGGCCGACGGGCAGTGGCGGATTTCCGGCGACCCGACCGAGGGCGCGCTCTTGACCGCGGCCGCCAAGCTGGGCCAGGACGTCGACGCGCTAAGGGCCAGTTCCGCGCGCCTCGACGCCCTTCCCTTCGAGTCCGAGAACCAGTTCATGGCGACGCTCAACGCCGGGGACGGCGGGCGCATCTTTCTCAAGGGCGCGCCGGAGGCGATCCTCGGGCGCTGCGCCGCCGCCGCGGACGGCGGCCGGCTCGACGC